>DATNEH010000260.1:0-33454 GCA_035553015.1 Caulobacteraceae bacterium | reverse complement strand
CTGGAGAACCAGTCGTCGCGCTGGCCGCGGTCGAGCGTCACCTCCAGGAAGCCGAGCGCGCCGGCCACCAGCAGGAAGCCGACCAGGTCGACCTTGAGCCCGCCCTCGAGCTTCTCCTGGCGCTCCTTCTGCAGCGCCTCGGGCTCGTCGACCAGCATGCCGACCAGGATGAGCGAGAGCATGCCGATCGGCACGTTGATCAGGAACACCCAGTGCCAGGAGAAGCTGTCGGTGATCCAGCCGCCGAGGGTGGGGCCGAGGATCGGGCCGACGATCACCACGATGCCGTAGGCCGCGAACGCCATGCCGCGCTGCCGCGGCGGGAAGGTGTCGACCATCATCGCCTGCTCGGAAGGCGCCAAGCCGCCGCCGCCGATGCCCTGCAGGATGCGGGCGATGATCAGGAAGGTCAGGTTCGGCGCCAGCCCGCACGCCAGCGAGGAGACCGCGAACAGCGCCACCGAGAGCATATAGTAGCGCTTGCGGCCGATGACGTCGGAGAGCCAGCCCGAGATCGGGATGACGACGGCGTTGGAGATCAGGTAGCTGGTCAGCACCCAGGTCGTCTCGTCGTAGCTGGCCGACAGCGAGCCACCGATATGGTCGAGCGCGACGTTGGCGACCGAGACGTCGAGCACCTCCATGAAGGTCGCGATCGAGATCACGAAGATGATCAGCCACGGCGAGTGCGGGCCGGCGGCCGAGCGTTCGGGAGTCCAGTCTTCCGCGCCTGTCGCCGCGGCCTCGCTCATGGCCGCACCAGCACCCTGGGCGCCGCCGACATGCCCGGCCCGATCGGACAATCCTCGGGCAGGCGGTCGAAGACGATCTTCACCGGCACGCGCTGCACCACCTTGACGAAGTTGCCGGTGGCGTTCTGGGGCGGCAGCAGGGCGAACGCCTGGCCCGCGCCGCGCTGGATCGAGTCGACGTGCGCGCGCACCGGCGCGCCACTGCAGGCGTCGATCCGCACGTCGGCGCGCTGGCCCACGCGCATCAGGTCGAGCTGGGTCTCCTTGTAGTTGGCGGTGATCCAGAGGTTGTCCGGCACGATCGCCATCAGCTCCTGGCCTGGCTGCACGAAGCCGCCGGGCGCGATGTTGAGGTTGGCGACGTGGCCGTCGAGCGGCGACACGATGCGGGCGTAGCCCAGCGTGATCCGGGTCTGCTGCGCCTGCGCCTGGCTGGCGGCGTGCTGCGCCTCGGACGCCTTGATCTGCGCCTCGGCGGCGGTGACCTGGGCGGCGGCGTTCTGCGCCTTCTTCAGCGCCGACTGGTGCTGGGCCGCCGTGTTGCGCGCGGTCTGCAGCGCCTGGTCGAACTGCTGCGCCGAGACGGCCGGCGCGGCGATCGCGCGCAGATGACGATAGCGGGCGAGGTCGTCGGCCGCCTGCTGGGCCTGCGCTGCGGCGGCGGTCGCATCGGCGAGCGCCTGGGCATACGTGGCCTTGGCCGCGGTGACCTGGGCCTCCTGCTGGCCGATCTGCGCCTCGGACTGCGCCGCCTGGGCGGCGGCCTGTTTGTACTGGGCGCTGAAGGTGGCCGGATCGATGTCGACGATCGGCTGTCCGGCGACCACCCGGGCGTTGTCGGTGACGTAGACCTTGACGACGACGCCGGAGACCTGCGGCGCCAACCGGACGATGTGGCCGTCGACGTAGGCGTCGTCGGTCGATTCCCACCGCCGCGCCTCGAGCCACCAGAGCAGGCCGCTGACCAGCACGATGACGACCACCACGCCGATGCCGAGCAGCACCAGCGGATTGCTGAACGGGCTCGGCTTCTTCTGCGTCTCGGGTTTGTGGTCAGGCCGCCCGGTCTCTGGCCGCCCGGTCTCTGGCCGCCCGGTCGCGCTTTCCCGCTCGCCCGGTCTGTCGTCCGCTTGGGCCATGCCCGGTCGTCCCGCCTCCGGCCTGACCGGCCCTATGCGCGGAACCTGTGCCTTGTCGGAAAGTTCCGGCCATCGCGAGTTGCAGGGCGTCGCGCCAGGGCCGCGGCGCGGGATCGATCAGAACTTCAGCAGCGGCGGCCGGAAGCACCCGGTCCGCTGGATGTCGCGCTTCGGCCCTTCGACCCTGAAGACGGCGTACCGGGTCATGCCGCGTCCTGCGCCGCGGTCGATTTCAGGCAGCATCTGCACGCTGGCGAAGCACCCGCGCATCGCGCCCGCCCCGGCGCCGCGCCCCGGCACGACGATCAGGCCAGGCTTGCTGAAGTCGGCCCGCTCGGCCGGAGTCTCGAACGTGAACCGTTCCCGCTCGTAGAACTCCACCGCCGGCGCGTGGATGTGGGGCGAGGCGGCGAGCTGGGCGGCGATGCCGTAGGTGGGCGCGCCGATCCAGGATGCGCCGGCCTTGACGCGCGCCGCCTCGACCGCGTGCAGGAACGCCGGCCAGCCGCGGAGGGACATCGCCGGGTCGCGGAACGGCAACCGGCCGTCCGACGGGAGGAGCGTGAACGCCAGCATCGCCGGGAAGACGGCGAACGCCAGTGGCGCGGCGGCGGCGCGCAGGCCTGCGCGCCACCCGGTGACGCCCTCGGCGGCGGCCGCCGCGGCCACCATCAGCATGGGGTAGAGCGGCGCGGGCCACTGGCCCTGCACCTCGTCGTGCAGGCTGTGCACGAGGAGGTAGGCCGCGAACGGCGCGGCGATGGCCAGCAGCGGCCAAGCGATGCGTCGGCGAACCGCGAGGCCGACGAACACCGCGATCAGCGGGTTCAGCAGGACGAACTGATCGGTGACGAACTTGAGCACGTAACTGGGTTGCAGGCCGGCGGTGGGCTCGATGCGGCCGAACTGCTTGGCGAAGGTCATCCAGCCGTGACTGGCGTTCCAGGCGATGTTCGGCGCGAAGACGGCGAGCGCGACGGCGGCCGCGAGCCACGGCCAGGGCGTGCGCAAGGCGCGCCGGCCGTCGGGCGTCAGAGCCAGCCACAGCAGCACGCCGGGCGCGAGGAACAGCGCCGAGTATTTCGAGAGGCAGGCCAGCCCCGCCATCGCCCCCGCGCCGAGCCACCAGGCCGGCCGTCCGGAGGTGGCCCGAACGGCGCAGCAGAGCGTGGCGGTCCAGAAGAGCGCGTTCGGCTGATCCGGCACGGCCAGCTGGCCGCCCAGGCCCATCAGCACGGTGGCGTTCAGCCAGACCCCGGCGCGCGCGGCGACGCACTCGGAGAAGCCGAGCGCGCGGGCGAGGTCGAAGGTCAGCAGGGTGGTGACGCCGGCCGCGAGGATCGGCAGCAGCCGCACGCCGAGCGGCGTGTCGCCGGCGATCTGGCGTCCCGCCCAGATCCACCAGGCGATCATCGGCGGATGGTCGAAGTAGCCAAGCGCCGGCTGCAGGGACCAGAGCCGGTAGTAGGCCTCGTCCTCGCTGAGCGGCCCCAGCGCACCCGCGATCAGCCGCACCGCCAGCGCCGCGACCACCACCGCCGACAGCGCGACTCGTGGCGAGAGCGCCCTCAGCGCCGGCCGGCGCGCCGGCGCCCTACCAGACGCCCAGGTAGGTGCTGACATAGTTCCACACGGCGCCGCAGGCCGCGCCGATCAGCCCGGCCGCCCACCAGGGCGCCGCGTGCGCCTTGAGCTCCGCCGCGACGGCGACGTTGGCGGCGAACCCGACGCTGCAGAGCGCGCAGAAGCGCAGGTAGCCGCCCAGCAGCCACCAGCCCTTCAGCCGGCGGTCGCGGTAGGTGACGGCGTTGTTGACGAAGTAGTTCGAGGTCATCGCGGTCAGCGCGGCCAACGCCTGCGCGTAGGCGAACCGCACGATCAGCGCATGTGCGACCGCCAGCACGGCCATGTGCACGGCCACACCGGAGAGGCCGACCAGACCGAAGAACACCATCCGGGGCGAGATCAGGTCGCCGGAGAGCTTCGCCGCGACCAGACCCAGGTATTCGAGCGCGACGCGCCCGCCCATCTTGCTCTCGCCGGCCTCGCGGGCCTGGAACGCGTAGGGCAGTTCCTTGATGCGCAGCGGCGCTTCCTGCGAGGCGATGATGTCGAACAGGATCTTGAAGCCGCCCGGCTCGAGACGCCCCGCCACCCGCTCGACCGCCTCGCGCCGGATCATGAAGAAGCCGCTGACCGGGTCGGAGACGTCGGCCTTGAGCGCCTTCTTGCCCAGCGCCGTGGCGAGCTGGCTGCCGGCCTTGCGGATCGGCGACAGCCCCTGCTCCAGGCCGGCGGCGTCAAGGTAGCGGCTGCCGACCACCAGGTCGGTCTCGCCGCCGCGCAGCACCGCCAGCATCCGCGGCAGCAGCGTCTCGTCATGCTGCATATCGGCGTCGATCACCGCCACGTATGGCGCGGCGCTGGCCAGCGCGCCTTCGATCACCGCGCCGGCGAGGCCGCGGCGGCCGACCCGGCGGATGCCGCGCACCCGCGCATCCCCCGCGGCCAGCTCCTTCACCAGCTGGGCGGTGCCGTCCGGCGAGTCGTCGTCGACGAAGATCACTTCCCAGGCGACGCCGGCCAGCGTCGCCCCGAGCTTGGCGACCAGCTTCTCGACGTTGGCGCGCTCATTGAAGGTCGGCGCCACGACGCTGAGCTCCGGCCCGGGGTTGGGGCGGAGCGCAGGCCGGCTCGGCGGCGCGGCGGCGCGGGCGGCGGTGTCGGTCACGCGCCTTCATAGGCGCATCGACGCGCCAGGTCGAAGGGCCGCGCTGTCGCGGCCAAGCTTGACCCTGCCTCACCCGGACGCCTGACACATGATCGTCGTCAAACCCGGCCAAAGGATAGACTCTGACATTCGTGCGCGGGGGGCGGCTGGCGATGAGACAGATCCGGTGGGGAGTTGCGGCCGCGCTGGCGTTGACCGCAGGATTTGGCGTCGCGACCGGGGCCCGCGCCGAGCCACCACAGTTCACGCCCACCGGTCAGTTCATCACGCCGCGCGCAGCGCCCGGCGCGATCTTCGAGCCGCTGAACCCGGGCCTGGCCGGCGATCCCAACTACACGGCCGGGCAGGCCTCGGCGGTGGCGCTGTCGCCGGACGCGCGCACGCTGCTGGTGCTGACCAGCGGCTACAACCTCTACTTCGACAAGGCCGGCGCCCGCGTGGCCGACATGTCGGAGGAATACGTCTTCGTCTTCGCCGTGTCCGGCGGGAAGCCGGTCCAGCGCCAGGTGATCCGCGTTCCGAACACCTTTCTCGGCCTCGCGTGGGATCCGTCCGGCGCGCGGTTCTTCGTCTCCGGCGGCGTCGACGACGTGGTCTACGAGTACGTGAGCCAGGCGGGCCAGTTCGGGCTGGGGCGCACATTCAAGCTCGGCCACGCCGCCGGCGTCGGCCTGGCGGTCAAGCCAGAGGCCGGCCCTCTGGCGGTGAGCCCGGACGGCAGGCAGTTGCTGGTCGCCAACGTGCAGAACGAGTCGGTCACGCTGATCGACCTTGGCTCCGGCGCGCTGACCGAGCAGGACCTGCGTCCCGGCGTGATCGATCCGGCCAAGAGCGGCCAGCCCGGCGGCAGCTATCCGCGCGCGGTGATCTGGACCTCGCCGACGCGGGCGTTCGTGGCCAGCGAGCGCGACCGCGAGGTGATCGCGCTCGACGTGACCGGCCATGGCCTGCGGGTCGCCAGCCGCACCAGCGTCCGCGGCCAGCCGGTCGCCTTCGCAGCGCACGGGACGCGACTCTACGCGGCGCTCGACAACGCCGACCACGTCGCGGTGCTGGACACGCGGAGCGGCCGCCTCATCGGCGCCTTCCCCGCCGCGCTCGGGCCCGGCGCGCCGCCGGCTCTGGCCAGGCTCGGCGGAGCCGGCACGAACGGACTGGCGCTCTCCGGCGACGGGCGCACGCTCTACGCCACCAACGGCGGGGCCAACGACCTGGCGGTGATCCGCCTCGCGCCCGAACCGTCCGCGAGCCGCCTGGTCGGCCTGATCCCCACCGGCTGGTATCCGACCGCGGTGGCGGCGCTGCCCGACGGGCGCCGGCTCTTCGTGGTGAACGGCAAGAGCAACACCGGGCCGGTCCCGGACGCCTGCCGCATCAACCTCGGCATCGATGCGCACCACGACGATATCTGCCGCGGGACGAACGAGTACGTCTGGCAGCGGGAGAAGGCCGGCTTCCTGACGCTGGCCCCGCCCGCGCCGGCCGAGCTCGCCAGCCTGACCCGCCAGGTCGAGGCCAACAACCGTTATTCCGCCCGCTCGCACGCCGGCGAGGGCGACGAGACCATGGCGTTCCTGAAGGCGCACATCCATCACGTGATCTACATCGTGAAGGAGAACCGCACCTACGATCAGGTGCTGGGCGACCTCGAAGTCGGCAACGGCGACCCCAGGCTCGCCATCTTCGGCCGCGCGATGACGCCCAACCAGCATGCGATCGCGCGCCAGTTCGTCGACCTCGACGCCTTCTTCGATAGCGGCGAGAGCAGCAACACCGGCTGGGACTGGACCACAGCAGCGCGCACCGACGACTGGACCGAGCGCGAGGCGCCGGTGAACTACGCCGAGCGCGGCCTGCAGTACGATCAGGAGGGGGCCAACCGGAACGTCAACGTCGGCTACGCGACGTCGGCCGAGCGCCGCCAGGCCAACCCGCTCTCGCCGGCCGATGCGAACGTGTTGCCGGGCGCGCGCGACATCGGCGCGCCCGACGGCCCGGACGACGAGGAGGGCCGCGGCTATATCTGGGACGCCGCGCAGCGCGCCGGTCTCACGGTGCGCAACTACGGCTTCTTCGGCGACCTGACGCGTTACGAGGCCGCCACCGGCCCGTACCAGATCCCGCTCGAGCGCGAGCCGTGGAAGACCGGCCACGTGGTCTTCTACGTCGACAAGCCGGCGCTGATGCCGGTCACCGACCCCTACTTCTGGGGCTTCAACCAGGCGCTCGCCGACTACTGGCGCTACAAGGAATGGGCGCGCGAATTCGACGGCTTCGCCGCCAAGCGCCAGGCCCCGTCACTGATGCTGCTGCGCCTGCCGCACGACCACACCGGCTCGTTCGCGCAGGGGCTCGACGGGATCAACTCGGTGGAGACCGAGCTTGCCGACAACGACTACGCGGTCGGCCTGGTGATCCAGAAGCTCGCCCAGAGCCCGTTCGCCAAGGACACGCTGGTGTTCATCATTGAGGACGACGCGCAGGACGGCCCCGACCACGTCGACGCGCACCGCTCGATCGGCTTCGTGGTCGGCCCCTACGTGAAGCACGGCGCGGTGGTCTCGCAGCGCTACACGACGGTGAACATGATCAAGACCATCGAGGCGGTCCTCGGCCTGCAGCCGATGGGGCTCAACGATGCGCTCGCCGCCCCGATGGCGGACGTATTCGATCCCAAGCAGGCCGACTGGACGTTCACCGCCGAGGTTCCGGCGGTGCTGCGCACCACGCAGCTGCCGCTGCCGCCCCCCACGAGCGCGGAAGCCGGCTGCCCGGGCGCGCCGCCGCGTTCGCCCGCCTACTGGACCGCGGCGATGGCCGGCCAGGACTTCTCCAGCGAAGACCGCCTCGACACCCCGCGCTTCAACCGCGCGCTCTGGCGCGGCCTGAAGGGCGACGCCCCCTACCCCACCCGCCGCGACGGCCGCGACCTGCGCACAGACCGACCAGCGCTGCTGGCCGCCGCCGGCGTGACGAGGTGCGGGTAGGACGGATTGCGCTCAGGCGACCGTCGCGCGGCGGGCGCGCCTCGCCGCCTCCACCATGTTCGCCAACGCCGCGCAGGTCTCCGGCCATTTGCGGGTCTTCAGCCCGCAGTCCGGATTGACCCACAGCTGGCCGATCGACAGCCGCTGCTGCGCCGCGGCGAGCAGGTCGGTCATTTCATCCACCGTGGGTATGCGCGGCGAGTGGATGTCGTAGACGCCGGGACCGATCTGGGCCGGGTAGCGATAGCTCGAGAAGGCGTCCAGAAGCTCCATCTTCGATCGCGCCGTCTCGATCGAGATCACGTCGGCGTCCATCGCCCCGATGGCCGCAATGATGTCGTTGAACTCGGAGTAACACATGTGCGTGTGGACCTGGGTCTGGTCGGCGACGCCCGATGCGGCCAGCCGGAAGCACGCGACCGCCCAGTCGAGATAGCCGCCCCACGCATCCCGACGCAGCGGCAGGCCCTCGCGCAGCGCCGCCTCATCGATCTGGATGATCTTGGCGCCCGCCGCCTCCAGGTCGACAACCTCGTCGCGGATCGCCAGCGCGATCTGCCGGCAGGCCAGCTCGCGCGGTATGTCGTCGCGCACGAACGACCAGTTGAGGATCGTCACCGGACCGGTGAGCATGCCTTTCATCGGCTTGCCCGTCAGGCTCTGGGCGTAGCGCCACCACGCGACCGTCATCGGCTTCGGCCGCGAGACATCGCCGAACAGGATCGGCGGGCGCACGCAGCGCGAGCCGTAGGACTGCACCCAGCCGTGGCGGGTGAAGGCGAACCCTTCGAGCTGCTCGCCGAAGTACTGCACCATGTCGTTGCGCTCGAATTCGCCGTGCACCAGCACGTCGAGCCCGATCTCTTCCTGCCAGCGCACGACGCGCGCCGTCTCTTCTCGCAGGAAGCTCTCATAGCCGGCCTCGCCGAGCACGCCCTTGTCGTGGTCGGCGCGCGCCTTGCGGACCGCGGCGGTCTGCGGGAACGAGCCGATGGTGGTGGTCGGCATCGCCGGAAGGTCGAGGCGGGCGATCTGGATCGCCTGGCGCTTTCCGAAGGCGGAGTTCCGGCGGGCCATGCGCTCGGTGACGCCTGCCAGGCGCCGGGCGACGGCCTCGTCGTGGATCTTCGGCGAGGTCTTGCGCGATGCAGCCGCGGCATCGGATGTGGCCAGCGCCTCGGCTACCGCCGCCCGCCCTCGGTTCAGGGCCGTAGCAAGCGCCGACAGCTCCTCGATCTTCTGGGAAGCGAACGCCAGCCAGCTGCGCACCTGCGGATCGATCGACTTCTCCAGCGCCAGGTCGATCGGCGCGTGCAGCAGCGAGCAGGAGGGGGCGAGCACGAGGTCGCGGTTCGCCGCCAACGGCTCCAGCCAGCCGAGCAGCCCGCTCAGGTCGGCGCGCCAGACGTTGCGGCCATCGATCACCCCCAGCGAGAGCAGCTGGCCGGGCCGCGCCCCGGCGAGCACTGCGTCCAGTTGCTCCGGCGCGCGCACCAGATCGACATGCAGGCCGGCCACCGGCAGAGCCAGGGCGGTCGGCAGATTGGCGCCGAGCCCGCCGAAGTAGGTCGTCAGCATCAGCTTCACGCCCGGAGCTGTCTGCGACAGCAGCCGATAGGTCCGAGCCAACGCCGCGCGCTCGCCGCCGGAAAGATCGAGTGCAAGGCACGGCTCGTCGATCTGCACCCACGTCGCTCCGGCGAGCTCGAGCCGGTTCAGCAGCGCGGCATAGATGGGCAGTACGTCATCCAGCAGGCTGAGCGGATCGAACCCCCGGCGCTTGCTCTTGGCGAGCTTCAGGAAGGTCACCGGCCCGAGCAGCACCGGGCGCGTCTGCAGGCCGAGCGCCTTGGCTTCGTTGAACTCGTCGATGGCCTTGGTCGACGCCAGCTCGAACGTCTGCCCGGGCGACACCTCCGGCACCAGGTAGTGGTAGTTGGTGTCGAACCACTTGGTCATCTCGGCGGCGGGCGCGTCGACGGCGTGGCGATGGCCGTGGCCGCAGTCGGCGTGATCGGCCTCGCCCTCGCCGCCGCGCGCCATGGCGAAGTAGGTGTCGAGGTCAACCTGGCCGCCTTTCCAGCCGTAGACCGGCGGGATGACGCCAAGCGTCACGCTCATGTCGAGTACGTGGTCATAGAGCGAGAAGTCGTTGCTGGGGAGGTGGTCGGCTCCCAGCGAGCGCTGGCGCGCCCAGGCGACGGCGCGCAGGGCCCCGGCCGCCTCCAGCAGGGCTTGGCGATCGGACTTGCCGGCCCAGTAGCGCTCGAGCGCGGTCTTCAACTCACGGCGGGGGCCGATGCGGGGAAAGCCCAGGGTGGCCACGGTGACGGTCATGAGCCTCGAACCACTTTCTGTTGTGCGAGGCGGTCAGACGCGAGCAGGCCAGCGGGCGGCGGCGGCCGGTCGCAGGCTGACTTGCGGCCTGACCGGACACCCCGCCGGCGGACGTTGTCTGTCGGGGCAGGTCTCCTGGCTCGCGGGTCGACGCTGCTGCCCCGGCCTTCCCGGCGCGCCACCGATGAAGCTCGGCGCGTCAGTGACACGTGTCGGACAACGGCTCGCCGCTCACAGTTGCGGGGGCAGCTCCGGCTTCGGCCCTGAACCCAGGCTCAGGACCTCACCGAATTCCCTCTTAGCCCCAAGGTGCGCATACCCCGGGGAACCTCGACCTGCGCATAAGGCGCGCGTCACGGCGCCGAGTCAATTACGATATAAAGAAATCTTTATATCAACGGCGAGGCGGTGCGCCTATTCCGCCGCCGTCGCCATCGCGCCGGAAGACTGGCGCAGGATCTGGCCGGAGCGGGCGCCGGTGAGCTCGTCGTTCTCCAGCGCCAGTTCGCCGTTGACCAGCACCGCCCGGTAGCCGCGGCCGCGCTGGACGTAGCGTGGCGCGCCGCCGGGGAAGTCGTTCACCATCTCGGGCTGCAGCTGGGCGACCTTGTCGAAGTCGAACACGTTGATGTCCGCGCGCTTGCCGGGCGCCAGCACGCCGCGGTCGGTCAGGCCCAGCACCCGCGCGGGACCCGAAGTCATGCGGCGGACGCCGTCGGCCAGGCTGAAGAGCTTCCGCTCGCGGATCCAGTAGGCGAGGATGAACGTCGCCCAGTCGCCGTCCATGATCTGCGAGACGTGCGCGCCGGCGTCGCCGAGGCTCGGGAAGGCGTGGTCGCTGGCGATCACGTGGGCCAGCTCGTCGACGTTCTGCGAGAACATCCGGTAGCAGAAGAAGGCGCGGCCGCGCTGCTCGCGCGACAGGCGGATGAACAGCTCGGCGAAGCTCTCGCCCGACTGCGCGGCCAGCTTGTCGACGCTCACTTCGTCCGCGGCGGCGTAGACCGGGGTCTCGCCGGAGCCGAGGTAGAAGATCTGGCCGAGCGGCGCGCGCGTCTCGTCCTCCGCGGCGAGGGCGCGGGCGGTCTCCGGGTCGTCAATCATCGCCAGGCGCCCGGCCGCGTCCTTGCTCCGCAGCTCATTCCAGGTCGGACCGCGGAACGGAACCAGGCCCGCCAGGCTGAACAGGAAGCCCGAGCCGCGCACGTGGGTGATGGCGGTGATGTCGCGGCCGTCGGCGAGGTCCTCCAGGCGCCCGGCGCTGAACGCGCCGTCGCCCTGGTTGGGCCCGACGCCGTAGCTGAACAGGATGCGCGCGCCGCTTCCCTCGTTGATCTGGCGCAGCTCGTCGAGCTTGGCGCCGACGAACTGGGCGAGGCCGCCGTGCCTGGCGACCACCTTGGCCAGCGCGGTCAGCTCGTCGAGGCCGGCGAAGGTGCCGGGGATCGAGCGGCCGTCGGGGGCCTTGTGCGGCTCGAAGCGGTTGTTGGAGAAGCCCAGCGCACCGCGCTGCATCGCCTGGTCCAGCAGGGCGCACATGCGCTCCAGCTCTTCCGGCGTCGGCGCCGCGTCGAACGAGCGCTCGCCCATCACGTAGTAGCGCAGCGCCGAGTGGCCGACGAGGCCGGCGATGTTGATGCCGGGGCGGATGCCCTCCAGCGTGTCGAGGTATTCGCCGTAGCTCTCCCAGCTCCAGGGCAGGCCGGAGAGGATCGCCTGGCGCGGGATGTCCTCGACGGTCTCCATCATCCCGGCCAGCGTCTCGCGATCGGCCGGCTTGCAGGGCGCGAAGGTGAGCCCGCAGTTGCCGATCAGGGCGGTGGTCACGCCATGCCAGCTGATCGGCGTCATCGCCGGGTCCCAGCCGACCTGGGCGTCCATGTGGGTATGCAAGTCGATGAAGCCCGGGCTGACCACGAGGCCGGCCGCGTCGATTTCGCGCCGCCCCGCGTCGGCCACTTCGCCGACCGCGGTGATCAGCCCGCCATCGATGGCGACGTCGCCGATGCGCGGCTCGGCCCCGGTCCCGTCGACGATCTGCCCGCCCCGGATCACGATGTCATGCATGGCGCTGACCTCCAGTTGGTTGCCTGCCCCGGATCGTCCGAGCGGGGCGCCGGCTTGTCAACGCGGACGCGACGTTACCTCACGGGCTCGGGTTCGGGGCCCCGCTCGTCCTGCGGGCCGGGCTCGACGCGGCGGCGGATGCGGTCGAGGTAGATGTAGATCACCGGCGTGGTGAAGAGGGTCAGCACCTGCGAGACCGTGAGGCCGCCGATGATCGCCCAGCCCAGCGGCTGGCGGAATTCCGATCCGGTCCCCTGCCCGAGCACCATCGGGATGCCGCCGAGGAGCGCGCAGGCGGTCGTCATCAGGATGGGCCGCAGGCGCTGGTGCGAGGCCTCGCGCACGGCGTCCTTGGCGCTCATGCCGTGCTCGCGCTCGAGCCTCAGCGCCACGTCGACGATCATGATGCCGTTCTTCTTCACGATCCCGATCAAGAGGATGATCGCGATGATGCCGATCACGTTGAGGTCCTGACCGGCGGCCAGCAGCGCCAGCAGCGCCCCCACCCCCGCCGACGGCAGCGTCGAGAGGATGGTGATCGGGTGGATGTAGCTTTCGTAGAGGATGCCCAGGATGATGTAGACGGCCAGCAGCGCCGCGGCGATCAGGATGGGCTCGGAGGCCAGCGACTCCTGGAATGCCGCCGCCGTGCCCTGGAACGAGCCGGACAGGCTGATCGGCGCATTCAGCTTCTCGCGCGCGGCTTCGACCGCCTTGGTCGCATCGCCGAGCGAGACGCCCGGCGTCAGGTTGAACGAGATGGTGGTGGCCGGGAAGCTCGACTGGTGGCTGATGGTCAGGCTCGAGGTGGCGTTCGGATCGACCCGCACGAACAGCGACAGCGGCACCGTCTTGCCGGTCAGCGGCGAGAGGATGTAGACCGAGTCGAACATCCTGGGCGTCGCCTGCAGGGCCGGCGGGCCTTCCATGACCACGTGGTAGCTGTTCACCTGGGTAAAGTACTGGGCCACCTGCCGCTGGCCGATGACGTTGTAGATCGCATTGTTGATGTCGGCAGGCGCGATGCCGAACCGCGAGGCCGCCGCCCGGTTGATGGTGAGGTTGACTGCCGCGCCCTGTGACTGCTGGTCGGAGCTGACGTCGACGAGCTGCGGCAGTTGCTGCATGGCGCTGACCAGCCGGGGGCCCCAGCTGTCGAGCTCGTCGAGGTCGGGGTCGCTCAGCGTGTACTGGTACTGCGCCTGGCCGGTGCGGCCGCCGACGCGGATGTCCTGCGCGGCCTGCAGCAGCGCGCGCACGCCGACCAGGCGGCCCAGCTTGGGGCGCAGATCGTTGATGATCTCCGTGGCGTTGCGGGTGCGGCCCTGGTCGCGCGTCTTCAGGCTGATGTTGAGGTTGGCCTGGTTGGCGCCGCCTGAGCCCAGGAAGAACCCGACGCCCTCGACGTTGGGGTTGCTGGTGATGACCTTGGCCACCTGGTCGATCTTGTCCGACATCTTGGCGAACGAGGCGTCCTGCGAGGTCAGCACCACGCCCTGGATGAAGCCGGTATCCTGCTGCGGGAAAAAGCCGGTCGGCACTGAGATGTAGAGGAAGGCCGCCAGCCCCATCGTGGCGAGGAACACCGCCAGGGTGACGCCGGTGTGCCGCAACACGAAGTCCAGCCCGCTCGCATAGCTGCGCTCCAGGTTGGCGAACGAGCGCTCCAGCCAGCGCGTGAAGGGGTTGCTGGGCGGCTTCGGCTGCTTCAGGAACTGGCCTGCCAGCATCGGCGTCAGCGTCAACGACATCGCGATCGAGACCAGCACGGCGGCGCTGAGCGTCAGCGCGAACTCCTGCATCAGCCGGCCCACCACGCCGCCCATGAAGACCAGCGGCGTGAAGACCGCGAGCAGCGAGATCGAGATGGTGAGGATGGTGAAGGCGATCTCGCCCGAGCCCTGCAGCGCGGCCGTGAACGGCCGTTCGCCATGCTCGATCCGTTTCCAGATCACCTCCTCCATGACGATGGCGTCGTCGACCACGAAGCCAACCGCGATGGTCATCGCCATCAGCGACAGGTTGTCGAGGCTGAAGTGCAGCGCCAGCATCACCGCGCAGGTGGAGAGCAGGCAGATCGGGATGATGGCGCTGGGGATCAGCGTCGCACGCACGTCGCGCAGGAACATGAAGATGACGATCACCACCAGCGCGATGGTGATCAGCAGGGTGATCTCCACGTCGCGCACCGAGGCGCGGATGGTCTGGGTGCGGTCGGCCAGCATGGTGACGTTGACCGCCGGCGGGATGTCGGCCTCCAGGCCCGGCAGCGCCTTGTTGATGCGGTCGACCGTCTGGATGACGTTCGCGCCCGGCTGCTTGAAGATGACCAGCAGCACGCAGCGACCGGGCACCAGGTTGCTGTCCTTGTTGGCGATGCCCGGGTACATCCAGGCGCCGGCCTGGTTGTTCTCGACGTCCTGCTTGACGGTCCCGATCTGGCTGAGCGTGATGCCCGCGCCGTTGTGGTAGCCGACCAGCACGTCCTTCCAGGGCGCCGCGTTCAGGATCTGGTCGTTGGCGTAGATGTTGTAGCTCTTCAGCGGCCCGTCGATGTTGCCCTTCGGCGTGTTGACGGTCTGGCTGGCGATCGTGGTGCGGATCTGGTCGAGCTGCAGGCCGAGCGCGGCCGCCTTGCGGGGGTCGACCTGGATGCGCACGGCGGGCTTCTGCTGGCCGCCGACAAACACCTGCCCCACCCCGTCGATGCGCGAGATCTGCTGGCTGAGGATGTTCTCGGCATAGTCGTCGACGGTCGACAGCGGCAGCGTCTCGCTGGTGAGGCCGATGATCATGATCGGCGCGTCGGCCGGGTTGACCTTGCGGATGCGCGGCGCCGAGGGAAGGTTGGTCGGCAGCTGGCCGCTGGCGGCGTTGACAGCCGTCTGGATATCCTGCGCAGCCGAGTCGATGTTGCGCGACAGCTCGAACTGCACGGTGATGCTGGTCGAGCCCAGCGAGCTCACCGAGGTCATCTCGGTGACGCCGGGGATCTGGGAGAACTGCCGCTCGAGCGGCTGGGCGATGTTGGAGGCGGTCGTCTCCGGGCTGGCGCCCGGCAGGCTGGCGCTCACGGAAATGGTCGGGAAGTCGACCTCCGGCAGCGCCGCCACCGGCAGGTTCATGAAACCGACGATGCCGAACACCAGGAAGGCGGCGGCGATCAGCGACGTCGCGATCGGCCGGCGGATGAAGGGAGCGGATATGTTCATGCGCCAGGCCCGTTGCCGCCCGCCCCGCCCTTCCCCTGGCCGCCATGACCGCCATGGCCGGGTCCGCCCGGACCGCCTTGGCCGCTGATCCGCACGGTCGAGCCCGGCTTCAGCGACATCTGCCCGTCGGTGACGACCTGCTGGCCGGGCGTCAGCCCGCCCTGGATGACGGCGATCGTCCCCTCGGTGGTGACGACGTTCACCGGCTGGTTGACCGCCTTGTTGCCCGGTCCGACCAGGTAGACGAAGGCGCCCTTCGGACCCTGGTTCACCGCCGCGGCCGGCACGGTGATGGCGTTGTGCAGCGTCTCCAGCGTCAGCTTGATGTTGACGAACTGGCCCGGCCACAGCAGGCGCCCGCCGTTCGCAAAGCGCGCCTTCATCTGCACGGTGCCGGTGGTCTGGTCGACGTGGTTGTCGGCGATGATCAGCTCGCCGGCCCCGAGGTCGGCCCCGGTCTCCTGGCTCAGCGCCTCCACGGCCAGGGGCCGCGTGAAGTTGCCGGAGACGGCGGCGAGCCGCTGGAAGTCGCCCTGCGGCACCGTGAACAGCACCGCGATCGGCTCGACCTGATTGACGCTGACGATGCCGGTCGTGAGCGAGGTGGTGACGATGTTGCCGGGATCGACCAGGCGCACGCCAACGCGTCCGGCCATCGGCGATGTGATCCTGCAATAGTTGACGTTGACCTGGGCCGCGGCCACCGAGCCCTGGTCGGCAAGCACCGTGCCTTCGTTCTGCTTGACGGTGGCTTCCTGGTCCTCGGCGGTCTGCCGGGCGATCGAGTTCTGCGCCAGCAGCGTCTGGAAGCGGGCCAGGTCGCGCTGCGCGCCGGCCAGGATCGCCTGGTCGCGCTTCAGCGCGCCCTGCGCCTGGGTGAGCGCCGCCTTGTAGGGCCCGCAATCGATCTCGACGAGCAGCGTGCCGGGATGGACGTCATCGCCCTCCCTGGCGACGTAGACCAGCCGTCCGTTGATCTGTGGGTTGATCAGCACGCCCTGCCAGGCCTGCGCGGCGCCCAGCTCGGACATCGAGGTCGCGACGTCCTGCACGGTCACCGGCGCCACGGTCACTCCGACCGGCGGCGTTCCCTTCGGCTTCGCTGGCTTGTTGCCCAGCGCCAGCCACGCAATCAGCGCGACGAGCAAAATGCCGAGTGCGACAAATCCCCAGCGGAACCGTCGGGGTGTCCCCATTCACGAAGATCCTCTGCTGCAGGCGCGAAGGGCGCGCCAAACGCGTTCCAACTAGTACGCGGCAGGGCCAGCAAGATTTCGAGCGCGAGACGCGGCCGGCCTTTTGTTGGCGCGTGCGTCCGTTTCATGAACTCCCACGGCGGGAGACATTTGGCCTATCAATTGGTTCCGGGCAAGCTTCTGGGGGCGCCCGTGACTACCGATGCGGCCGTCTCCGGCGCCCGCAAGCCGAAGGTGCGGCCCTGCGCGCCGGCCTCGTCGTCGTAGGTCTCGCCGCCCGCCTCGCTGAGGTCCAGCTGGGTGACGAAGCCGCCGGCCGCGGGCTCCGAGCGCACCACCCGTCGGCTCGACGGCAGGCCGGCCGGGCCGTCGGCCAGCGCCTCGCTCAGCACCCGGCCGGTCAGCTTGCCCTTCGCCTCCAGCGGCAGGCCGAGCACGTGCGCCACGGTCGGCGCGACATCGGCGTTGCCGACCGGGTCCTGATCGACGAAGCCGTGTTTGAAGTCGGGCCCGACGGCCGCCATGAAGTTGAAGGTGTCGCCGCGGTGGAAGGCGCCGTGGATGCCCTGGCCCTGCTGCAGCTCGGTGTCGGCCACCTCGACCACGCAGTTTGTGGGCGTCGCACAATCGCCGCCGAAGCTCTTGAACGCCACCATGATCGAAGGGGTCGGGGTGCGCGAGGCGCCCTTCATGCCGATCAGGCTGGTTGGCAGCGCGCCTGGGATCGGGCCGAGATCGTCGTCGACGAAGATCGCGCTGACGTAGTCCTCGGCGACCAGGGCCGCGACGATGCGCCTCGCCAGCGCCGCGCGGTCGGCGCCGGAGACCCACAGGTCCTCCATGCCGCCGTTGGAGGCGATGGTGACCAGCGGATGGTCTGGATCCGGCCCCAGCACCGCGCCGGCGCCGCGCGGGTGGAAACCCTCCGAGAGCTCGACGTCGAGGCCGTTGCCGTTGTGCAGCGGCATGTCCAGCGCCTTGGCGAGATCGATGGCGAAGAAGCCGGGGGGCAGGAAGCCGGCCGGCACGTCGCGGTAGTTCAGCTTCGCGGCGACGCTGGTGCGACTCTCCTTGGAGACAGTCGAGAAGCCATGGTCGGCGGTGACGAACACGTCGGTGTTGGCGTCGAGGCCGAGCGCGGCCAGCGCGTCGCGCACCCGCTGCAGGTCGTTTGCTGCATTGCGAACGCCGGCCATGCTGGTCGGGCCGTTGATGCCTGGGGTCAGCGCGTTGAGGCTGTCGCCCTGGGCGTGCTGGGTGCCGTCCGGGTCGCGCGACCAGAACACGATCAGGAACGGCTTGCCCTCGGCCTTGAAGCGCGGCAGCAGCACCTTGGCGACCACGTCGGCGAACCAGTTCTGCTGCTCGACGTTGGCGACCCGCACGCCCGGCATGATGTAGGAGCCGGGGTCGGTGTTGAGGCCGCGGTCGGGCGCGGCGGCGTCGAGCCCTGCCGCCTTGATCGCCGCCACGAGGGCGGGCGTCAGCTTGGCGCCGCCGAGGTCGCGCCAGCCGGTGTTGTCGTCGATCAGGATCCCTTCGCCGCCCCCGAGCGCGGCGATGTCCTGCACGGCGGCGGGCCCGGCCTTGCCGATGACCGCGGTGGCGTAGCCGTGGGAGCGGGCCGCGGCGACCAGGCTGGTTTCGCCCAGGTAGTTGCCGTCGAAGCGGCCGTTGACCAGCGCCAGCGCCTGGTCGTCTTCCAGCGGCGCCACCATCCCGCCAACCGGAAAGCCCCACTTCTCGCCGCCGTAGAGCAGGTTGCCATAGTCGCCGGTGTCGCCGAGCGCATGGCCGGTGGCGATCGCCGAGGCGTTGGCGGTGGTCACGGTGGGGAACAGCGAGTGGCTTTGCGCGAAATAGACGCCGTCGCGCTTCACCGCCTCGAAGCCCGGCGCGGTCTCGGCGTTGACGACGCCGGAGCGCAGCCCGTCGGCGACGAAGATCACCACGTTGCGCCGCGACGGGTCCTTCGGCGGGTCGGCGCTGGCGCACGGCGCGGCCGCCGCGGTCAGGGACGCGAGGAAGAGCGCGATGAAGGCTCGCCGCATGGGCCGGACTCCGGATTCGGGTGTCCGCGTTCCATGCGCCAGGCATGTGACAGTGGTTCGAAGCTTCTGCGACGCCCAAAGGCGTGTCGCTGGGGCAGCCCGCTGGCGGCGCCCGCTAGCCCGCCGGGTCGGCGCGCTCGGCGAGGGTGCGCACCATCTGGTCGCGATCACGCGGGATGACCAGCACGCGCTCGGCAGTGGCGACGATCACCAGGCCGGAGACGCCGCACACGGCGATCTGCGGGCCTTCGGTGAACACCAGGCAGTCGCTGACCTCATGCAGCACCGAGGCGCCGCGCACCGCGTTGCCCTGCGCGTCGCGATCCTGCACCTCCCAGACCGCCGACCACGAGCCGATGTCGCTCCAGGCGAAGTCGGCGGCCACCAGCACGGCGTCGGCGGTGCGCTCCATCACCGCATGGTCGATCGAGATCGAGGGCGAGGCGGCGAAGGCGTCCGCGTCGAGCCGCAGGAAGTCGGCGTCGACCTCGGCGCGCTCGATCGCCATCCGCACCGCCGCCAGCACCTGCGGCTCGTGCTTCTCCAGCTCGTCGATCAGCTTGTCGGCGCGCATCAGGAAGAGGCCGCTGTTCCACAGGCACCCGGCCGCGCAGAGCCGCTCGGCCTCGGCCAGCACCGGCTTTTCCAGGAAGCGCGCCACCTTGCGCACCCCGTCCGCCAGCGGCTCGCCCGGCTCGATGTAGCCATACCCGGTGGACGGGAAACTGGGCTCGAGCCCGAACAGCACGACCGCGCCGGCCTCCGCGGCCGCGACGCCGCGCGCGATCGTGGCGCGGAAGGCGGCGGCGTCCGGGATGGCGTGGTCGGCGTGGGCGGAGAAGATCAGCGCGTCCGGATCGGCGGCATGGGCCAGGAGCGCGCCGGCGGCCAACGCCGGGGCGGTGTTGCGCCCCTTCGGCTCCAGCACGATCCGCGCCGCCGCAAGCGACGCCTCGCGCAGCTGCTCGGCGATCAGGAAGCGCTGCGAGGCGCCGCCGATGATCAACGGCGCGGCGAACATCGCCGGATCGCTCAGGCGCCGCACCGTCTGCTGCAGCAGCGTCTCCTCGCCGGTCAGCGCGAGGAACTGCTTGGGCCGCGACGGCGACGACATCGGCCAGAGCCGCTTGCCCTCGCCGCCGGACAGGATGACGGGCGTGATCATATGAGCGCGGCCTTAGCAGCCGGTCCCGGCTGGTCAAGCGTCCCCGGTTGGTCAAGCTGTCGACATCGGTTCATATTAAGTCCCGTGTGAATCTAGGGGGACGGCGGCGCGATGGCGCTCGTGCTGGTGATCGACGACGATCCGCTGTTTCGGGAAATCGCCCGCGAGCTCCTCATCCAGGCCGGATACGACGTGGCGCTGGCGGAGAACGGGGCCGAGGCGGCGAGGCTCGCGCCGCTGCCGAGGCCCGACCTCGCGGTGGTCGACATGCTGATGCCCGAACGCGACGGCATCGAGACGATCCGCGACCTGCGCGGCCGTTGGCCGGGCGTGAAGCTGGTCGCGGTGTCGGCCGGATCGCGCGGGCTGGCGCCCAACCTGCTGCTGCGCGCCGCCACGGCGATGGGGGCCGACGCGGCGCTGCAAAAGCCTGTCGACCATGCCGTGCTGCTGAAGCTGGTCGGTGAGCTGCTCGGCTAGCCGCGCCAGGCGCCTTGGCCTATGTCTCCGCGCTCTTTGGAAGGCAGAACGCGGACGCACGCCCTCAGATGACCGCGATGGACGCATGATCCGCGTGATGGTCACCGGCGCGGCGGGATTCCTCGGCGCCACGCTGGCGCGGCGGTTCGAGGCTCGCGACGATGTCGAGCTGATCGCGCTCGGCCGCGCCGCGCCGCCGCCGTTCCCGCGCGCCGGCGTGCTCGACCTGCACGACCGCGCTGCGATCGCCGACGTGCTCGCCGAGGCGCGGCCCGACGTGGTGGTGCACGCCGCCGGGCGCACGCCCGGCAAGCCGGGCGCGCTCCTTGCAGACAACGCCGTCGCCACCGCCAACCTCGCCGAAGCGATTGGCGAGGCGGCCTGCGGCGCGGCGCTGGTGCTGCTGGGCTCCGGCGCGCAGTACGGCGTCCCGGACCAGCTGACGCCCTGGAAGGAGACCGACCCCTGTTCGCCGTTCGAGCCCTACGGTCTATCCAAGCACGCCGCCGAGACCGCGGCCTTCGCAGCGGCCAGGCGCCTCGGGTTCGGCGTCGCGGCGCTGCGCATTTTCAACGTGGTGGCGCCCGAGCCGCAGGGCGAGCAGGTGTTCGCCGCCTTCCTGCGCCGGGCGGCGGCCGCTGCGGCGGCCCCGCCGCCGTGGCGCGTCGAGATGGGGCCACTCACCGCGCTGCGCGACTTCGTCGACATCGAGGATGTGCTGACCGCGGTGGAGCGGGTGATCGAGCGCGGCGTCTGGGGCGAGGCGATCAACGTCTGCGCCGGTGTCGGGCGCACGGCGCGCGCGCTGCTGGGTGCGGCCGCGGCGCAGACCGGAGGCGCGGTGGTGGTGCGCGAAGAAGCCGAGGGCGCGCCGCCCGAGCTGGCCTGGTCGGTCGGCGATCCGGCCAAGTGCGAGGCGCTGCTGGGCTTTCGCCCGACCAGCGACCTCGCGCCAGTAACGCGGCGCGCGGCCGCCTGGCTGGTCGCCGCCGCGAGGCGGGCCGAGCCGGGCGCCGCCCGGTTCCGCACATGAGCCGGGCGCGGGGGCGATCGCGATGCGCGTAGTCGTGACGGGAGGCCTGGGCTACGTCGGCAGCCATCTGGTCCACACGCTGCTGGCGGCCGGACATCAGGTGGCCACGGTCGACATCTCGACGCCCGGCGTGCGGCGCGAGCTGTTCCGCGGCGAGGAGTTCCTGCAGACCGATCTGGTGCGCGCGGGCGACCTCTCCGCCGAAGCCGGTTTCCTGCGCCGCGCCGACGTGATCATCCATCTCGCGGCTTTGATCGAGGCGGCGCAGTCCGTGCGCCAGCCGGCGCTCTACTACGAGGTCAATGGCGTCGCGACGCTGACCGCACTGGAACTGGCCCGACGGCTGGGGGCGCGCGGCTTCGTGTTCGCCAGCTCGGCGGCGGTCTACGGCCCGGATGCGCGCCTGCCGATCCGCGAAGACGAGCCTACGACGCCCAACAATCCCTATGGCTGGAGCAAGCTGATGGGCGAGCGCGTCGTCGCCGACGTCTGCGCCGCCAACGGCCTGGAGTCGCTCTCGCTGCGCATGTTCAACCTGATCGGCGGCGATCCGGCGGTCGGCGTGGTGCCGCGCGGCGGCGGGCTCTTCGCCGCGGTGACCGAGGCGATGGCCGGGCGGCGCGACACGGTAGTGGTCTACGGCGACAATTTCCCCACCAAGGACGGCGCCGCCAGCCGCGACTACCTCGACGTGCGCGACGCGGCGCGGGCTTTCCTGCTGGCCATCGAGCGGCGCGGCTGGGGTCATGCGTCGGTCAACATCGGCTCGGGCGTGGCCACCACCGTGCGCGAGGTGATCGAGGCGGCGCGCGTGGCGGGCGGCAAGCCGCTCGGAGCCGAGGCGGCGCCGGCGCGGCCGGGCGAGCTCGCCCAGTCGCTGGCCGCGATCGACAAGGCGGCCGAGCTGCTCGGCTGGCGTCCGGGCCGGGCCGACATCCCGGCGGCGCTCGCCTACGAGCACCAGGTCCGCCAGCGTCTCTGAATGCCCGAACCGGTCCCTTCCGGGTGCAAAGTCGCCCTGGTGATCTTCCGGCTGGCCCCGGCCGGCGGCCTCGAGCAGCACTGCCTGCGGCTCGGCGCGCTGCTGAAGAGCCGCGGTTGTGAGGTCACCGTCGTGACCACCCGCCCCGCGCCGACGCCCGGCCTGGCGGTGGAGAGCCTGGCCGTCCGCGGTCGCACCAATCACGGACGGCTCGCCGCGTTCGCCGAGGACGCCGCCCGCGCGGTGGCCGGCCGCTTCGACGTCACCGTCGCTTTCCACGCCATCCCCGGCTTCGACGTGATCTTCTGCGCCGACCCCTCCCGCTCCAATCCGCCGGCCACGAAGCGCTGGCTGCCGCGCTATGCGACCTACGCGCGGCTGGAGCGCGCGGCGTTCGCGCCAAGTCGGCTGGGCCGGGCGCTGCTGCTGTCGCGTCGGCAGGTCGAGGAATTCGCCGCCAACGCCGGGGCGCCCCGGGACCGCCTGACCCTGCTGGCGCCGACCGTCGATCGCAAGCGCGCCGCTCCGCCGACGCCGGCCGACCGCGCGGCGGCGCGCGCCGCGCTGGGGCTGGATGGCGGCGCGATCGCCTGGCTGTGGGTCGGGCTACAGCCGAACACCAAGGGCCTCGACCGGGCGCTGAAGGCGCTGGCCGCCGCGCCGGGCGCACGGCTGCTGGTCGCCGGCCTGGATCCCGCCGGGCGCGGCCACGCCGAGATGCGGCGCCTGGCCGAACGCCTCGGCGTCGGCGAGCGCGTCATCTGGCTCGGCTTCCTGGACAACGCGGGTCTTGCGTCCGCGATGGCGGCCGCCGACGTGCTGGTCCACCCGGCCCGCGCCGACGTCACCGGGGGAGTGATCCTGGAGGCGATGGCGAACGGCGTGCCGGTGATCACCACCGCTGTCTGCGGGTTCGGCGAGCACGTGGAGAAGGCGGACGCCGGCGTCGTGCTGGCCGAGCCATTCCGGCAGGCGGCGCTCACGCAGGCGGTGCAGGCGGTGACGCCCGGGCAGCTCGCGCGCTGGTCGGCGGCGGCGGCGGCCTATGCCAGCGATCCGGCGCTGTTCAGCGGCCTGGAGGTCGCGGCTGACCTCGTTCTCGCGGCCGTCCAAGGTCGGTGAGCCAGCGCATCGAGCGCGCCAGGCCGAGCACGCGCCGGCGTCGGCGGAACTCGGGCGAGGCCAGCACCTGGGCGGCCCCGCGCCGCGGCGTCTCGCTGGCCGCAACAGCGCTCCGGGCCTCGCGCAGCATGGACACGCGCCCTTCACCATCGAACCGCCGCCGCAGCGCCCGCGACAGCCGCGCACGCATGTCGGCGCGCCAGTCCGGTTTGTGCACGCCCGAGGCGGCGCGGATCAGGCCCATCGCGTCGTCGCCCAGCCGCAGCACGCCCTCGTGCTCGCCCCAGCCGTCGTAGGCCGGCTCGTCGGCCACCACCGGCGCCGCGCCGAGGTAGCCGGCGACGATCACCGCGGTCGGACATTTGTAGGGGGCGTTCGCGGTCGCGCCTTCCGGGTGCAGCAGGATGTCGGGACCGAACCGGCGCCAGCGCCGCACGAACTGGCGGAACGAGCGCTCGCCCGGCATCACCACGACCTCCGCGGCGCCGAGCTCCTGCTCCACCGCTTTGGCGGCCGCAGCGGTCGCGACCACGCGGATCGGCTCGGCCGCGGCCAGGGCGCCCAGGCGCTCGATCGGCTGGCCCTCCAGCCCGATCGCGCGGAAGTCGCCGCCCGGCAGCACGACCGTGAGCGGGCCATCGGCCGGCGGCCCGCCGTTCGCGAGCAACGGATCGAGCACCGGCCCCCAGACCCTGACGTCCGGATGCAGCGGCCGATACGCCTCCGCCAGCTTGGGGGTCGAGACCCAGAGCGCCGCCGCGCCGGTCAGCGCGCGTCGCATGCGGGCCGGTGTGAAGAAGGCCGATGCGTCGCCCTCGGCGCGCAGGACGAGGAAGTTGTCGTCGGTGAACCAGACGAACGGCACGCCGGCCGCCTTCAGGAAATCGACAACGCCCTCGTCCCAGAACCGGTGCAGCGTGCGAACCAGCACCACCAGTCCGGCGCCGGCAAGATGCGGCGCATCGATGGCCAGGCTGGTGAAGGCGCGGAAGGCGACGGTGACGTCCGGCGCCGCCTCCAGGAAGTCGAAGTAGAGGCTGGTCGAGACCTCGATCTGGCCCAGCACCAGCACGTCGACGCCGGCGTGTCGCGGCGCGAAGCTCGGGCAGGCGGGCTCGGCCGGCAGGGTCAGCTTGCGGGTCAGGGTCGCGTCGACCTCGACCACCCGGGTCACGGCGCCAACGCCGCGCGCCAGCGCCCGCCACCAGTCGGCGCCCAGCTCGGGCGTCAGGGCCGCGGCGGCGTGGTCCATGAGCTCGCGCCGCACCACCAGCGCGCCCGGCGCGATCAGGTGGGCGAAGCGCAGGCTCTCGAGATTGCGCTCGTGCGAGCGGGCGCGCTTGCCGCGCCAGGCGGGATCGGGCCTCAGCCCCTGCATCCGCAGCCGGAAGGCGCCGGCGTCGGGGTGCGCCTCAGACGCCTCGGCGATCGCCGCCCAGGCAGCCTCGGACGGGGCGCAGTCCGGCGTCAGCGGAAACACCAGGTCGCCGATCGCTTTGGCCGCCGCCTCGGCGAACTCGGCGGCGATGGCGTCGAACGCACCGACCACCGGGATCACTTCCGCCACGTCCGCGCGCAGCAGCGCGGCGGCGGGCGACACGTAAGTCTGCCCCGCCAGCAGGATCACCGAGATGCTTGGCCCGGCCCCAGCGCGCCGGCGCCGCGGCGTCATGGAACCCGCCCCGCGAATAGCCTAAGGCTCACCGAAAACAGCGAGTCGCCCTTGCCCGCCAGCCCCAGATCACGCGCCCCCAGCACATGCGTCCCTTGATCACACTCGCCGATGTCGAGGCCGCCCGCGCCCGGATCGCGCCCTACGTGCGCCGCACGCCGGTGCTGACCAGCGACCTCCTCGACGAGGCGGCTGGCGGACTCTTGTTCTTCAAATGCGAGAACCTTCAGCATATCGGCGCTTTCAAGGCGCGCGGGGCGACCAATGCGGTGCTTGCGTTGTCGGACGCCGCCGCCACCAGCGGCGTCGCCACCCACTCGTCCGGCAACCATGCGGCGGCGGTGGCGCGTGCGGCGGCCCTGCGCGGCATTCCGGCCTACATCGTCATGCCGGAGGGCGCGGCGCGGCCGAAGGCGCTGCAGGTCGAGCGGCTCGGCGGCCAGATCACCTATTGCGCGCCGACGCTGGCGGCCCGCGAGGAGATGGCCGCACGCATCGTCGCCGAGACCGGCGCGGCGATGATCCACCCGTTCGACAATGCCGACGTGATGGCCGGCCAGGGCACGGCGGCGCTGGAGCTGATGGAGGACGCGCCCGACCTCGACGTGGTGCTGGCGCCGATCGGCGGCGGCGGGCTGATCAGCGGCGTTTCCACCGCGGTGAAGGCGCTGCGGCCGGCCGCGCGCGTGGTCGGCGCCGAGCCGGCGGGCGCGGACGACGCGGCGCGCTCGTTCGCGGCGGACCGCCTGATCCCGCTGACCGACGCCAACACGATCGCCGACGGCCTGCGCGCCTCGCTGAGCCAGTCGACGTTCGACCACATCCGCCGCGGCGTCGACCAGGTGTCCACGGTCTCGGAAGCCGGCATCGTCGAGGCGATGCGCGCGCTCTGGGAGGCGCTGAAGGTGGTGGTCGAGCCGTCGGCCGCCGTCGCCTACGCCGCGGTGCGTGAGGGGAAGGTCGACGTGCAGGGCAAGCGGGTCGGCATCATCCTGACCGGCGGCAACGTCGATCTCGACCGGCTGCCGTGGTCAGCCGCGCAATAGCTCCGTAAGCCGACCGAGGTTTGCCTGCGCTTCCAGCGTTCGAACGACGGCGATCGTTTCGTCGGCGCCCGCCTCGCCCAGCGCCGGCGTGGCGAGGTGGCGGAACTTGCGCTCGAGCTTGGCCTGCTGGGCGGGAAGGTCGCGCAGCGGCTGGGAGACGTCGCCGGTGCGGGAAAGCTCGCGGCCGTCTTTCAGCCGCACGGTCACCACGCACCCGCGGCCGGTCTGGGTGGGGTCGATGGTCACCCGCTCGCGCAAGGCGACGAGGTCGGGGCGCCGCGCGGTGGCGTCGCTGAACAGCTGCTCCTGGAAGGTGTCTTCGCCCGAGAGCGCCAGCGCGGTGGTCATGCGCAGCGAGAACTTGCACTCCAGGCCCGTCGCCGGCGCCTGGATGTTGCAGACGCCGAGGTGGCCGACGGGGACCTTCACGGTCACCGCCTCGATGGCTTCAGGCGCGACCGCCTCCTCCTCGGCGCGGAGCTGGTTCGCCGCCTCGATCGAGTCATGGGTCAGGTAGCAGGCCGCGTGGTACTTGAAGAGCGCCTCGACCACCCAGGGCGCGTCGCGCGGCGCCAGCGCCGCGGCGGGGTCGGCGGTGGTCGACTGGGTGGCGACGAAGCCCTGGTTCGAGGCGAGGATGTCGACATCGCTGGTAAAGCCGCGCGCGGCGAGGCGGGCGGCTAGCAGGCCGTTCTGCGCCGCCTTGCCTGGGTGCAGCGGCTTCGACATCGTGCCGAAGCAGCTCTTCAGGCCCGCCGCCTGGGTGCCGGCGAGGCCGAACGCGTGGGTCAGCGCTTCGCCCGTCACGCCCAGCAGCTTCGCCGCGGCGGCGGCCGCGCCGAAGGTTCCGGTGGTGGCGGTGGTGTGCCAGCCCCTGGCGTAGTGCGAGGGGCCCAGGAGGCGCGCGATCCGGCATTCGGTCTCGACGCCGGCGATGAACGCCACCAGGGCGTCCGCGCCGCTGGCGCCCCGCTGCTCGGCGAGCGCGAACACCAGTGGGGCGACGGGCACGGTCGGATGGCCCATCGGCATGATCACGTCGTCGAAGTCGAGCGCGTGGCCCATCGCGCCGTTGATCAGCACCGCATCGTCGAGCCGCGCGCGCCGCCCGTGGCCGAGGATCGAGACGCCTGCCGGATCGTCCTGCGGGGCCAGCTCGTCGATCAGTATGCGGACGAGCGGCTCGCCCCGTCCGGCCAGCGCGACGCCGATCCAGTCGAGCAGGCATTGTTTGGCGACCGTCAGGGCGGCCGGCGGCAGATCGGCGAGGCGCATCCCGGAGACGCGGTCGGCGAGGGCGGCGGTCAGGGTCTGGGTGTCGGCGCGCAGGGAAACGTCGTCGGGCATCGGGGCCTCCGTGCGATGTCTCGCCGAAGACGCTACGCCTGCCCCCCAGCCGTGTCATCCCGGCCGCAGGCGCGCAGCGACGGAAAGCCGGGACCTCTAACGCCCGCCCGATCCTGGAGAGGTCGACAATGTCGTGCCTAGTCGAACCGGTCGCCGAGGTAGACGCGGCGGACTTCGGGGTCGCTGAGGATGTCGCGCGGGGCGCCCTCGAACAGCACCTGGCCGGCGTGGATGATCGAGGCGGTGTCGATGATCTCCAGCGTCTCGCGCACGTTGTGGTCGGTGATCAGGATGCCGATGCCGCGGCCCTTCAGGTAGTGGATCACCTCGCGGATGTCGGCGATGGCCAGCGGGTCGATGCCGGCGAACGGTTCGTCGAGCAGCATGAAGGCCGGGTCCGACGCCAGCGCCCGGGCGATCTCGACGCGCCGCCGCTCGCCGCCGGACAGCGACACCGCCGGCGCGTTGCGCAGGTGCGCGATGTGGAGCTCCTCCAGCAGCGCGGTGGCGATCTCGCGGGACTCGCGGCGGCGCTTCTCGCGCAGCTCGACCACCGCCAGCACGTTCTGCTCCACCGTCATGCCGCGGAAGATCGAGGTCTCCTGCGGCAGGTAGCCGAGCCCGGCGCGGGCGCGCTGGTACATCGGCAGCGCGGTGATGTCGGAGCCGTCCAGGTAGATCGCCCCGTAGTCGGCGGCGATCAGTCCGGTGATCATGTAGAAGCAGGTGGTCTTGCCGGCGCCGTTGGGGCCCAGGAGGCCCGCCACCTGGCCGCGGCGCAGCGTCAGGCTGACGTCCTTCACCACCTGGCGGCCGCCGAACGACTTGCCGACCCGGTCGACCACCAGGCCGGAGAGATCGGCGTCGGGCGACAGCGGCGGCGCCGGCCCCGCATCCGGCGCGGTGAGCTTCAGCCGCTCGTGCGGCTGAGCCTCGGCCCTTCCGATGTCGTTGGCCGCAAGACGGGTTGCAGGCGCAGTGTCCGACGCCATCGACTCGGTCACCTCGCGCCTGGAAGCATCGGCGCGGCCCCGTTCGCGCCAGGCTGTTGGTAGAAGACCCCCCGCACGCGGTTCGGCGAGCCGCGGCCCCGGGCCGCCGACTCCATCCGCGCCTCGCGCGTGGCCACGTGGATGGTCAGCCGGTCGCCGTGGATGACGTTCTTGCCCTGCACGACGATCACGTTGCCGGTCATCACGATCTGGTCGTTGTCAGCCGTATAGACGGCGCGATCGCCGCGCGCATTCTGGTCGGGCGTGACATAGAAGACGTCGCCCTCGGCCTCGATGCGCTCGGTCGCGCCGCAGTTCGACTGCGGGCCGCCCGGCAGGCCGGCGGCCGCGGGACCTTGAGCGCGCCCTGCGCCGGCCGCATCGCCGCCGCGCTTCTTCTTGAAGAAGGCGCGGATCGTGTCGGCGCGCAGGCGCGAGGCGCCCTGCAGCACCTCGGCCGAGCCGCTCCAGGTCGATTCGCAGGCCTGGTTCACGAAGGTGCCGTTGTCGGCCGAGATATCCATCGGTCCGCTCGACTGGGGCGCGATTCCCTGCGCGTCGGCCGCGAGAGCCGCCGCAGCGAGCGCCAACCCCAGGGCCCACGCCCTTGGCGCAACGATACGCAAACGCCGCATCGATCCCGAACTCCGCCCGCCAAGATTGAACCGCGACACTTAGCGGCCCTTGAGCTCGGCGTGAACACCGCCGTGCATGACGACGGTGCCGCTCTTCTGGGTGGCGGTGAAGCTGCCGGCCTGGATGGCGCCCATCGGGCCGGAGGCGGAGATCGGCGAGACGCCGGTGACGGTGCCGGCGCGGGTGTCGACCAGCGCCTCCTCGCTGCCGGCGGTGGTCGCGGCGGCGTCGTCGACGCGCACGTGGCCGGTGAGATGCAAAAGGTGGGTGTCCTCGTCGTAGACGCCGTTGTCGGCGGTCAATGTCTTCGGGTGCGGCGAGTCGCTATCCATCACCATGACCGGCGCGCCCAGATAGACGCGCTGCATGTCCGCATCGTCCCGCACCGCCAGGCGCGCCGCGAGGTTGAACGCGCGCCCTTGGTTGTCGCGGCCGATGAAGTGCGGGGCCATCATCCGGATCTGGGTCGGCAGCTCCTTCGGCCGCGCCGCCGCGGCGCGCACAGCCTGGCTGACCACGAAGGCGGCAAGAAGGCCGAGCATCGCCAGGATCAGCGTCGGCAGGAGCCAGCGCAGCGCCATCACCAGGCGGCTGTGCGCCTGCGCTCGGCGCCGGATCAGGGCGCCGGCGGCTGGGGAACGGGCGCCGGTGAGCGGGGAGGCGGTCAGCGGATTGCCTTCAGCTGTGGGCGAAGATGTCGACGTCCGGCCACCCGGCCACATCGAGCGCCGCCCGGTGAGGTAGGAAGTCGAAGCAGGCCTGCGCAAGACCGGTCCGCCCTTCCCGGGCCAGCATTACATCCAGTTTGTTTCTGAGAGCATGCAACGAGGTAACGTCCGAGGCCGCGTACGAGACCTGCTCAGGCGTCAGCTGGCTCGCCCCCCAGTCGGAGCTCTGCTGCGCCTTCGACATGTCGACGTTGAGCAGTTCCCTGACCAGATCCTTCAGGCCGTGGCGGTCGGTGTAGGTGCGCGCCAGCTTCGAGGCGATCTTGGTGCAGTAGACCGGGCGGGTGACGACGCCGAGGTGCAGCTGGAACATGGCGATGTCGAACCGGCCGAAGTGGAAGATCTTCAGCACGGTCGGATCGGTGAGCAACCGCTTCAGGTTCGGCGCGTCGTAGCCTGGGCGATTCAGCCGCACCACGTGCGCATCGCCGTCGCCGGCGCTGAGCTGGACCACGCACAGGGGATCGCGCCCCAGCACCAGCCCCATGGTCTCCGAATCGACCGCCACGGCGGTGGCGCCGGCCAGCGCCCCGTCCGGCAGGTCGCCCTCATGCAGATGATTGGTCAACGGCGCTCCGCTTCCAGCTAGTAGGCCCGGTCAGCCGTCGCCCGCGCGGGATTCGGCGCGACACTATAGCGCTAACAGCGAAGGCTGGCTTGCCGCGCCATCGCGCGAAGCGCGTAGGCTGGTGCCCAGGAGAGGACTCGAACCTCCACGGCTTTTACACCACTGGCACCTGAAGCCAGCGCGTCTACCAATTCCGCCACCTGGGCGCGCCTTTGAAAGCGCAAGGCGGCGCACATAGGGCGCCGCCCCAGCGGCGTCAATGCGGCGTGGCCGCGAGGTTCGGCGCAGCGATCGTCCGGCCGTGAGCTCAGCGCGGCTTGCTGGGGCCTGTGGTCATCCATTCCGGCGGGTTTGGCGCGGAGAGGCGCGGCGCAGTGAGGTTCTGGTTGATGCGCGGAGTGTGGCCGAAGTTCATGCCGCCCAGCAGCGCCAGGCTGATCAGGGCCGCCATCACCAGGCCCGTGCCCACCAGAACGTCGATTCGGCCTCTGCCCGGAAGGCCACTCATCACCGACCTCCTTCCGCTCTATTCAATGGACGAGCGGCATCCTCCGTTCCGAGAGGAATCGAACACCCATTTGGCCGCGAGCGCCAGCCCCACGTGAGGTCGCCGCGCCGTTGCACGGGCGCCCCGGCTCGGATATCGCACCTCTTTCGGCGCCGGCGGGCGCCAGAGGGCAGCGCGGGAGCGACATGCAAGGCCTCGTCACCATCTTCGGCGGCTCGGGTTTCGTCGGCAGCCAGATCGTGCGGGCGCTGGCCAGGCGCGGGGCCCGGATCCGCGTCGCGGTGCGCCGGCCCTGGCAGGCCTACCGGCTGCGCCTGCTGGGCGATGTCGGCCAGATCGAGATCGTGCAGGCCAACGTCCGCGTGCCCGAGACGATCGAGGCGGCGCTCGAGGGCGCCGAAGCCGTGGTCTACTCGGTCGGGACTCTCTTCGAGAGCGGCAAGCAGGGCTTCGCGGCGCTGCAGGCCGAGGGGCCCGCGCGGGTCGCCGAAAGCGCGGCGCGGCGGGGGATCACCCGCTTCGTGCTGATCTCGGCGATCGGCGCCGACGCGCAGTCCGCCTCCAAGTACGCGCGCACCAAGGCCGAAGGCGAGGCGGCGGTCCGCGCCGCCATTCCCAGCGCCACGGTCCTGCGGCCCTCGGTGGTGTTCGGGCAGGGCGACGGTCTCTTCACGCGCTTCGCCGAGCTGGCGCTGATCAGCCCGGTGCTGCCGCTGGTCGGCGGCGGCGAGACCCGCTTCCAGCCGGTGTTCGTGGCCGACGTGGCGCGCGCCGCCGCGCGGGCGCTGGAAGATCCGGCCGCGGCCGGCGTCACCTTCGAGCTGGGCGGGCCGACGGTCTACAGCTTCCGCCAGCTGATGGAGATCATGCTCGCCGAGATCGGCCGCGAGCGGATGCTCCTGTCGCTGCCGTGGGGCATCGCCGGCCTGATCGGCGCGGTCGGCGATACGCAGGCGTTCCTGCGCGGGCCGCTGCCGATGCTGCCGCCGCCGCAGCTGACCCGCGACCAGGTGGCGCTGCTGAAGGCCGACAACGTGGCCGCCGCCGGCGCGCCGGGCCTGGAAGCGCTGGGCGTGTCGCCGCAGGCGCTGGAGCCGATCATCCCCGGCTACCTGTACCCATTCCGCAAGGGCGGCCAGTACGCCGACATGGCGCCGCCGCCCGCCTCGCCGGCCGAGGCGCGCGCGATCGAAGTCGCCGACGGGCTCAACGCGGCCTGATTCAAGCGCCGGGTCGCTGAGGCCCGTCGTCGACTGCAACGAGGGGCTCGATCATGAACACGGCCGCGAAAGCCGAAACGACCGCCGCTACAGTCGCGTGGCCGCGCAAGACGCGCGAGCTGATGAACCACCACATGGACTCCACCGTGTGGAACGAGTTCGCGTTCCGCGATGACGACGTGATCGTCGCCACCTACGCCAAGAGCGGCACCACCTGGACCCAGCAGATCGTCAGCCAGCTGCTGTTCAAGGGCGCCGAGGGCGTGCCGGTGAACGAGCTGTCGCCGTGGCTCGACCTGCGCGTGCCGCCGAAGGAGGTGAAGCTCGGCGGGCTCGAGGGCCAGGCCCACCGCCGCTGCGTGAAGACCCACCTGCCGCTCGACGCGCTCGTGTTCTCGCCGAAGGCCAAGTACCTCTACGTCGCGCGCGACGGCCGCGACGTGATCTTCTCGATGTACAACCACCACAGCCGCGGCAACGCGCTGTGGTACGAGTTGCTCAACGACACGCCCGGCCGCGTCGGCCCGCCGATCTATCCGCCTGATCCCGACATCAACCGCTACTTCCGCACCTGGCTGGAGTGCGACGGCTATCCGTTCTGGTCGTTCTGGGAAAATATTTCCTCATGGTGGGCGGCGCGCGCGCTGCCCAACGTGAAGCTGGTGCACTTCGCCGCGCTGAAGGCCGACCTCGAAGGCGAGATGCGCGCCATCGCCCACTTCCTGGGCGTCGAGGCGACGGACGCCGAGTGGGCGGCGATGCTCGAGCACTGCAGCTTCGACTACATGAAGGCGCATGCCGAAGAGGTGACGCCGCTGGGCGGCGCGATCTTCGACGGCGGCGGGGCCAGCTTCATCAACAAGGGCGTCAACGGCCGCTGGCAGGGCGTGCTGACGGCCGAAGAGATCGCCGACTACGAAGCCAAGGCGGTCGAAAAGCTGGGGCCTGAGTGCGCCCGCTGGCTGGCGACGGGGAAGCTCTAAGCCCCCCGTCGGGCCCCTAAGGGGCAGGATTCGCGCCCACATATTTCGCCCGCGGCCGGATCAGCGCGCCGGTCTCGATCTGCTCGATGGCGTGGGCGAGCCAGCCGGCGGTGCGCGCGACGGCAAAGAGGGCGAACGGCGCCTCGGCCGGCATCTGCAGCGATTGGCGCAGCGCCGTCAGCGCATAGTCCATGTTGGCGCGCTCGCCGGTCGCCGCTTCCACCTCGTCGCGCAGCCGCGCCAGCGCGGGCGGGACCTCGATCGCCGCCAGCAGCGCGGCGGCGCGCGGGTCGCCGTCCGGATAGAGCGGGTGGCCGAAGCCGGGCGGCGGGCCCGATCCGCCGGCCGCCGCGCCGCGCGCGGCCTTGCGCCAGTCGCCCCCAGCGCCTCCCGACCCGGCGGCCGCCGCCGCAAACGCCTCGACCCTGGCCGCCATGCCGCCGTGCCGCGGGCCCGACAGCGCCGCCAGCCCGGCCAGCGTCGCGGCGCTCAGCGAGGCG
>DATNEH010000259.1:0-6059 GCA_035553015.1 Caulobacteraceae bacterium | reverse complement strand
CGCGCCGGCGTCGGGCCGGCGAAGCTGAGCACCGCTTCCAGTTTCTCTACGTTACTTTCAGTGTTTCACGTGAAACACCACTGCCGCGATGTCGCAGAATCACCGTTATGAACGGCGCCTCTCGCCATGCTGCGCCGCGGCCACTTGTCAGTTTTTCTGCGCCTCGCGATGTCAAAGACCCCGCGACACCCGGGCGCCGCGCAAGGGCACATCATTACCGCCAGTGATTCGTCGTCAAGCTCCCGAGTAGCCGACGAAGCGGGCTGTCATGCGTGTATAGTAGTCATCGATCGGGAATTGAGCGCCGAGCCGCGGCGAACCCGTCAGCCGCCACGAAATGGCGTAGCCAGCGCCTAGGCCGCGCGGGTCAGCAAAGCGTAGGCGCTGAGCGCCATCACCTTGGCGGAGGCGACCATGTCGGCGATCTCGACGTACTCGTCCGGCTGGTGGGCGAGGTCGAGGATGCCGGGGCCGTAGGCGATGCAATCACGCAAGGCGCCGATGCGGTCGATGTGCTTCTGGTCGTAGGTGCCGGGCGAACAGATCACCGCCGCCTCCTTGCCGAGCACGCGCCGCACCGCCTCGGCCGTCGCCTGCACCACCGGACGGTCGCGCTCGGTCATCGACGGGCGCACCTCCATCAGGTCGCGCAGCGAGTAGCGGAAGCCGGGGCGGCGCTGGGCGAGGCCGTCGAGCAGCGCGCGCATCGCCGCCTTCACCTCGTCGAGGTCTTCCTCGATCAGCAGGCGCCGGTCGAACACCAGGCGGCAGCTGTCGGCCACCAGCGGCGCCGGCAGGCCGGCGCTCTCGCCGGGATCGAGGTCCGGCTGGCCGCCGTGCAGCGAGTTGATGTTGAGCGTCGGGGTGCGCGCGCCGGGCGGCTCGACCGGCATCCCGGTCGCCTGCCCCTCCAGCGCCGGATAGACCTCGCTCTCGAACGCCGCCAGCACCGCCGCCATGTGGCGGACGGCCGAGTCGCCCAGGAACGGCATCGAGCCGTGCGCGATACGCCCCTTGGTCTCGATCTCGCCCCACCAGACGCCGCGATGGCCGATGCAGACGCGGTCGACGTTGAGCGGCTCGGGGATGATCACGTGGTCCACGCGCGGCTTGGAGAACCAGCCGCGCTCGGCGAGCCAGGCGACGCCGCCGTAGCCGCCGGATTCCTCATCGCCGGTGCCGGAGATCTCGATCGCGCCGGGCAGGCTCGCGCCGCTATCGAGCAGCGCCTCGACCGCGACGATGGCGGCGGCGATGCCGCCCTTCATGTCGCAGGTCCCGCGCCCGTAGATGCGGCCCTCTTCGACCACCGCCTCGAACGGCGGCCGCGTCCAGCCTTCGCCCACCGACACCACGTCGATGTGGCCGTTGAAGTGCACGCAGGGTCCCGGCCCCGCGCCCTCGCGGCGGGCGACCACGTTCCAGCGCGGATAGCGATCGCTGTCGCCCGGCGCACCCTCGGCCCGCACGTACTGGGTGGCGAACCCTCGCCGCTCCAGCCGGCGGCCGATCAGCTCGGCGCAGTCGCGGTAGTATTCGCCCGGCGGATTGACCGAGGGGATGCGGATCAGCTGCCGGGTCAGCTCAACTAGCTCGCCCTCGCGCGCCTCGATCTCGGCGAGCAGCGCCGCCTCGTCCAGGCCGGCCATCGTCACAGGCATCGCCCGCCGTCCACTTCCAGCGCGACGCCGGTGATCATCGAAGCCTCGTCCGAGCACAGGAACACGGCGGCCGACGCGATGTCGGCCGGGGTCGAGAGCCGGCGCAACGGGATGGTGGTCAGGATGCGCTCGCGCCCGGCGGCGGTGTCCTCGCCGCCCATGAAGGTGGCCAAGAGGGGCGTGTCGCCCGCAACCGGATTGATCGCGTTGACGCGGATCTGCCAGCGGGCGAGCTCGATCGCCATGGCGCGGGTGGCGGCGATCATCCAGCCCTTGCTGGCGTTGTACCAGGCGAGGTTCGGGCGCGGGCTGACCCCGCCGGTCGAAGCGATGTTGAGAATCGCGCCGCCGCCGGCCGCCTTCATCGCCGGCACGAGGTGGCGGGCGGTGAGGTAGACCGACTTGGCGTTGACCTGCAGCAGCCGGTCGAACTCCGCCTCGTCCACCGTCTCCAGCGCCTTCGGCAGCTGGCCGATGCCGGCGTTGTTGACCACGATGTCGACCCGGCCCCCCAAATCGCTGGCAAACGCCGTCGCCACCTCGGCTAGCGCGGCGACATCCGCGCCGCGGGAGACGTCGGCGCGCACGCCCCTGGCCGCCGCGCCCAGCTGCCCCGCCAGCGCCTCGGCGCCGTCGCCGTTGAGGTCGGCGATCACGACGCGTGCGCCCTCGGCGACAAACTGCGTGGCGATGCCGGCCCCGAAGCCGGACGCCGCCCCGGTGACGATGGCGACCTTCCCGGCCAACCTTCCCGTTTCGCTGGACATGGCGGGAATAGGAGCCGCCGCCGACGCCGAAGTCCAGAGGCCACCCGTTCCGGGCGCCCTCGCCTGCAGCGGTCTTGCGCCCGGATAACCGCGTTCGCTACGCTCAAGCCGAGGGGCGGCGCCCCTGCCGCCAGCGAGAGCTTGAAAGGGCGATCCGATGCCGGTGATGCAGACCATGCTGCACGAGCTGAACCACAAGTTCGGGCGGGGCCAGATCAACGAGACGGCGGGCAAGAAGGATCTGTACGCGCCCGGCCAGCAGATCGTCGGTGCGCTGATTGCCGGCGGCACGCCGCTGGCGCCGGCCTTCAAGGACTACTTCGCGCAAATGCCCGGCGCGATCCACGAGACGCTGCGCAGCGTCATCCATCACGCGCTTTCCACGACGCCCCCAACCCACGTCACCTTCGCCTGGGCCCCCGGCTACGACTACGAGGTCACCGTCTGGCAGGCGCCGGACACCAAGACCACCAAGGGCGGCGTCACGGTGCTGATCAAGAGCCGCTACCCGGACGACAAGCACCCGCTTTCGTAGGCCGCTTCACCCGGCCGAAGGCGCGCTCGACTTCTCGGCTGCAGCCTGACGGGCGAGATGCACGGCCTCGTGCAGATGTTCGCGGTCCGCGGGGTTGGCGTAGGGGTCAGGCATTCGATGCACCGTTGCTTCGTTGGCCGGCGCCCTGGCGATCTCGCGGGCGGCCTCGTCGTGCCGGCCCAGTCTGACCAGGCTGGCGGCCAGCACACGCGCCGCGCGCCCGACGCCAAGGTAAAAGGCGAACTTGGCCTGCTCGACCGCCGCCTCGTAGTCGCCGGCGTGATAGTGGGCCAGGGCCAGCGCGTAGTGCATCGCGCCCAGCTGCGGGTCGAACGGGGAAAAGCGCAGGCTGCGCTCGATCGGCGGGATGGCCTCGTGCGGACGGCCGCCGAACAGATGCACCTGCCCCAGCCGGAAGTGGCCGAAGCCGAAGTTCGAGTTGAGCGCGATCGTCCGCCGCGCCTCATCGAGCGCCGTCGCGTGCTCGCCGAGATAGAGCGAGGCGCCCGCGGCGGCGAAGTACGCCAGCGCGTCGCGGGGATCGAGGCCGATGGCGGTGCGGGCGGCGATGCGCGCTTCGAAGAGGTCGTCTTCGCGCCGCGTCGTCCAGCCGTAAAGGGCGCCGCCATAGAGGATGCGCGACAGGCCGATGTAGCCGAGCGGCAGCTCGGGGTCCAAGGCCACCGCCTTGCGGAAAAGGGCCAGCGCCTCGGCGTAGTCGTCGCGCGATCCTGCGTCGACGTGCCAGGCGATCTTGTTGAGCCGCCACATGCCGCGTTGGAAGCAGTCGAGCGCGCTGAGGTCGGCGAGCGGCTTGCGCGCCAGCCGCGCCCCCTCGCTCTGGCGCATGGCCGGCTCGATCGCGGCGACCACCTGCTCGGTGATCTCGTCCTGCATGTCGAGGAGATGGGCGAGATCGCGGTCGAAAGTCTCGGCCCAGATGTGCGTGGCGCTCGCCGCCTCCACCAGCTGGGCGTTGACCCGCACCCGCTCGCCCACCTTGCGCACGCTGCCTTCGAGCACGTAGCGCACGCCGAGCTCGCGGCCGACGCGGGAGACGTCGATGCTGGCGCCCTTGTAGGCGAAGCTGGAATTGCGGGCGATGACGAAGAACCAGCGCCAGCGCGACAGCGCGGTGATGATGTCCTCGCTGACCGCGTCGGCGAAGTACTCCTGCTCGCGGTCGCCGCTCATGTTGAGGAACGGCAGCACCGCGATCGACGGCTTGGCGGGCAGCTCCAGCGGCGGGCCAGCCGCGTGGGGCGTCGCGCTCGGGACGGACGCAGCCTCGCCGACCGGGCGGGCGTCGGCCGGGTCGCGACCGGTGAGCTCGGCCAGCCCGGCGACCACCTTGCGCCACTGCGCGTCGTCCGCCTCGCCGTTCCAGTCGGCGAGGGCGGCGCACTGGAACTGGTTGAAGGGCAGCGGCGGGAGCGTGCCGTCGAGCGTGACCTGCACCAGCTTCTTCGCGGCCCTGGCGACCTCGGCCTCCGCCCGCACCCAGTCGGACTGCACAGCGTCGTTCGACCACAGCACCAGCACTGCCTTCGCCGCCGCCAGGTTCTCCTCGATGACCTTCGAGTAGACGCGGTGCACCGGCAGGTGCGAATCCCACCACGCCTCGTAGCCGGCGGCGATCACCGCGCGGGCGGCGCTGAGGGCCCGGGCCTCGTCCTCGCGCGCGTAGGAAATGAAGACCTCAGCCATGGTCAGGCTTACGAACCCCTTCGCCTCACCCCCCGGACGAACGTCATATACACAAAGCAGCGGTGGCGCTTATGCCTGACTGGACTTCCGGCGCGCCGCCCTGGGCCGCATCCAATTTCACGGCAATCGGGACCAGGGCGAGATATAGGCGCCCGCCCGCGCCGCCTCTACCTGCAACGGCCAAGGCGGCGCGGGCCCGACAAGGAAACGAGCCCTACTCGGCCGCCAGCTGCATCGGCGGCTTGGCGCCCGCCGCCGCCAGCGCCGCGGCCTTGGCGCCTGCCATGTCGTAGATGCGGTTCATCATCACCCGCTGCGCCGAGAGGCCGCCGCCGGCCTGCAGCGCGACGACCAGGTGCCAGCCGCCGTAGGCGTCGGCGGTGAGGTCGCGGATCAGGTTGTAGACCCGCATCCGCGTCTCGACGTCGACGCTGGGCTTGGTCGCCAGGTACTTGCGGATGTAGCGGCCCGACGCCTCGTTGCGCAGGTCGGCCTCCGACGGCAGCGTCAGGACGAGACCGCCCGCCAGGTCGTGCAGCTTCTTCACCGCGTCGTGGTAGTTCGCGGCGTAGTAGTACTTCGACGCGTTCACCGCGAGCGCGTTGGGGTGCACCATGCCGGACGGGGTCGTCTCGTAGTGCTTGCAGGCATAGTCGAGGCTCATCCGCAGCATCTCGGCGTAGCAGATCAGCTCGGCGATGGTGTTCTGGCAGATCGCGTCGCGCTCCTTGCCCTGCATCTCGGTGACCAGCGAGGCGAGACCGACGAACAGCCGCGAGGTGCCGACCGAGCCGACCAGGCCGCCGGTGCGCTCCCAGAGACCCAGCGATTGCGCGAGCCGCGAGGCCAGCTGCACCTCGCCCGCCAGGAACACCCGGTCCCACGGCACGAACACGTCGTCGAACACTACGAAGCCTTCCGGCATCGAGTGGTGGCCGCTGGCCGGATAGTCGAACGAATTCAGCTCCGGCGCCGCGAAGCTGCGGTTGATGATGCTGACGCCAGGGGCGTTGACCGGCACCGAGAACGAGACGGCGTAGTCGGTCTCGTCCTGCCGCATGCCCTTGGTGGGCATCACCACCAGCTCGTGCACCAGCGAAGCGGCGGTGATGTGCAGCTTGGCGCCGCGCACCACGATGCCCTCGTCGCTGCGCGACACGATGCGGACGTAGAGGTCGGGGTCGTCCTGCTCGTGCGCTCTGCGGCTGCGGTCGCCCTTCGGGTCGGTGATCACCTCGGCGGCGCGCAGGTCGTTGTCGCGCACGTGGCGGTACATGCGCTCGATGTTGGCGGCGTATTGCGGGTTCACCTCGGCCACCGCGTCCTTGACGCTCATCAGCGCCATGAAGACGCCGGTGACGCCGCCGACGATGGACATGTCATGCATCA
>DATNEH010000258.1:0-7229 GCA_035553015.1 Caulobacteraceae bacterium | reverse complement strand
CCAGGCGAGGTTGGGCTTGCCGTCCGGCCCCAGCGGCTGGCCCTGGGCGACCGGGAACGGCAGCACGTTCAGGGTCGGCATGATGACCAGATCGACCTTGGTGAAGACCTGGTTCCAGGCCGTAGTGATGGCGCGCCGCTCCACCATCGCGTCGACCAGCGTCTGCACCGTGTAGCCGTGGCCGGTGCGGGCCTGCTCGAACAGCGAGGGATCGAACTCGTTGTGGCGCTCGGCGGGATATATCTGCAGCAGACGCTGCATGGCGCTGAACCAGTGGGTGACCCACACGCGGCCGGCCTCGGCGCTCTCGGCCGGGGGCTCGATCGGCTCCACGATCGCTCCGAGCTCGCCCAGCGTCTTGGCGGCGGCCGCCAGCCGATCGGCGATCGGCGGCTCGACGTAGGCGCGGCCCACCGGCGACAGCAGGCCGACCTTCAGGCCCTTCACGCCGGCGGCGAGGCTCTGGGTCCAGTCGCGCGGGTCGTGCGGCGCGGGAAAGGACTCGCGCGTATCGGGCTTGGCCATCTCGTTCAGCATCAGCGCGCAGTCGGCGACGGTGCGGGTCATCGGCCCGACGTTGGCGAGGTCGCCGTGCATCGAGGGCGGCCAGGCGGCGACGCGCCCGTAGGTGGCCTTCAGGCCGACGAGGCCGCAGAACGCCGCCGGAATCCGCACCGAGCCGCCGCCGTCGGTGCCGATGCCGAGCGGCCCCAGGCCCGCCGCCACCGCCGCGCCGGTCCCGCCGGACGAGCCGCCCGGCGTGCGCTCCAGGTTCCACGGGTTGCGGGTGACGCCATGCAGTGGCGAGTCGGTCACGCCCTTGTGGCCGTACTCGGGGCTGGTGTTCTGGCTCCAGACGATGGCGCCGGCCTCACGCAGCCGCGCCACCGAGGGCGCATCCTCGGTGACCGGCGTCTTGTCCGCCAGGAGGCTGCCCATCGAGTGCGGCCAGCCGGCGACGCGCACCAGCTCCTTCACGGTCAGCGGGGCGCCGTCGAGCGGCGAGAGCGGCGCGCCCGCCGCCCAGCGCGCCTCGGACGCCTTCGCCGCGGCCAGCGCCGCGTCGGCCTCGACGATGGTCAGCGCGTTGAGCTTGGGGTTCACCTGCTCGGCGCGCGCCAGCACCGCCTGCATCACCTCCACCGGCGAGGCGGCCTTCGCGCGGTAGAGCTGCGCCAGCTCGGCGGCGCTGGCGCGGGTGAGATCGGTGGGCGCTTTCGCTTCGATCGTGTGGGCTTCGGCCATGTCATGCTCCCGGGTGCTCTTCCAGAACAACCACACACCACCCAACCCTCGCTGTCATCCGGGAAGCTCGCGCCAGCAAGCTATCGCTCGGGGCGTCCTCCAGCGCCGTCAGGATCGGGCCCTGGAGGCTCGCCCGTGCCGGATGGCAGAAGAGGCCGAGAGGATCGCCCGTTCTCCCTCGCTACTTGCGCTCCCTATTGCTCGAACGACGGGCCGGCGAAGGTGCGCTGCGGACGCGGGCGATCCTGTCCGGCGCGCGGCGCGCCCTGGGTCTGACCGGCCGTGGCGCCGCCGTCGACCACCAGCGTGTGGCCGGTGATGAAGCGCGCCGCGTCGCTGGCGAGGAAGAGCGCGGCCTGGGCGATGTCCTCGGGCTGTCCGGCCAGCGGCAGCGGCTGCATGTTGACCAGCGCCGCGTCGATCGCCGCCTTGTTGAAGTTGGCGCCGCCGCCGATGATCGGGGTGGAGACGCCGCCCGGCGCGATGGCGTTGACGCGGATCTTGTCGGCCGCCAGCTCGATCGACGCCGAACGGGTGAGGTTCACCACGCCGGCCTTGGCCGCGCAGTAGGCGTGCAGGTTCGGGTAGCCGTCGATGCCGGCGATCGAGGCGGTGGAGACGATCGCGCCGCCGCCCTGCGCCCGCATCGGCGCGATCGAGTGCTTGATGCCCAGGAACACGCCCCGCAGGCAGACCGCCTGGGTGCGATCCCAGTCCTCGACCGCGATGCCCTCGATCGAGCCGATCGCGCCGCCGATGCCGGCGTTGTTGAACATCACGTCGAGCCGGCCGAACTCGCTGAGCGCGCGGGCGACCAGCGCGGCGATGTCGGCCTCGGCGGAGACATCGGTGCGCTGGAAGACGCATTTCGGTCCGGCGGCGCTGGCCTCTGCCGCCGCCGCCTCGCCGCCAGGCCCGTTGAGGTCGGCCAGCACCACGTGCGCGCCTTCCTTGGCGAACAGCAGCGACGCCGCCTTGCCCATGCCGCTCGCCGCGCCGGTGATCACCGCCACCTTGCCGTCCAGCTGACCCATCTTCACGTCCCTCCGCGATGTGTTCGCGTGATCGTGCGCACACGCCGCTGCGTCAACGCAATGGCGCAACGGCGGCGAGGGCGGCAGCACTCGCGCGCGCATCGTATTGCATGGACATGCATAGCGCTCTATGCCCAGCCAAGCTCGATGCGTCTTCGGGGGGATTGTCTTGCGCAACCAGATGGCTGTCTGCGGCATGGCGGCGGTGCTTGTGCTGGCCCTTCAAAGCCCCGCGTCGGCAGATCCCGCGGGCGATCAAGGCGGCGCTGCGACAGCCACTGCGGCCGACGCGGGCGCGCAGGCCGCGGCCGACGTCGGCGGTGACCCGATCTCGGATTACTTCGCGCACTGGCATGACCGCGTCCATGAGGCGCAGTCGACGCAGCCTTCGTGGATCACCCCGATCGCCACGGTGACGCCGCGGCTCGAGCAGGAATTCCGCTACGATCAGCTGGCGCAGTCGCTCGGCAACGGCGCGAACGTCGACGTCTACGACGGCGGCAAGGGCCTCGAGCTGATCCCCACCACCACCAACGAGGTGCTGATCAACCTGCCGCCCTACCAGGTGCGCTCCAACAAGAACCCGGCATCGGGCTTCAACGACTGGCCGTTCCTGACCATCAAGCAGCGCCTGATCAGCGCCAATGCCGACAATGGCGACTACATCGTCACCGCCTTCCTAGGCGTGCAGGCGCCGACCGGGATCGCCAAGTTCACCAACGACGCCTGGGTGATCACGCCGACCATCGCCGGCGGCAAGGGCTGGGGCCGCTTCGACATCCAGGCGACGCTCGGCGTGCCGATTCCGCTCGAGAACGAGAGCGTCATCGGGACCTCGCTCGTCTCCAACACGACGTTCCAGTACCACGTCGGCCAGTACTTCTGGCCCGAGTTCGAAGTGAACCTGACCCACTGGTTCGACGGGCTGCGCGGCGGCAAGACGCAGGTGTTCCTGACGCCGGGGATCGTGTTCGGCCGCTTTCAGCTGCCGAGCCGGGCGAAGCTGATCCTGGCCGTCGGCTACCAGGTCGCGGTTTCGCCGGCGCTGACGCTGAAGCCGGCGCTCACGCCCGCCTACGACCACGCCTGGATCGGCAGCTTCCGCGTAGCGTTCTAGGACCCGCCACCCCGCCCGCGAGGCGCAACGCGGCCAGGCTGCGCCTGACCGGAATTTGTCATACCCTGCTGCGTCGCTGGGCCGACGTGTAGCCGCCCGGCGGCAGCGTTGGGGACGCTTCGGATGCCGAAAAGAGGGCCGCTCAAGGTCAAGGTGCAACTCTACGCGGGCGACGAGCGGGCGCTGGGGCCCGGCCGCGCCGATGTGCTGGCGGCGATCGAGCGCGAGGGCTCGATCAGCGCGGCGGGGCGCAGCCTCGGGATGAGCTACCGCTTCGCCTGGTCGCTGGTGGAGAGCATGAACCACACCTTCGCCGAGCCGCTGGTGGAAGCCGCGCCGGGCGGGCGCAAGGGCGGCGGCGCCGCGCTCACCGACGCCGGCCGCCGCGTGCTGGCCGCCTACCGGGCGCTGGAGACGCAGATCATGGCGGGCGCCGTCGGCGAGCGGCTGGAAGAGCTGCAGCGGATGCTGAAGCCACAGGGCTGATCGGCGCAACACCCCATTGCAGGACGTAGGGTCCGGCGCCCGATGGTTGCGGTAGGACCGCCAGCGTCCCACAAATGGCGGCCGGGAGAACGCCAGGATGAGTGACACGGGTAAGGGCCAAGGCCCGCTCGCCGGGGTCCGCGTCGCCGAGTTCGGATCGGGCCGCGCGGCCGCCTATTGCGGCAAGCTGTTCGCCGACTTCGGCGCCGGCGTGGTGAAGGTCGAGCCGCCCGGTGGCGATCCGGACCGCCGCACGCCGCCGCTGGTCGATGCGGGCGGCGGCGCGCAGGAAAGCGCGCTCTTCGCCTGGATGAACACCGGCAAGGCGAGCGTCACCGTGGCGGACGGCGACGCCGCGCGCCTCGCCGAGGTCGCCGGCGCCGTCGACGTGCTGATCGATGCGCGCCCGGGCGCCTGGGACGACGCCGGGCCGGCCGGTCATGCGGCGCTGAAGGCCGCCAATCCCGGGCTCTCGATCATCGCGCTGAGCTGGTTCGGCGAGAGCGGTCCGTACAAGGACTATGCCGGCGCCGACGCGGTGGTGCGGGCGCTGGCGGGGGTGGTGCGCAACGTCGGGCCGGCCGAGGCGCCGATCATGCTGACCGAGCACCAGTCCTACCTGCCGGGCGCGCTGACCGCGTTCTCGGCGGCGCTGGCGGCGCTGATCGCCGGCGGTCCGGGGCGGCGCTTCGAAGTCAGCATCCACGACGCCTGCTCGCTGATCGGCGAGTTCCAGCTGGCCGTCAGCGTGCAGACGGGCTTCGAGGAGATGCGCTGGGGCCGCAACCACTTCTTCCCGGTGTTCCCAACCGGCGTCTATCCGACCAAGGACGGCTGGCTCGGCGTCACCGCCTTTTCGGCCGACCAGTGGCGCGGCTTCTGCGACATGCTGGGCGTGCCCGAGCTGACCAACCGCGAAGGCTTCGCCACCGCGAACGAGCGGCTGATCGTCGGCGACGAGCTCGACGAGATCATCACCGAGCGGCTGGCGACGCGGACCGCGCGCGAGTGGGCCGACGAAGCGATCCGGCGGCGCACGCCGCTGGTGGTGACCCCGCCGATGGCCGAGCTGCTGCAGAGCCCCGTGCACCGCGCGCACGGCGCGTTCGGCGAGGTGCGGATCGGCGAGGCGCGCTTCGAGGCGCCGGTGCTGCCGCAGAAGCTGACCGCGACGCCGCCATCCGCCTCAGGCGTCGCGCCACGCGCCGGCGAGCAGACGGGAAGCTGGAAGGCGTCGCCGGCGCAGCCGCGGCCGGCGCGCATCGCGCCCGGCGCGCCGCCGCCAAGTCTGCCTCTCGAGGGCCTGCGCGTCATCGACCTGACGATGGGCTGGGCCGGCCCGGTGGGCACGCGGCAGGTGGCTGACCTCGGCGCCGAGGTGATCAAGGTGGAGGGCCGCGCCTACCCCGACTGGTGGCGGGGCGCCGACTATACCGACGAAGGCATCGCGGCCTTCGGCTACGAGAAGCCGCTCTATTTCAACTGGGTGAACCGCAACAAGACCGGGATCACGCTGGACCTGACCCGGCCCGAGGGCGTCAAGCTGCTGCTCGAGCTGGTGGCCACCGCCGACGCTGTCGTGGAGAACTACGGCGCCGGCGTGCTGGAGGGCTTCGGGCTCTCGTACGACGCGTTCCGCAAGGCCAAGCCCGACATCGTGTTCATGTCGATGCCGGCGTTCAGTGTGGCGAGCCCCTGGGCGCAGACCCGGGCCTACGGCTCGACGCTGGAGCACGCGGCCGGCGTGCCGATGGTGACCGGATGGCCGGACGATCCGCCGACCATGAATCACATCGCCTATGGCGATCCGATCGGCGGGCTGTCGGCCTGCCCGGCGCTGCTCACCGCGCTGCTGCACCGGCAGCGAACCGGGGAGGGGCAGTTCATCGATCTTTCCCAGGTGGAGTGCCTGTTCCCGCTGGTCGCGCCCTGGCTGATCGAGCAGTCGGTGACCGGCCGGACGCCGCCGCGCACCGGCAACCGGCATCCGCACTTCGTCCCGCACGGCTGCTTCCCTTGCGACGGCCCCGACAGCTGGGTGGTGATCGCGGTGACCAGCGACGGCGCCTGGCGCGCGCTCTGCGGGGTGATCGGGCGGGCGGACCTGGCCGGCGACGCGGGCCTGGCTGCGGCGGCCGGGCGCCGCGCGCGCGAGGACGAGCTGGAGGCGGCGATCGCCAGTTGGACGCGCGGCCGCTCGCCCGACGAGGCGATGGAGGCGCTGCAGGCGGCGGGCGTCGCGGCCGGCGCGGCGCGCGGGCTGACCGAGATGGTGCTCTACGAGCCGCACTTGATGGCGCGCGGCTACTGGCAGGACATCCCGCGCCCGCACATGGACTTCCCGCAGCAGCCGTCGCCGGCGTTCCGGGAGGAGGGCCAGCCCTATCCGATCCGCCGTCACGCGCCGACGCTCGGCCAGTCGAGCCGCGAGGTGCTGGGCCGCATCCTGGGCGTCGAGGCCGCCGAGCTCGACCGCCTGGAGGCCGCCGCCATCATCGGCGAGTTCCCGATCCCGCTCAGCCAGCGCAAACCCCGCAGCTCCGCCCTGATCCACGCAGCAGCCAGCGGCGAGGCAGCCGAAGGGTAGGGCGCCGCCGCACCCGTCGTTCGAGGTCCGCGACGATCTTTGCGGATGGCCGCCAGCTAAGGTTAAGCTCGCCCAGCGAACCCGCATCGGAGGGCAGCCGGCATGGCGAGCGACCCGGACCTGCGCGGCGAACTGCAGGCCGAGTACCTGCTGCTGCAGAGCCAGTACGAGGCGTACGACCAGCGCGCCTTGTCGCTGAAAGGCCTGGCGACCCCGCTGCTCGGCGCCGGCGTGGCGTTCGGCCTGAAGGATCCGTCGCTGCCGTTGGTCGCCGTGACCGTCGCCCTGGCAATCGCGCTGTGGGTGCTCGAAGTGACCTGGAAGGTCTTCCAGTACTGCAACATCCCGCGCATCCAGAAGCTGGAGGCGTGGTTCGCGAGCGCCGACCCGGACGAAATGAGACCCTTCCAGGTCTACGGGTCGTGGGCGCACGCCTTCAAGGGCGAGTGGGGCGGCGTCGGCCGATGGCTGGCCGTCGCCATCGAGCCTTTTGTCTGCCTGCCGTACATCGTCGTGGTCGTCGCCGGCGCCAGCGCGGCCCTCATACTGGCCAACGGCAAGGCTTAGCCGCCACGTTCGTCCAACACGTCGTTCCGGCGCTGAGCCCGCCCGCACCCGAGGGGGTCCAACCCGATGCTCAGACGCCGGCCGCGCGGGCCTGCAGGTCGGCGTGGAGGGCGAGGTCGCGCCACTGGCCGGCGAGCTCGAGCATGTCCTGCCGGTAGGCTTCCGGCGCGGCGGCCGCCTTGCGTTCCACCTC
>DATNEH010000257.1:0-28892 GCA_035553015.1 Caulobacteraceae bacterium | reverse complement strand
TCGCCCAGTGTCGCGAACTGCCGCCAGGGGCCGACCGAGCCGTCCGGCTCGACGTCGTAGACCCTGACCAGGCTGGCGCGCGCGTCGCAGTGGTAGAGCCGCTTGCCGTCCGGCGAGAAGCCCATGCCGTTGGTCAGCATGACGCCGTCGGACAGCGTGCGCATCGAGCCGTCGAGGTCGATCACGTGCAGGAAGCCTGGCTTTGGCGGATCGGCGAACACGCGGTAGCAGAGCGAGCCGACGTAGATGCGGCCGGCCTGGTCGGTGGTGAAGTCGTTGAAGCCGATTGCGCCCTCGATGACGCCGGGATCGAGCAGAACGCGCGTCTCGCCGTCCTCGCCGACCCAGGCGATGTTGCGCCCGCCGACCACCAGGCCGCCCTCGGCGTGCAGCGCCATGCCGCCGACGCCGCGCCGCTTCGGGATCGCCGTCGAGACCTGTCCGTCCGCGCCGAGCCGATAGACGCCGCCGCCCAGCACGTCGCTGAAGTAGAGACCGCGCCCGGCCGCCCACACCGGCGCCTCGACGAGCCCGTAGCCGCTCGCGACTTCTTCCATCTCGAGATCTCCCTTCCCGGTTGGGGTTCGCGCACCATAGGATGGCAGAAACGAAGGAGGGAGCCGCCATGCGCTCGGAAGATTTTCTCACCGCTGTCGGGATCGGCGTCTCTGACCTGGAGCGCTCGGAGGCCTTCTACCGCGACGTGCTCGGCATGCAGCGAACGGGGACCTTCCACCTCGACTACATGGACGAGGTGATGGTGGCGCACGAGGGGCGCAACGCGGTGGTGCTGATGCACTACACCGACGGCTCGGCGCGCAACTACCGCGACAACCCGGTGAAGCTGGTGTTCTACGTCACCGACCCGGTGGCGCTGGCCGGCAAGATCAGGGCGGCCGGCCTGGAAGTGACCCACGAGCCGACCCCGAACGCCAACCTCGGCGGCGCGGTGATTTGCCTCGCCAAGGACCCGGACGGCTACGTGATCGAGCTGATCCAGCGCCCGGGCGCATCGGCTGCGAGCGTCACCGGCGCGCAGACGGCGGTCGGCTGACGCGCGGATGACCACCGTCCTCGTCACCGGCGGCAACCGCGGCATCGGTCTGGAGTTCGTGCGCCAGTACGCAGGCGACGGCGCGGAGGTGATCGCGTGTTGCCGGGATCCTGGCGCGGCTGCCGAGCTGCAGGCGCTGGCGGGCTCCTCCGACGCGCGGGTGCGGGTGATGAAGCTCGACGTGGCGCGCGCGGCCGACATCGCGGCGCTGAAGGCGGCGCTGGCCGGGGCGCCGATCGACATCCTGATCAACAACGCCGGGATCAGCGGGCCGCGGCGCCAGTCTGCCGACGACATCGACCTGGAGGGCTGGCTGGAGACCTTCCGCGTCAACACCGTGGCGCCGGTGGCGGTCTCGCAGGCGCTGCACGCCAACCTGAAGGCCGGCGCGGGCAAGAAGCTTGCCGCGATCACCAGCCAGCTCGGCTCGACCGCCAACAACGGCGGCCAGCGCTATGCCTACCGCTCGTCGAAGGCGGCGCTGAACAACGCCATGCGCGGCCTTTCCCGTGACTGGGCCGGCGACGGCATCGCGGTCGGCATCTTCCATCCCGGCTGGGTGAAGACCGACATGGGCGGGCAGGCCGCGCCGGTGACGCCGGAGGCGAGCGTGCGCGGGTTGCGCCAGCGCATCGCCGAGCTCGGCCCGGCCAACAGCGGCGACTACCTGGACTACGCTGGCCACGCGCTGGCCTGGTGAGCCGACGCGGCGTTGCGGGCCGCGCCGCGGGCGGCTAGCGTCCGCGCATCGAACGCAGAAAATCAGAAGGGAGCGCGCCATGTTCAAAGGGGTCGATCACGTCGTCGTCGCGGTGAAGGATCTCGACGCCTCGGTGGGGCGCTACGAGACGCTCTACGGGACCCAGGTCAGCGACCGCAGCGAGTCGCCGCAGGCCGGCATGAAGATGGCGTTCTTCCGCTTCCCCGACAGCTATGTCGAGCTGGTCTCCAACCTCGGCGCCGACGGGCCGATCGCCAAGCGGCTCGAGGATCGCGGCGAAGGCGTCCACCTGATCGCCATGAAGGTCGACGACCTGGAGAAGGCGGTCGCCGAGCTGCGCGACAAGGGCGTGCGCCTGGTCGGCGACCCCGGTCCCGGCGCCCCGATCCGCGGCCAGGTCTTCGTGCACCCCTCCTACACCGGCGGCGTCCTGACGCAGCTGGTGCAGCGGTAGGGTCGACCCGCACCGGCGCGCCACCCCTCGCGACAATCCACGCGCGGGCCATCGGAGTGACCGAGCATGCCGTTTGTCGAGCGCGATGGCGTGAAGCTCCACTACGAGGAGACCGGCCAGGGCGACGCCATCGTCTGGCTGCACGAATTCGCTGCCGACCTTCGCACCTGGGAGGCGCAAGTCCGGCGGTTCAGCCGCGACTATCGCTGCATCACCTACAACGCCCGCGGCTATCCACCGTCCGACGTGCCCAATGGCGACGAGGCCTACGGATACGAGCAGCAGCGCGACGACCTCATCGGCCTGATGGATGGGCTGGGGATCGAGAGCGCCCATCTCGTCGGACTGAGCATGGGCGCCTACACGGCGCTGCAGGCGGCGCTGGCCTACCCGGACCGGGTCAGGTCGGTGGTGTTCTCCAGCGGCGGCTCGGGCGCCTACCAACCGGACCGGGAACGGTTCCTGCAGGACATGGCGGCGGCGGCCGACCGCATGCGCGAACACGGGATGGAGGCGGTCGCCGACGGCATCGCCAAAGGGCCGACCCGGCTTCCGCTGCTCCGCAAGGACCCCCGCGGATGGGCGGAGTTTCGCCGTTACCTGGGCGAGCACAGCGCGCTCGGATCGGCGCTCACCATGAAGAACTTCCAGGGCAAGCGCCCGTCGCTCTACGACTTCGAGGAAAGGCTTAAGGGCCTCGACACGCCCGTCCTGCTCGCCGCCGGGGACGAGGACGATCCGGTCATCGAGGTGAACATCTTCCTGAAGCGCACGCTGCCGCGCGCCGGTCTCTGGATCCATCCACGCACCGGGCACGGGATGAACCTGGAGGAGCCGGACGCGTACAACCGACAGATCGCGGACTTCCTCGCTGCCGTCGAGCGCGGCGGTTGGGCGCCCGGCGAGCCTGGATTGCGGCCGCCGGGGTAAGGCGGACAGCGCCGGCGGACGGCGCCGGCTAGCCTTCTTCGCTGCGTTTGCCGCGGGCAGGCTTCGGGCCGCGCTTCTTGTCCTTGCGGGGATGCGCGGCCGCCGGCTTGTGGCCGGCGGGCCGATCGCGCGCCTCGGCGCGGTCTGGCGCGCGCGGCTTGCCTCTCACGTCGCGCTGGGCCTTGCCGCCGAAGCCGCCCCGGCCGCCTTTGACCGGCGCCTCCGGATCGGTAAGCGGAGTGATGCGCAGGCCGTCCTCCGGGCTCGCGGCCAGCGCCGCGTCGAACCGCTCGGCCACCGCACGCTTGATCTCGAAGCGCGTGTCGGCGTCGTAGACGCGGATGGCGCCGATCTCCAGCTTGGTGATGTGGCCGCGCCGGCAGATCATCGGCAGCAGCCAGCGCGCCTCGGCGTTGCGGCTGCGGCCGATATTGACCCGGTACCAGACGGTGTCTTCGAACCCCGGCCGGCGTCGCTCGCCGTCGACAGGCTGCGGCTCCGGCGGCGGCTCGGGCGATGTCTCGGCCAGGTCTTCGGGCGCGGGCAGGTTGGCGCGCAGGGCGCGGATGAGCGCGGCGACCACCACTTCCGGCGCCTCCCCCGACAGCAGCACGCGCGCCACCGACAGGTCGTCCTCGGCGATCTCGCCCTCGGGACGCAACTCCTCGACCAGCCGTTCCTGGTCCTTGCCGCGGATCTCCTCGGGGGTGGGCGCCGCCTGCCATTGCACCGAGACGCCCGCGGCGCGCAGCATGCCTTCGACGCGTCGGCGGCGCGGGTAGGGGACCAGGATCGCCGACACCCCCTTGCGCCCCGCCCGCCCGGTGCGGCCTGAGCGGTGCTGCAGCGCCTGGGCGTCGTGCGGCAGCTCGGCGTGGATCACCAGCTCGAGGTCGGGAATATCGAGGCCGCGCGCCGCCACGTCGGTCGCGATGCAGACCTGGGCGCGGCGGTCGCGCAGCGCCTGCAACGCGTTGGCCCGTTCGTTCTGGGTCAGCTCCCCCGACAGCGCGACGGCGGAAAAGCCCCGTTCGGCCAGGTTGGCGTGCAACCGCCGCACCGCCTCGCGGGTCGAACAGAAAACGATGGCCGAGCCCGGCGCGTAGAAGCGCAGCAGATTGACGGTCGCGTGCTCCACGTCGCTCGGCGCGATGGCGATGGCGCGGTAGTCGATGTCGGTGTGGCCCCGCTCGCGCTCGCCGATGGCGATGCTGTGGGCTTCGCGCTGATAGCGCCTGGCCAGCGCCAGGATCGGCCTGGGCAGCGTGGCGGAGAACAGCAGCGTGCGGCGCTCCGGCGGGGCGGCTTCGAGCAGCGCCTCGAGCTCTTCGCGGAAGCCGAGGTCGAGCATCTCGTCCGCCTCGTCCAGCACCACCACCTTCAGGCTGGAGAGGTCGAGCTGGCCGCGTTCCAGGTGGTCGCGCAGCCGCCCCGGCGTGCCGACGACGATGTGTGCGCCGCCGGCCAGCGCCCGCTGCTCGCGGCGCGGGTCCATGCCGCCGACGCAGCTCACCACCCGCGCCTGCGTGCGGGCGTAGAGCCAGGCCAATTCGCGCTGGACCTGCAAGGCCAGTTCGCGCGTCGGTGCGATAACCAGCGCCGCGGGCGCGCCCGCCGGGCCCAAGGCGCCCGACCGGCCCAGCAGCGTCTCAGCCACCGCGAGACCATAGGCCACGGTCTTGCCCGAGCCGGTCTTGGACGAGACCAGCAGGTCGCGCCCCATCGCCTCCGGCCCGGCGACCGCCACCTGCACCGCGGTCAGCTCGCTATAGCCGCGCTCCGCAAGGGCTTCCGCGAGCGTTGGGGGCAGTTCGGAAACGCGCATGAGCGGGGACGTAGGCGAGGGCGAAGGCCCTGGCTAGCTGGTGCGGCGCCAGGACAGGCCTTCATCGATCCCGCCTGCGCATGCCGCCATCGAGCCATCGGGCCGACGCTGCTGCCGCCGCGCCGCCCGGAGCCGGACGCATCCGTAATGGCGCCGCCCGCTTCTCGGTATTGGCACCTAGTGTTTCGACGTCCGATACCGCAGCGTTATAGCGCAGTGGTTCGTTGCGGGCGTCACCCTCACGGAAGCGAGCGAAGCGCCTCGAGCCTCACTCTGCTGTCGTTCGAACGCAGAGCGGGGGCCAGTAAAGACAGCATCCAAGAGTTGTAGGCGGTCGATCGTTCGACGCGGCTCTAGAGATCTATTGTCTGAAAGCGTCCGACGATCGTCTCGCGAACACGTTCAGGGTCGGAGGAACATCATGTACGAAGGCCTGGAGCAGCGGCTCAGCGCGCTCGAACAGATCATCATCATCATCATTACTGGCGGACGAGGGGGCTGGTGGCCGCCACGGCCGAACCCGGGCGATTCATTCGCGACCGACTACTCGCGCCTCGATACGCTGCAGCGGTTCGTGAGGCCGCGAGGCGATCCGCCGCCGATCGACGTCTCCCGCCTGTCGCTGGTGGCCGCCGAGCAGGCTCTCCTGGACATCAATGCGGAGCTCACGCGCCTGCAGGGGCTCACCGGCGAAGTCGAGGCCCATATGAAGCGGCTGCGCAGCGGCAAGGCAGGCGGCTGAACAGGCCCACCAGCGCGTGAGAGACGAAATGCGCGAGCAACCTGGCGCCTCGGTGCTGCTGGTCGGCTTTCAGGACCAGGACAACCTGGGCCTGCGCTATCTGTTGTCCTCGGTGCGGAAGGCGGGCTTCGCCGCCCGCATCGAGACGTATAGCGCCGACCCCACGCGGCTGGTGCAGGTGGCCAAGCAGACCCGCCCCGACGTGATCGGTCTTTCCCTGATCTTTCAGTACATGGCGCCCGAGTTCGGCCGCGTCGTCCAGGCTTTGCGCGATCACGGCTGCACGGCGCACATCACCATAGGCGGGCACTATCCGAGCTTCGACTACGCCGAAGTGCTGCAACGCATTCCGGGCGCGGACTCAATCGTCCGGTTCGAGGGCGAGGCCACCCTCGTCGAGCTCATGCAGAGGATAGGTTGCGGCGCCGATTGGCGCGACATCGCGGGTATTGCGTGGCGACGCGGCGAGGAAATCGTCGCCAACCCGTTGCGGCCGGCGCTGGACGACCTGGACAGGCTGCCCTTCCCGGAGCGCTCGGATATCGACTACGCCGGCCAGGACCTGCCGCTCGCATCCGTGCTCGGCAGCCGCGGCTGTCCGTGGGACTGCAGTTTCTGCAGCATACGGCCCTTCTACGAGGCCCAGGGCGGCAAGCTGCGGCGCCTGCGTTCGCCCGCCCAGGTCGTCGAGGAGATGCGTCAGCTCCACCTGGAGCGCGGCGTTCGGGTGTTTCTCTTCCAGGACGATGACTTCCTCGCGACGGGCCGCCGCGCGCGCCAATGGGCCGAAGACATCGCCGAGGGGGTCATCCAAGCGGGGCTGAAGGGCAAGATCGCCTTCAAGATCAGCTGCCGCGCGGACGAAGTGCACTACGAGACCATGGCGCGTCTGGTCGAGTCAGGGCTCACGCATGTCTACATGGGCGTGGAGAATGGCGACGAGCAGGGCCTCATCAATATGAACAAGATGATGAAGCCCCATCATCCGATCGAAGCCGGCCGGATCCTGCGCTCGCTGGGCCTTTCCTTCGATTTCGGCTTCATGCTCCTGGAGCCGTACAGCACGATGGCGACCGTGCGTAGCAACATCGACTTCCTTCGCCAGTTCGTTGGCGACGGTTGGTCGGTCGCGGGCTTTTGCCGGACCCTTCCCTATGCAGGCACCGCGTTGAAGCGCCAACTCGAGAGCGAAGGCCGGCTGATGGGCTCGCCGTTCGAGCCGGACTATACGTTCCTCGATCCGAAGCTCGATGTCTTCTATGACTGGATGCTGCTGACCTTCCGTGAGCGGAACTTCACCAATACCGGCCTGTGCGAGGTATTGCGTTCCTTCATCTTCGAGGCCCGCCTGAACCTGCCTGACCAGCGCCGCTTCGCGGCCGGCGACGCTGCGCGCCTCACCAGCATTGCCGCCCAGGCCAACGGCCATGCGCTCTATGCGCTCAGCGCTGCGCTCGACTATGTGGAGGCGACGCCTCTCGGTGAGATCCGCATCAACGATGGCTTTCTGGCGGCTGTGACCGCTCACGAGCAGGCGCAAGAGCAGCGGCTGTTGAGAGAAGTGACCGAGCTCTACTGCTCCGTACGCGCCGGCGACGGGGCCGTCTCGCCGAGGGGACCGGGCGGCGTCGGCGGTTTCGAGAATTCCTGGACGGTGTCTCCCGCCGACCTGGTCTTGAGCAGTTGAGCTGCGGCGCGGGCCTGTGGGCGGGCCGGGCCGGCCTCAGACCGGCAGGTTGCTGGCGTGGCTGGTCGAGACGGTGACCTCGTTGCCGTCCGGGTCCTTGGCCTTGAAGACGTGGTGGCCGAAGAAGGTCCGGTCGGCGATCGGGTCGGGCGCGTGTCCGTGCTCGACAAGGCGGCTTCGCACGGCCTCCAGTTCCTCGCGCGTGCGCCCGGCGATCATCAGGTCGACGCTGTTGCCGCGGGCGCCGTCGAACGGGCTCTCCGCGTCATTGCCCGGCGCGCCGCGTTGGAAGAGCAGCAGGTGGGTGCCGCCGCGCAGCTCGAGGATCGCCATGGTCTCGCCGGCATTGAAGGTGCGCAGGCCGAGGTCCGCGTAGAACCTGTGGCAGGCAGCGACGTCGCCGACGGTGAGCGACAGGTGGCCGATCGCGAAGGCGGGGACGGCTTCGGCTCGAGCCTCGGGCATGGCGGGCCTCCGGGCTTGGGGGGAGGGCGCCAGCCTACTCCACCTGCTCCGCGAGGGCGAGGTACTGGGCGACGCTGACGTCCTCGGCGCGCGCCGCCGGATCGACGCCGACTGCGGCGCAGAGCGCCTCGCCGCCCAGCGGCTTCAGGCTGGAGCGCAGCATCTTGCGGCGCTGACCGAACGCGGCGGCCGTCACCCGCTGCAGCGCCTCGACCAACGCGTCTGGGGGGCGGTTGGAGCGCGGCGTCAGCCGCACCACCGCGGAGTCGACCTTCGGCGGCGGGGTGAAGGCGCGCGCCGGCAGCTCCATGACGATCTTGGCGTCGGCCAGCGCCTGGGCGAGCACCGAGAGGCGGCCGTAGTCCTTCGAGCCAGGCGCCGCGGTGATGCGCTGCGCCACCTCCTTCTGGAACATCAGCGTCATCGCGCGCGGGCGCCACGCGCCCGTCAGCCAGCCGACCAGCAGGGGCGTGGCCACATTGTAGGGCAGGTTGGCGACCACTGGCGCGCCCGCCGGGACCGCCTTCGCGTCCAGCATCAGCGCGTCGGCCCGGACGACCGTCAGTCGCCCCTCGGCGTGGGCGGCGAGGTCGTCGAGCAGCGGCACGAAGCGCGCATCCTTCTCGATCGCGATGACGCTGGCGCCCGCCTCCAGCAGCGCGCGGGTGAGGCCGCCCGGGCCGGGACCCACCTCGACCACGGTCTCACCGTCCAGCGGGCCGGCGAGGCGGGCGATCTTGCGGGTGACGTTGAGGTCCAGCAGGAAGTGCTGGCCGAAGCTCTTGCGCGCCGCCAGCCCGGCGCTCGCCAGCGCCTCGCGCAGCGGCGGCAGGTCGTGGAGCTTCGCCGCGCCGCCGGTCACTTGCCGCCCGTCATCTTGCGGCTTGGCGGCGCGCGGCGATCTCGGCGGCGAGCCGGATGGCCGCGATCAGGCTGTCGGGGCGCGCGACGCCCTTGCCGGCGATGTCGAAGGCGGTGCCGTGGTCGGGCGATGTCCGCACGATCGGCAGGCCCAGGGTCAGGTTCACGCCGCCCCAGAAGTCCAGCATCTTCACCGGGATCAGCGCCTGGTCGTGGTAGAGGCAGAGCGCGGCGTCATAGGTCGCCCTGGCCGCCTCGTGGAACAGGCTGTCGGACGGCAGCGGCCCGCGCGCATCGATGCCGCGCGCCCTGAGCGCCGCCACCGCGGGCGCGACCACCTCGAGGTCTTCGCGGCCCAGCGCGCCGCCTTCGCCGGCGTGCGGATTGAGCCCTGCCACCGCGAGGCGCGGGGAGGCGACGCCGAAGTCGCGCGCCAGCGCTTCGGCGACGACCGTCCCGGTGCTGACGATCCGGTCCTCAGTGACCAAGGCGGGCACGCGCGCCAGCGGTTCGTGCACCGTGACAAGCGCGGCGCGCAGGTTCCCCGCGGCCAGCATCATCACCGGTCCGCGGGCGCCGGCCATCGGCGCGGCGCGGGTCAGCTCGCCGATGAACTCGGTGTGTCCGGGAAAGGCGAAGCCGGCTTCGTAGAGGCTGGCCTTGGCGATCGGCGCGGTGACGACGCCGGCCGCTGCGCCGTCGAGGGCCAGCTGCACCGCCGCCTCGATCCAGCGCACTACGAACGGCGCGGCCTCGGCGGAGGGGCGGCCAGGGATGGGGATGCGGCCCAGCGGCGCATCGAGCACCGGCAGCGCCTCTGCGAAGCGGCTGGCGGCCTCGGCGGCGGCCCCGATGACTACGACTGGCGCGCCAGCCGCCGCCAGCGTGCGGGCGTCGCCGACCGCGAAGAACGCTGGCCCGGACGCCTTCAGCGCGCGCCAGGCCGCCGCAACGATCTCCGGGCCGACGCCGGCCGGATCGCCCAGAGTTACAGCGAGCGGGGTGACGGCGAGGGGGGACACGGCGGACTCGCTCCGGCCAGCGCGCCCATCAGCTGCCTTGGGTCGTGCGCACTTCGATGCTGGCGGAGTTTCGCAGGTCGCGAAGGTAGCGCTTGTTGATCATCTGCAGCGTCTCGCCGATCATCCGGTTCTCGATCGCCTCGCGGTCGAGGCCCTGCGCCGAATTGCTGCGCTTCGAGCACACCGCCAGGATGTGCATGCCCTGGTCGCTGCGGATCGGTTCGGAGATCTGGCCGACTTTGAGCGCCATGGCGGCGTCGCGGAACGCCGGCGCGAGGTCCTTGGCGTCGGCCTCGCCGAGGTCGCCGGCGAGCACGCCTGCGGTCTTGCCGGCGATGGACTCGAAGTTGTCGCAGCCGTGCAGCTGGCTGCGCACGCCCTCGAGCTTGACGCGCGCGGCGTCGACCTGATCCTGCGGCGCGTTGGCGGGAAGGGCGATGGCCGCCTGCTTGAGGCTGATCAGCACGGCCGAGCCGCCCGACTGCCGCTCGCGCAGGTAGATGATGTAGACGCCGTCCTTGACCGGGATCGGCGCAGACAGCGAGCCCGGCCGCAGCGTTTCGATCGCCGCGCGGACTGCCGGATCGAGCTCGCCGGCGGTGACCCAGCCGGCGTCGCCGCCGTTCGCCGCGGTCGACGAGGCCGAGAACTGCCGCGCCACGGACTGGAAGTTGGCGCCCTGGTGCAGCTGGTTGACCAGCTGGTTGGCCTCCTGCAACGCGGCATCGGGTCCGCCGGCCTTGCCGTCGTCGATGAACACCTCGGAGATCTGATACTTCGGCTTCTCGGCCTCGGCGGCCATGCGCGCCTGGAAGGCCTTGATCTGGTCTTCGCCGACGCGGATGCGCGAGCCGTAGCGGCCGCGGATCCAGTCCTGCCAGCTGGCCTGGGCGCGGACCTGCGCGCGCAGCGTTTCGGCGCCGATGCCCTGCTGGGCGAGCGACGCCATGAACTGCGCCTCGGTCATGTGGTTCTGCTTGGCGAGGTCGGAGATGATGTCGTCGACCACCGAGTCGGTGGCGACGATCGAGGCCTTCTGCTCCTTCTCCTCGCGGCGCAGCTCCTGCATCTCGAGGCGCTCGTCGACCAGGCTGGAGAGCGCGTAGCGCTGCAGCTCGGGCAGATCGTCGCGGGTGGGCTGGATGCCCGCGGTGACGACCAAAAGGCGCATGCGCTGGATGATGTCGTAGTTGGTGATCACCTCGTCGTTGACGTGGGCGACGACGTCCTCGGTCAGGGGCTCGAGCGGGGCGGCGGCGGCCGGCGGCGGCGCGGCCGGGGCGGCGGCGGCGGCCGGGGCGGCCGGTGGAGCGGCCGGCTGCGCGTGGCCCGCAACGCCGACCAGCAGCGCGGCGGTCACCCCCGCGGCCGACGCAAAGAGGGCGCGTGCGTCCAGAGAGAGCGAGCGCATGCCTGGTGTTCTCATGTCCAAAATCGGGAGGCCGCCCTCATGGCGGCACGGGTTGGGTCTCGGCTTCGGATCGGGAATAAACTGAATTGCCGAATGTGGCGAGTGAAAGGCGGAAGCCGACGCCTGACGATGGTCCGAGCACCCCGTTGTTGGTGTCGTTCCGGTTGTAGAGAATCTCCACCCGGATGCACTGGTCGCGATAGACGATCCCGAAGTCCGCCTGGCGCCAGACGCCAGACGTGAACTCGCGTGCGCCATAGGCCGAGATGCCCCAATTCTTGAGGATGAACAGCTCGCCGTGGAAGTCGATGTCCTGCACCGGCTGCCCGGTGGCGTCCTGCGCCTCCTGGATATAGCGGATCTGGCCGTCGAAGCGGGAGGTCGTCCAGTCGACGCCGGTCTCCATGTAGTTGACGGTGAAGCTGTCTGAATCGAGCCGCCAGCGGCTGAAGAAGTTGACGCCGTTGATGGGCGAGGCGTCGGCCGCCATGATCCAGTCGGACGTCGTGCCCGAGAGGCCGGTGCGCACCGGGATGAACGGATTGGGCGTGGTGCGGAAGCTGCGGCCGATCAGCGCGCTGGCATAGTAGCCTTGGTCGCTGATCACCGTCGCGCGGCCGGCGACGTTGAACTGCGGCCCCGAGTCCAGCAGGTCGTAGCCGGGCGCCTTCTGGATCTGGAACAGGTTGGTCTCGTCGAACTGGAAGTCGACGCTGTCCTCGTTCGGGATGCGCGGGTCCTGCCGGACCAGCGGCGAGAGCACCACCTGGGCGACCGGCTCCAGCACCACGGTGAGGGTGTCGACGCGCCGGAAGAACGGCCAGGTCACGTTGACGCCGGCGGTCGGCAGGCCGCGGGTGATGGTGGCGTTGCGGTCCGTCGGCGAGGGCAGCTCGGCCAGGCTGTAGACGTCGCCGCGTATGTCGACGAACGGATCGAAGCGGATGCCGTTGGGCAGGATGAAGGTCGACTGCCAGTTGGCCTCGACGGTCCCGCGCCGGCTGTCTGTGCCGGGCTGGCTCGGGTCGGTCGGGGACTCGTCGCGGGTCAGCGCCACGCCGCTGCCGGTGATCCGCAGGCGCCCGCCCAGCACCGGGACGTCGGGTTCCCAGCGCGCCTCGATCAGCGGCGCGATCAGCGGGAAAGTGGCCTGCACGTCGGTGGCGCGCAGGCCCTGCACGTCCATCGCCGCCACCGAGAGGTAGAGGTCGGGGATCTGGTAGGTCGAGTAGCCCTGCGAGATCAGCCGCCGGTCGTCGGCCGAATAGAGGCCGCGCTGGATGAACGGATCGGCGACGCCGTAGCGGTCGAAGATCAGCGGATCGGAGGTGCGCTCGGCGGTGAAGCCCCAGTCCCAGTTGTCGTTGATGGCGAACTGGCCCTTGGCGAGGATGTAGCTGCGCGACGTTGCGTTGCCGAGCTTGTCGCCGTCGGAGTTGAAGTCCTGCTCGTAGGTGTAGCCGGCGCGCACGTCGATGGCGCCGTCGTAGAAGCGCTTGCGCCAGTCGACGTTCAGGAACGGATTGACCTTGGTGTTGATCTGCGGGCTGACGATCAGGTCTTCCGACGGCGAGATCACCTGCAGGTAAGGCTGCTCGTAGGAGAGGCCGCGCAGGGTGGAGATGTTCAGCTCCGGGATCAGCAGGCCGGACTTGCGCTTGACTGACGGGTCCGGGGCGCTGAGCACCGGCGTCCAGAAGATCGGCACGCCGCGCACCAGGATCTTCGCGTTGCGGAAGATGATGACCTGGCGCTTCGTGTCCCGGATGACCTTGTCGGCCTTGATCGACCAGGTCGGCGTCGGCTTCTTGGCGCACACCGGGCAGGGCGTGAAGATCGCCTGGTTGAGCTCGGTGACGGTCGGCGAGGGGTGCACGGCGCTGGCCGCGGCGATCGACACTTCCACCGGCTGCGCGGCGGCGCCGCTGGTCTGGCGGAAGGTTTCCTTGAGCCGGGTGGAGAAGGCCATGGCGACGCCGGCCGACATCTCGCGGTCGAGCACCGCCGACTGCGAGAACTCCGCCGTGCCGTCTGGATTGACGATGGTGACGTCGCCCTTGGCGGTGACCACGCCGGTCTGGGTGTCGTAGACGACGTCGTTGGCGCGCAGCGTACGGCCGTTGTAGCGCGCCTCGACCTGACCGTGCGCCTGCACGGTGTGGCCGGTCTCATCGTCGATCAGCTGGTTGGCCTCGATGTAGAAGCCGCCCGCCTCCAGCCCGTCGTCCGGCGGCGGCGTGATCACCTTCGGCGCAGGATGCGGGTTCAGCACCGGCAGCGGCGGCAGCGGGTTCTCGCGCGGGCTGGCGAGCGCCGGCGTGGGCGCGAGCACCGGCGCCAGCGCCAGCGCGCCCGCCAGCAAGGCGGCCCTCAGCGGATGCCGTTCGCAGTGGCCGGCGCGCGTCAACTCCAGGCGTCCCCCCATCACCATATCGCCGTCGCCTCAGCCGTCCTCGGTGTAGCAAAGCAGCGTGAAGCCGGCCAGCAGCGCCACCAGCGGCGGCGTCCATCCGGCGATCACCGGCGGAATCACCTCGGCGGCGCCCAACGCCCCGCATAGCCGGTCGAAGAAGAAGATCGCAAAGCCTAGCGCGACACCGGCGCCGGCGAGGCCCGCTAGGCCGCCGAGCCGCATCAGCCGCAGCGAGAAGGCCGCCGCCAGCACCGCCATGCCGGTGAACAGCAGCGGCGTCGCCAGCAGTTCCTGGTAGCGCAGGCGGTAGGGGGCCGACGAGAACCCGGCGGCCTCGGCGCGCGCGATGGTCTCGGGCAGCCGCCAGAAGCCGACCGCATCCTTCGCCGCGAACTTCTCCATCGCGGTGCGCCGATCGAGGCTCGAGGGGATCGACAGCGTCTCGGAGCGCACCGAGCCGGCGCCCGGCGTGGCCTCGCGCACGTCGCTCAGGCGCCAGAAGCCGGGATCGAGCCGCGCCTCGGCCGCCTCGATCCGACGCGTGAACTGCAGCGCGCCGCCCTGGGTGACGTTCTGCAGGAACAGCGAGACGTTCTGCAGGCGCACGACGCCGCCCTGCATGTCGTGCGACTGCGCGTGGATGACGATCTGGGTGTGCTCGTCGCCCTGGCGCAGCCACACTGCGCGCGCGCCCAGTCCTCGCGACTGGCCCTCATCGATCGCCGCCTTGGCGTCCTCGTAGCGGCCGTTGAGCTCGGCGGCGAGCGGGTTCAGCACGGTCACGTTGACCACGCCGAGCACGAAGGCCGCGCCGGCCGCCGGCAGGATGAAGCGCCAGGCCGAGACGCCGGCCGCGCGCATGGCGATCAGCTCGGAGCTGCGGTTCAGCGTCACGAAGGCGGCCATCGTGCCGAACAGCAGGATGAACGGCAGCAAGAGCAGCATGATCGCCGGCGACTGCAGCAGCATCAGCTCGACCAGCCGCAGGAAGCCGACGTCGCTGCGCCCGCCGTAAGCGCGCGACAGCTCCACGAAGACGATCAGCATCACCACCGAAGCGATCACCACGAACGCGCCGGCGAGGCCCGCCAGCGTTCGGCTCAGCACATAGATCTGCAGCCGGCCGAGCACGCCCATCAGGCCGCGCTCGGCGCCGGCTGGCCGACCAGCGGGCGCGCAGCCGGCGCGCGGCGCGGACCGCGGGCCGGGTGCTGGCGCAGCACGATCAGCATGCAGACCAGGAAGCAGATCACTGGCGGCGCGTACTGCAGGGCGTTCAGGTTGACGTTGCCGTCCGCAAACGCGCCGGCGATGAAGCCCAGCACCCGGACGCCGACGCCGGCCGCGCCGGCCGCTGCGATGCGGGCCCCGTAGCCCAGGCGGCTGAACGCGCCGCCCAGCACCGCCGCCAGCGCCACGCCCATGAAGGCGAGGTTGTAGAGCGGGCCGGCAAGCCGGCCGTTGCCCTCGGAGTAGAGCTTCTTGAGGTTGGCCCGCTCCCAGCTGCGCCGCAGGTCGGGGAAGAACAGCTCGCGCAGAAAACGGTCGGAGGGGTGGTAGAGCACCTGGCCCTCGATGGCGAGGAAGGGCCGCAGGTCCTGGATGTTCTCATCGAAGTAGAGGACGTTCAGCACGCCGGCCTTCGAGAACTGCTGGATCGAGCCGTTGCGCAGCATCATCACCGGCGCCCCGTTGCGCTTGGCGATACGCGCCTCGGCGGCCATGTAGGTGGTCGAGCCGCCGCGGCCGTTGTCCTTGTCGATGAACAGGTTCCTGAACCCGCCGTTCGCGTCCATCGACTGGGCGAAGACGGTGAGGCCGGGACCCGGATGGGTGAACTCGCCGGGGCGAATCATCGTGGTGGCGATGTCGGCCTTCACGCCTTCCAGCACGTGCCGCATCTCGCGGAAGCACAGCGGCTGGATCCACAGGTTGATGACCAGGTTCACGATCGCGATGACCGCGGCCAGCCGAATCGCCGGCGCCGCGACCCGCCAGCGGCTCATCCCGCCGGCAAAGCAGATGACGATCTCCTGCTCGGTATGCAGCCGGTTGAGGCCGACGAGACCGGCGACGCAGACCGCCAGCGGCAGGATCATCGAGACGATCTGCGGCGTCGCCAGGAGGGTGATCTGGGTGAAGATCAGCAGGCTCTGGCGGTCGTTGACCAGGATGTCCAACGCCGAGAGGCTGGCCGTCAGCACCGCCACGCCGGTCAGCGCGGCCGTGGCCACCACCGTGTGGTGGAGCAGCTGGCGGAACAGGTAGCGTTGGATGAGGCGCATCGGCCCTTTGCCAGGCACAGAGAGCGGGCGCCGGTTCGCGCCGCGGTATCCCTTACATGCGGGCCGAGCCGGGCGACAACATGGCGTGCTTGAGGCAGGCGTCTGAGTCAGAGCAGCGGCGGCGCGTCGGCAACAGGTCCGAACACGTCTGTAAAGGAGGCTTTCAGCGCAGCGTCCGCCTCGGCCATCGAGGCGCGGGCGCCGAGCGCCGCCAGGCTGGTGACGCCGTGCAGCGTGACGCCGCACGGCACGATGCCGCCGAAGTGGTCAAGGTCCGGGTCGACGTTGAGGCTGACGCCGTGGAAGCTCACCCACCGCCGCAGCTTCACCCCGATGGCGGCCACCTTGTCCTCGCGCCCGCCGGCCTGCTCCACCCAGACGCCGACTCGGCCCTCGCGCACGTCGCCGGCGACGCCGAGTCTCGCCAGCGCGCCGATCACCCAGGCCTGCAGCGCGGTGACGAACGCGCGCACGTCGCGACCGCGCTCCGTCAGGTCGAGCATCACGTAGGCGACCCGCTGACCCGGCCCATGGTAGGTGAACTGGCCGCCGCGCCCGGAACGGAAAACCGGGAAACGCTGCGGATCCAGCAGGTCGGCCGGCTTGGCGGAGACCCCGGCGGTGTAGAGCGGCGGATGCTCGAGCAGCCAGACCAGCTCGCCGGCGTCGCCGCGGGCGATCGCGTCGGCGCGCGCCTCCATCGCTCTTTCCGCCTCGAGGTAGGGGACGAGCCCGGCCGACGTCGCCCAGCCCGCTGGCAGAGCATCGGCGCGTGGCATCGAAGGGCGCGGCGGCTGGGCGAGGCTTAACGACCGATCAAGCATGTCGCGGCAAATGTGGGCGAGCCGGCGCGCGATGCAAAGCGTCGGCATGACTGCGGTCGTGCTTGGGGCAGGGGACGCGTGAGCCAGATCAAGGCCGTCAACGTCGAGATCTCGGTGGTGCTGGGGCGCTCGACGCTGCCGATGCAGCAGCTGCTGCGGATGGGCCGCGGCGCGGTGATCCCGCTCGACTGCAAGGCCACCGACGAGGTCTGGATCCTCGCCAACAACCATCCGGTCGCCCGCGGCGAGATCCAGATCAACGACGAGAAGATCTCGATCGCCGTCACCCGCGCCGCCAACGTCTACGACTATATGGCGGGCGGCAGCTAGGCGACGGCGGCGAAGCCCCGACTTCGCGCCTCCAGTCCTGATATTGACGCGCCCCGAAGGGGGACCCTCTGGCGCCGACCTGACTTTCGCTGCACGACTCCCGTTCGAACCTGGTGAGCCGAGGGGATCGTCCCGTTGTCCTTGTCGCCTGAGAAGATCACCGCCCTGGAGGCGCTGTTCCAAGACGCCAGCGTCGAGGCGCCGGGATGCGCCGTCGGCGTGATCGAAAATGGCGAGGTCTGCTTCGCCCGCGGCTATGGCCTGGCGAGCCTGGAGCACGGCGTGCCGATCACGCCGGCGACCAGGTTCTACATGGCCTCGGTGAGCAAACAGGTGGCCGCGCTGGCCGTCCTGCTGGCGGCCGAGTCGGGACGGCTGGGTCTCGGCGACTCGATCCGCAAGACCATGCCCGAGCTGCCGGCCTACATGGACGGCGTGAGCGTCCGACACCTGCTCGCCCACACGGGCGGCGTTCGCGACTACTTCGTGCTGGGCTTCCTCGCCGGCCTCTCGGCAGAGCACCCGTACAGCGAAGCCGACGTGCTGGACATCGTCAGCCGCCAGCGCGCGCTCAACTTCGCACCCGGCGCGGAGTTCGCCTACAGCAACAGCGGCTATGTGCTGCTCTCCATCGCGATCGCGCGCGCCACGGGCCAGCGGCTCGACGACTTCGCACGCGAGGCGATCTTCGCGCCGCTCGGCATGCGCGCCAGCCGCTTCCAGCACGACCACACGGCCATCGTGCCCGACAAGGCGTTCGGCTACGCCAGGCGCGGCGACCAATGGGGCGTGGCCAACAGCATGCTCGACGTGGTCGCCGACGGCGGCCTCTACGCCTCGCTCGAGGACATGCTCGCCTGGGCCGCGAACCTGCTCGCCCCGCGCATCGGCGCGTCGGCAATCGCGCTGATGGGGACGCCAGCCACGCTCAACAGCGGGGCGTCCACCGGCTACGGCATGGGCCTCTTCGTCACCCGCCACCGGGGCCTTGCGGTGCTCGAGCACAGCGGCGGCCACGGCGGCTACCGGACCCAGCTGCAGGTCTATCCGAGCGAGGGGTTCGGCGTGGTGGTGCTCTGCAACGACGCGGCGGGCCAGCCGCAGCAGATCGCCCGCCAGGTCGCCGAGGCCTGCCTGGAGGATCGCATGGCGCCGCCTGCCGCCAGAGCGCCGGCGCCGTCGCTGGAGGCCCTGCAAGCGCGGGCCGGCTGCTATCGCACCGCCGTGGGCGACGTCCTCGCGCTCGTCGAGCAGGAGGGCAAGCTGTTCATCCACGGCGTCCCGCTGGCGCTGCAGGCGCTCGGCGACGACAGCTTCGCGATGGCCGGTGATCCCGACATCCTGCGGCTGGCGTTCGACGCCGAGAGTGGCTTCGCCCTGACCCTGGGCAGCGCAGCGCCTCGGCGCTTCACGCGGTGCGAGCCGCCCGCCGAGGGCGATGAGGGCGCGTTCCTGGGCGAATTTCGCAGCGCCGAGATGGGCGCCGCCTGCGTCGTCCACCGAGACGGCGACTCGCTCGCCGTCTCGTTCGGCCGCGGACCGGCGGCGGCCTTGCGTCAGATCAGTCCCGGCTGCCTCTGGGCGGCGGACCTCGGTGTCACGCTCGCGTATCAGCGCAGCGGCAGCGGCGAGGTGGAGGGGTTCACCGCGGCAGGCGGACGCGTGCGAGGCGTCGCCTACCGGCGGGTCTAGATCGCTCTCCAACGCCGCCCGCACGTTGCCGGCGCGCCGGCCGCAGCCTCAGCCTGCCTCGCGAAGCTCGCGCTCGAGGATCTGGTAGAGCTCGGCGCTGGCGCGGCGTTCGAGCCAGGGCGTGTGGCCGCACGCCTTCAGCAGGATGAACTCGAAGGGGACGCGCAGCACGCGCGCCAGCGGATCCTGCACGCCGGCCGCGGGCGAGGGGTCGTAGTCGCCGTGGATCGCCAGCACCGGGCTCGCCACCCGCGCCGCCTGGCGCAGCAGCTCGCCGCTGGCGCGCAGGGTGGCCGCCTCGGGCCATATGCGGTCGAACATCGACGGGTCGGTCTCGAAGCGATCCTTCGGCTCGGGCTCGGCGTCGTAGTTCTCGGTCTTGTCGTAGAGATGGCGGTGGCGCTCGAAGAGCGCGCCCTTGTCGGTCACCGCGGGGTCGGCGAGCGTCGCTTCCAGCGCGGCCATTTCGGCCGCGTCGGCCGCGCCGAGCCGCGCCAGCTGGGTCGCGCGCAGCTGTTCGGCGTACCGGTCCTCCAGCACCCCGCTGCTGATCAGCACCAGGCGAGCGACCAGCTCAGGATGGCGCGCCGCGAACAGCAGGCAGAGCCAGGCGCCCCATGAATGCCCGACCAGGATGGCCGGCGCTTGCGCGTGCGCGGCGACCTGGCCGCGCAGCTCTTCGATCAGTTCGGCGATCGAGAGCTTCGTCTGCATCGCCTCGATGAGCGAGACGCGGGGCTCCAGCGCCCGCGCCAGCGGCGACATCTCGCCGGCGCCGCCCGGGCCGCCGTGCACGAGCACGATGCGGTAGGGCGCGCGCCCATAGAGCCGCACGGCGCCGCTCATCGCCTCGCCATGGCCATCACCGCGTCGACCACCGGGCCCACGGGGATCGCCTCGATCGCCTCGCCGCCGCCGAAGTCGCTGGCCTTCAGGATCGCGTTGGCGGGCGCGACCGGCGCCCAGCGAGCCGGGTCGGTCGGCCCGAACAGGCTGACCACGGGGACGCCGGCGGCGCCGAGCAGATGCCCGACGCCGTTGTCGTTGGCGAGCAGGACGGAAAAGCGCTGGCCCTCGGCGATCAGCAGGTCGAGCCCGTCGCCCGCCGCGGCGGCCGGGTCGGCGCGCAGCACCATGGCGCCCGGCGCGGCGGCGCGGACTTGTGTCTCGACGTCGCCCTCCTGCGGGCCGAGCAGGAAGACCGGGATCACGCCGCGCGCCACCAGCGCCCGCGCCGCCTCGGCATAGTTCTCCAGCGGCCAGTTCTTGTTGGCCTGGCGGCTGCCGGGCGCGACGCCGACGTAGGTCGGGCCGCCGGGCAGCCGGCGCAGCGCCTCGGCGCGCGAGACGGCCGAGGCCTCCAGCCGCCCGGACGCGTCTGCCGGCCGGCCCGTCGCGCAGGGGACCAGCGACAGCATCCGCTCGGCGATATGGCGCGGTCGATTGCGGCCAGCGGGCGGATGGCCGTCGCACAGGATGTAGCCGGGCAGGCAGGCATAGAAGCCGCGGTGCCTCAGCCCGAACCGAGCCAGCGCCACGGTGGAGATCTTGGTGCGCGAATCGAACACCCGCTCGAACGGCGGCAGCGCGCGCAGCCGCTTCAGCAGCGGCCCGGTCGGCCCGTCGAGCGCCGCATGGGTGATCACCCGCGCGACGTCCTTTTCGAACATCGGGCGGCACTCGTCCTCCATCGACGACTGGTGGGTGGCGATCCACCACACCTCGTGCTTCGGGAAAGCGCGGCGCAGGGCGCGCAGGAACGGCGCCTTCAGCATCACGTCGCCGAGCCCCTCTCGATCGACCAGCACGGCGATGGGTCTTCGATCTGTCGCTGCGCCCGCCTCAGCCACGCAGGCGATCCGCTGCGACCGCGGCGCATTGTTCCGCGTGCTTCACAAACCAAAATCCCTCTGCTAACCCCCGCGCCTCACCACGGGCGGTCGTGGCGGAATTGGTAGACGCGCAGCGTTGAGGTCGCTGTGGGGCAACCCGTGGAAGTTCGAGTCTTCTCGACCGCACCATCACCATCAGGCAAGCGCAAACGCGCGCGTGCAGAGCCCGACCAGAGCTGAGAACGTGGTCTGGCCGCGTTGATACGGGTCCGCGGTCGCCCGCGCGTTCCCGGCGCTGAAGCCGCCACTGATCGTCGCTCCTCTGGCTCCCGACTGCGACGCGAGACCCACGAACAGCCGTTGGCGGAGCATGGCATGCCTCGCCTTGAGCCTCGAAGCGGTTGAGACTATGCACGCGCCTCGGCCGTTCAGGTAGTGGCGGCCAGATCGGACCAGATCGAAGGAAACCTTCCGCGAGCTGAGGCAGGCGGCGAACCAGAGGAGAGATCCATGAGCCGGGAAACCGATCTCTCCGCCGAGGCGAAAGTCGCCGAGCGCTCGCCCGCCCCCGATCTCGAAGACCTCGCCCTCGACGAGGACTACGCGCTCACCGCCGAGTTCGTGGACATGGTGATCGACGCGGCCGACCGCGGCGACGGACCACGGCTGGCCGAGCTGGTGGCGGCGCTGCGCCCCGCCGACGTCGCCGACCTGATGGGCTTCCTCACCGAGGACTACCGCGCCGAGGTGGTGCCGCACATTCCGGCCGAGGAGCTGGCCGAGATCCTCACCGAGCTCGAGGACAACATCCGCGAGGAGGTGCTGGAGATCGTCGCCCCGGCGACGCTGGCCAAGGCGCTCGAGAACCTCGAGTCCGACGACGCCGCCGACGTCGTCGACGACCTCGACGAGAAGAAGCGCGAGCGCGTGCTGGCGGCGCTGCCGGCGCAGGAGCGCTCGGCGATCGAGGCCAGCCTCGCCTACGAGGACGAGACCGCCGGACGCCTGATGCAGCGCGAGGTGGCGCTGGCCCCGCAGTTCTGGACCGTCGGCCAGGCCATCGACCACATGCGCAGCGCCGGCGACGCGCTGCCGGAGATCTTCTTCGACCTCTACGTGGTCGATCCGGCGATGCGGCCGGTGGGGGCGGCGCCGGTCAGCCGCATCGTTCGCGCGGCGCGCGAGACGCCGCTGACCGAGATCATGGAGCCGGTCACCGAGATCCCGGTCGACATGGACCAGGAGGAGGTCGCCCGCATCTTCGACAAGTACCACCTGATCTCCGCGCCGGTGGTCGAGCCGGGCGGCCGGCTGGTGGGCCAGGTCACCGTCGACGACGTGGTCGGCGTCATCGCCGAGGAGAGCGAGGAGGACATGCTGGCGTTGGCCAACGTCTCCGACATCGGCCGCGACGCCTCGATGATCGGCATCATCCGCTCCCGCCTCCCGTGGCTGGTGATCAACCTCGTCACCGAGACGGTGGCCGTGAGCGCCATCGCCATCTTCCAGGACGAGGTGGCCAAGATCGTCGCGTTGGCGGTGCTGCTGCCGATCATCTCCTCGCTCGGCAACAACGCGAGCGTGCAGACGCTGGCGGTCGCGGTCCGCGCGCTGGCGCAGCGCGAGCTGAACGCGGCCAACACCTGGCGGGTGATCCGCCGCGAGGTGATCGCCGGCATCGCCAACGGCCTGGCGCTGTCGTTGATCATTGGCGCGGCGGTGATCGCCTTCTACCACGACGGGAAGCTGGCGCTGACCGCGGGGCTGGCGCTGATGGCCGACATCATCATCGCGGCGATCATCGGCATCCTGGCGCCGCTGGCGCTGGAGCGGATGGGCCGCGACCCGGCGGTGTCCTCGCCGATCATCGTCACCTTCACCACCGACTTCGTCGGGTTCTTTGCGCTGCTGGCGATCGCAGCGGTGATAATGGTCTGAAGCCGGCCCTCAAATTGCGGCGGCTGGTCAAGCGAATTGCCGCTTGTGCCAATGTGGGTCAGATGGGGCCATGAGACCCAGGCTTTCCGTTTCCAGATCGGCCGTCGAGCTGATCATGGCGTTCGAGGGATTCCGCGCCAAGGCCGCCCAGCTCGACGATGGGCGCTGGACGGTGGGCTATGGCCACACCGCGACCGCGCGTGAAGGCGCCGAGATCACCGAGGCCGACGCCGAGGCGCTGCTGCTCTACGACCTGATCCAGGCCGCGCACGCGGTGAACGAGCACGTCTACGCGCCGCTCAACCAGAACCAGTTCGACGCGCTGGTGTCGTTCGCCTTCAACATCGGGGCGCGCGCGTTCAAGTCGTCGCCCACCGTGCGCCGCCTGAACGAGGGGCGAATGCTGGAGGCGGCGCTCGCCATGGAGCTGTGGCGCAAGGCCGATCTCGAAGGCGAGCGCATCGTCATCGACGCTCTGGTGCGCCGGCGGGCGACCGAGAAGGCGCTGTTCCTGAAGCCGATCGACGGCTGGATCCCGGCGCCGACGCCGGTGCTGCCGCCCAAGATGGATTACGACGCGCTGGGGCTGATCCCGCTGACCGCACCGGTCGAGGCGCGCACGACGCTCGACGGCGAGCGCGCGCACGCCGAACGCGCGCCGCCCCCGCCGCCGCCGACCGACAGCGAGCCCTCCGCCAGCGAGGCGGCCGCGCAGGCGGCGATCGACCGGCTGCAGTCGCTGCTCGCCGAGCCGGCGACGGGCGCCGCGGCGGCCTCGTCGGGCGCGCCAGCGGCCGCGGGCGCTTCAACAACGGCGGCGGCGGGCTCCGCAGCCGCCTCGCCGTCTCCGGGCGCAGCCGAGGCGGCGCTCTTCGTGCCGACCGGCCTGACCGTCGGCAGGCCGCGCCGCCGCTGGCTGGCGCCGTTTGGGATGCTGTTGCTGGGCGCGCTGGGCGTCGCCCTCCTGGCCCTGGCGGCGATCTGGGGCTTCCAGCCGGAAGTCGAGCAGGTGCTGGGCGTCTCGCCGCGCGTCGCGGGCCTGACGATCGGTTCCGCAGGCGCCGTATGTCTCGGGGTCGCTGCGTATTTCATGCTCGAACGGCTGGGGACGCCGCGAGAACGCGTTTCGCGCTAGAAACGGCGCGACCAATACCCCTAGTGTAGCTTCCGCGTGGGGACGCGATAAGCGCGGGTGGGGTGATGGACGAAAGCATGGTCGCCGGCCGCCGCTTTGGCGTGACGGCCGACACGCACGACGCCTTGGTCGACTGGCCGAAGCTGGCGGCCACGCTGCAGGAAGCCTGGGGCGACGTCGACGGCGTCATCCATTGCGGCGACATCACCACGACCGCGGCGCTCGACCAGCTGCGCTCGGTCGCACCGGTCTATGCGACGCGCAGCGAGGACGATCCGCCCGCCGCGCCGCCCGAACTCTGCGACGGCCCGCGCGTCCTGAACATCGGCGGCGTGCGCATCGGCCTCACCTTCGCGCTGCCGGACGAGGCGAAGACGGCGGAGGGCGCGACGCGCCTGTTCGGCGGGCCGGTGGCGGTCTGCATCTATGGCGGCACGCACGCGGCGCACGTCGGCCAACAGGGGGGCATGGCCTTCGTCAATCCGGGCAGCCCGTCGCTGGCCAGGCAACGCACCACGGCCGTGCTGACCGTCGAAGGCGGCCGCGCCTCGGTGGAGCTGGTCGAGCTCGGCTGACGAACCCCCCCGACAATCCGGCCGGTTGAGACCTCGCGGCGCAGCCGCCTGGCGTGCTAGGCGGGGCGCATGATCCCCAATCACGGTCCATCGATGGACTTCGGGCTCGGCGAGACCGCCGACGCGATCCGCGAGACCACCGCCCGCTTTTCCGCCGACCGCATCGCCCCGATCGCCGCCGACATCGACCGCGAGAACGCGTTCCCGCGCACCCTCTGGCCCGAGATGGGCGCGCTCGGCCTGCACGGGATCACCGTCGAGGAAGACTACGGCGGCCTCGGGCTCGGCTACCTCGAGCACGTGGTGGCGATGGAGGAGGTGTCCCGCGCCTCTGCTTCGGTCGGCCTCTCTTACGGCGCCCACTCCAACCTCTGCGTCAACCAGATCCGCCGCTGGGGCTCCGACGAGCAGAAGCGCCGCTATCTGCCCAGCCTGATCAGCGGCGAGCATGTCGGCGCGCTCGCCATGAGCGAGGCGGGTTCGGGCTCCGACGTGATCTCGATGCGCCTGCGCGCCGAGCCGCGCGGCGACCGCTACGTGCTGAACGGGACCAAGTTCTGGATCACCAACGGCCCGCATGCCGACACCCTGGTGGTCTACGCGAAGACCGAGCCGGACGCCGCCTCGCGCGGGGTCACCGCCTTCATCATCGAGAAGGACTTCCCGGGTTTCCGCTGCGCCCAGAAGCTCGACAAGCTCGGCATGCGCGGCTCCGACACCGGCGAGCTGGTGTTCGAGGACTGCGAGGTGCCGGCCGAGAACGTGCTGGGGCCGGAGAACGGCGGCGCGGGCGTACTGATGAGCGGGCTCGACTACGAGCGCACCGTGCTGGCCGGCGGCCCGCTCGGCATCATGCAGGCCTGTCTCGACGCGGTGCTGCCCTACGTGCGCGAGCGCAGGCAGTTCGGCCGGCCGATCGGCACGTTTCAGCTGATGCAGGGCAAGGTCGCCGACATGTACGTCGCCCTGAACTCGGCGCGCGCCTACGTGTACGCGGTCGCGCGGGCCTGCGACGCGGGCAAGACCACCCGCTTCGACGCCGCCGGCGCGATCCTGCTCGCCTCCGAGAACGCGGTGCGCACGGCGCTGGAGGCGATCCAGGCGCTCGGCGGCGCCGGCTACCTGAGGGACTACCCGGTCGAGCGCTACCTGCGCGACGCCAAGCTCTACGACATCGGCGCCGGCACCAACGAGATCCGCCGCTTCCTCATCGGCCGCGAGCTGGTCGGCGAAGGGTAGAGCGGATCGACCCTGCTGCTGCGTGCGCCTGTCGCGCGCGGCGCCAACTCCCGATTGACTCGGACGCCCCTGCGTGTTCTCTTTATGTTCACGATGTCGAGTTGGGGGCTCGCGATGCTGTTCGTGTGGACGGGGAGGGGGTTTTGGACCGTGGCGTTCCCGGTCCTGTTCCCATGGGTCGTCGGCATGCTGCTCGACCGGGCGCTCGGCTCGGAGGTGCTCGAGGCCAACGGGTGGGTGTACGGGGTTGCGGTGCTCGCGGCCGCGGCCGCCAACTGGGTGGTCGGCCGTCGCTGGAACGCAACCGAACATCTGCGGCCCTGGGATATCCAAGGCGAGCTCAGGTGCAGGTGTCCGCACACCGTCTTCAACGCGCCGATGGAGCTGTGGTCGTATCCGCTCGCGGTGCTCGGCGTCTGGCTGATCGTCACCAACCTGCCGGGCGCGCTCTGAGCCAATGGGTGAGCCAATGGGGACAGGCTTAACCTTGCCGCAGACTCGCGCGGGGCCCGGCGCTTGCTAGAGTGAAGACGATTCGACCCAGAATGGGGGATTCGTCACTTGCGCCTGACCGCCCTGATCGCGGCCGCCGCCGTCTGCGCCAGCGCCGCCGCAGCCCTCCCGGCCAGCGCCTGCCCCGAGGGGCTGCGGCCCGCCAACACCGCCCAGTTGTTCTTCGGCCGCAGCATCGCCGCGACCGGCGCGGTGAGCGACGCCGACTGGCGTTCGTTCCTGGACGCCGAGGTCAGTCCCCGCTTTCCGGACGGTCTCTCGGTCAGCGACGTCTACGGCCAGTGGAAGAGCCCGGCCGGCGATTTCGTGCGCGAGGATTCCAAGGCGCTGTTCATCGTGCTGGCCGGCAAGCCGGACGAGCGCCAGCGCCTCGACCTGATCCGCGACGCCTACAAGCGCCGCTTCCACCAGCAGTCGGTGCTGCTGGTCGAGCAGAAGGCCTGCGTGGCGTTCTAGCGGCCTACATCGTCGGGTCGAGCTGGCCGAGCAGCGCGACGCTGGCCAGTGCGCCCAGGCCCAGCACCTGCTCGGCGATGATCGACGCGCGCAGCATCCGCCGGGCGCGCTCCGGCGCACGGGCCATCATCGGCGTCAGCCGGAAGCGGTTGACCGCCGCGAGGACGAGCAGGCCGCCTACGAAGGCGAGCTTCAGCACCAGGGTCTGCACATACCCGCGACCGAGCCCGCCGCGGGCGTCGAGCGCGACGAAGACGAGCGTCGCGCAGCCGGTCACCAGCACCAGCGCCAGGCTCACGCCGCCCACCCAGCCGAAGCGATCCAGCAGCGCCAGCGGCCGCCGCTCGCGCGCCAGCGCCGACCAGAGCGCCGGCAGCGCGCCGAGCCAGGCCGCGACCGCCAGCAGATGGACCGCCAGCACCGCCAGCCGCACGCCGCCGCGCAGGCCGGTGTCGTCCGCGCCGTGGCCGACGAAGGCGAGCGCGCCCAGCGCCACGGCGGCCAGCGCGAGCTTCGGCCAGCGAAGCTGACGCGCCGCCAGCTCGAGCAGCGCGAGCGCCAGCGCGGCCGCCGCCGATACGGTAAGCGCGCGGCCGAAGCCGGTGGCGCTGCAGACCATCGCGACGGCCGCGGCATCCGGCCAGCCGGCCGCGCCGCTCGCCTCGCGCGCCAGCAGCACTGCGTAGGCGAGGGCGGCCAGCGCCAGCAGCGCGCTCGCCGCGGCCAGCAGCGGCGACCGGCCCGGCCGCGGTTCGGTCGCATAGACGTCGAACGACGCCCGCCCGAACGCCAGCATCGCCAGGCCGTAGGCGAAGAAGCGGACCGCGACCAGCGCCGGATCGACCGTCTCGCTCATGGCGCCGCCTGGGGTCTCACCTGGAAGCTGAAGTCGCCCTCGGTGACGTGGGTGTCGACCGAGAGCACGCGCCAGCGCACCGTGTAGGCGCCCGGCGGCGCAGGGCGCTTCAGGTCGACCGCCAGGCTGCGCGCGTCGCCGGCGACGGCGTGCGGCAGTCCGGCCCCGCCAAAGCCCGGCGGCCCGCTCACCGCGACGCGGGAAAACGGGACGACGATGTCCTCGGTGAAGCTGAGCCGGATGGCAGGCGGCGCCTTGGCGACTTCCGAACCAACTCTCGGCTCGGCGCGCTGCAGGAAGGCGTGCGCCGCGGCGGCGAGCGGGGCCAGCGCCGCGGCGGTCGCCACCGCGACGAGAATGGGGCGCGTCACCATATCGGCCTCCCGATGCCGTGCGGGAACATGTCGTCCAGGAACCAGTGGACCTGGAAGACGGCGCCCACCGTGCGGCCGCTGGCGCGGTTGATCGGCGCCATCGCCTCCAGGGCGAACTGCACGCGGTTGCCCGACCAGATCATCCCGGGGTTGATCGTGCCGGTGCTGGGTTGGCGGTCGGCGATCGGGGTTTCCAGCTGCACCTCGACCAGTGGCGTCAGCTGATTGACGAACGAGGGCAGGCCGACGTCGCGCACGTGCGCCGATAGGTAGCGGAAGCTGTATTCGATCGCAAAGCCGGACTCGAGCGACCGGGGCGCGGCGTGGGCCAGCGGGACCGCATAGCCGATGACGCCGGTCAGCGCGAGCGGCCTGGCCCACCAGAGGCCCGCAGGCAGGTCGTTCGCGCCCTTGCCGAAATAGAATGTCGGGGTAAGCGTCGAGGTGCGATCCGCGCCCACCTTTTCGGCGCCCGTGCCGCCCCATTCCGCCTCCAGGCCCACCGAGACCATCAGCTCGTGCGGCGCGTCGGTGATCGCCTGGTACTTGAAGGTGGTCCCGAAGTTCTGGAAGCCGCTGACGTCGCCGCCCGGGGTCTTCAGGTCGGTCCAGGCGCCGTCGAACGAGACGCCGAAGTTGGCGGTGATCCGCTTCGACCACTCGCCGGAGATGTCGACCTGGTCGGCCGGCGGATCGTCGGCGGTCTTGAAGCCGTCGACCTGCGGGAGGGTGAGCTCGTCGGCGACGGCGGGGTCGTCGGTGATCAGGGTAGCGGGGAAGAAGCGGTCGCCGACGATGCCGTGCGCGGCCGCCGGCGAGGCGGCGAGCAGGATGAGGGCGGTCGGCACAGCGCCGAGCGCGGCCAGTCTGGAATGCATGTCCTTGTCCATGGGTCCTCGAGGCGCGGCCGGCAGGGCCGTCGCCTGGGCTGACGGAGCGCGCGCTCCTTGCGCAGGGCGCGCGGGTTCAGATCGGCGGGACCGCGGACGGCGGGGCGCGGGCTCTTGGCTGCGCGATCGGGGAGGGCGTCGGCGTTTCAGCGCGGCGCACGACGGCTGGGCCGGCCGGCGCGGCGTAGGCGACACGCACCGGAAGCGCGTGGGCGGGCGGGACGGCCGCGAGGTGCGCGACGGCGCACGCGAAGGCGCAGCAGTCGTGGTCGTGGCCGTTGGCAGGACTTTGGGCGGGGTCGGGACGGTGCGAGCCGCCGCCACCCAGCTCATGCGCGGCCGAGCAGATCCCCATGCCGCCCGGGTCC
>DATNEH010000256.1:0-6003 GCA_035553015.1 Caulobacteraceae bacterium | reverse complement strand
ACGCTGACCGAGCGGGGGCCGGGGCGGCCCTCGTCGCCGGCGTCGGCCGGCGTCGCCGGGGCGAGCGGGCCGACCTCGACCATCGCCATGTTGCAGAGCGGCGCGAAGCGTCCGGCCGGGTCGTAGACGTAGGCGATGCCGCCCGACATGCCGGCCGCGAAGTTGCGGCCGGTGTCGCCGAGCACGGCGACGACGCCGCCGGTCATGTACTCGCAGCCGTGGTCGCCGACGCCCTCCACCACCGCGACGGCGCCGGAGTTGCGCACCGCGAAGCGCTCGCCGGCCACGCCCTCGAAGTAGGCCTCGCCGGCGATGGCGCCGTAGAGCACGGTGTTGCCGACGATGATGTTCTGGGTCGGATCGCGCGGCGTGCCGGCCGGGTGGCGCACGACGACGCGGCCGCCCGACAGCCCCTTGCCGACGTAGTCGTTGGCGTCGCCGGTCAGCTCCAGCTCGACGCCGCGGGCGAGGAACGCGCCGAAGCTCTGGCCGGCGTTTCCGGTCAGCTTCACGTTGATCGAGCCGTCCGGCAGGCCGGCGTGGCCGAAGCGCTCCGCCACCTCGCCGGAGAGCATCGCGCCCACCGTGCGATTCACGTTGCGGATGGACCGCTCGATGGTCACCGGGCCGTGGCCGTCGAACGCCGGAGCGGCGCCCGCGATCAGCTCGTGGTCGAGCGCGCCGCCGAGGCCGTGGTCCTGGTGGTCGCAGTTCCAGAGCCCCGGCGCGTGGCTGGGGGGCGCCGCGTAGAGCACCTTGGAGAGGTCGACGCCCGCCGCCTTCCAGTGCTCGACGGCCTGGCGCACGTCGATCCGGTCGACGCGGCCGATCATCTCGTTGACCGTCCTGAAGCCCATCTCGGCCATGATCTCGCGCAGCTCTTCGGCCACGTAGAAGAAGTAGTTGATCACGTGCTCGGGCTTGCCGGTGAACCGGGCGCGCAGCACCGGGTCCTGCGTCGCCACCCCGACCGGACAGGTGTTCAGGTGGCACTTGCGCATCATGATGCAGCCGGCGGCGATCAGCGGCGCGGTCGCGAAGCCGAACTCGTCGGCGCCCAGCAGCGCGGCGACGGCGACGTCACGGCCGGTGCGCAGGCCGCCGTCCGCCTGCACGGCGATGCGGGTGCGCAGCCCGTTCAGCAGCAGCGTCTGCTGGGTGTCGGCAAGGCCGATTTCCCAGGGCGAGCCGGCGTGGGTCAGCGAGGTGAGCGGGGATGCGCCCGTACCGCCCTCGTAGCCCGAGATGGTCACGTGGTCGGCTCTGGCCTTGGAGACGCCGGCGGCCACGATGCCGACCTCGACCTGGCTGACCAGCTTCACCGAGATCCGCGCCTTCGGGTTCACGTTCTTGAGGTCGTGGATCAGCTGGGCCAGATCCTCGATCGAGTAGATGTCGTGGTGCGGCGGCGGCGAGATCAGGCCGACGCCCGGCGTCGAGTGGCGCACGCGCGCGATGTTGGCGTCGACCTTGTAGCCGGGCAGCTGGCCGCCCTCGCCGGGCTTGGCGCCCTGCGCCATCTTGATCTGGATGTCGTCGGCGTTGACCAGGTACTCGGCGGTGACGCCGAAGCGCCCCGAAGCGACCTGCTTGATCGCCGAGCGCATGGAATCGCCGTTCGGCTTGGGAACGAAGCGGTCGGCTTCCTCGCCGCCCTCGCCGGTGTTGGAGCGACCGCCGATGCGGTTCATGGCGATGGCGAGCGTCGTGTGCGCCTCGCGGCTGATCGAGCCGAAGCTCATCGCGCCAGTGGAGAAGCGCCGCACGATCGAGGCCGCCGGCTCGACCTCGTCGAGCGACAGCGCCGCCTCGGCCGGCTTCAACTGCATCAGGCCGCGGATGGTCAAGAGCCGCTCGTTCTGCTCGTTGATCGAGCGGGCGAACGAGCGGTACTCGTCCGGCAGCTGGCCGCGCACCGCATGCTGCAGGCGGGCGATCGAGTCGGGCGTCCAGGCGTGCTCCTCGCCGCGCAGGCGCCAGGCGTAGTTGCCGCCGACGTCGAGCATGTGCCGGTAGATCGGCGCGTCGCCGTAGGCGTCCGAATGACGGCGCACGCACTCGGCGGCGATCTCGGCGATCCCCGCGCCTTCGATCTTCGAGTCGGTGCCGGTGAAGTACTTCTCGACCAGGCCCGAGGAGAGCCCGACCGCGTCGAAGATCTGCGCGCCGCAGTACGACTGGTAGGTGGAGATGCCCATCTTGGACATCACCTTCAGCACGCCCTTGCCGAGCGCCTTGATGTAGTTCTTCTGGACGTCCTTGGCGCCGAGCTTGGAGCGGTTCTGCACCCGCAGCTGCTCCAGCGTCTCGAAGGCGAGGTAGGGGTTGATCGCCTCGGCCCCGTAGCCGGCCAGCACGCACATGTGGTGCACCTCGCGCGCCTCGCCGGTCTCGATGACGAGGCCGGTCTGCATGCGCAGGCCCTGGCGGATCAGGTGATGGTGCACGGCCGCGGTGGCGAGCGCCGCCGGGATCGGGATGCGCTCGGCGCTGGCGGCGCGGTCCGACAGGATCAGGATGTTGATGTCGGCCAGCACCCGGTCGGTGGCGGCGCTGCAAAGCCGCTCCAACGCCCGCTCCAGCCCCGCCGCGCCTTCGGACGCCGGCCAGGTGGCGTCGAGCGTGGCGGTGCGGAACGCGCCGTCGACCAGTTCGGCGATCGAGCGCACCTTCTCCAGGTCACCGTTGGTCAGGATCGGCTGGGCGACCTCGAGCCGCTTGTGCGCGCCGGCCTGGTGACCGAGCAGGTTCGGCCGCGGCCCGATCATCGAGACCAGGCTCATCACCAGCTCCTCGCGGATCGGGTCGATCGGCGGGTTGGTGACCTGGGCGAAGCGCTGCTTGAAGTAGTCGTAGAGCAGCCGCGGCCTCTTCGACAGCACCGCGAGCGGCGTGTCGGTCCCCATCGAGCCGACCGGGTCGTCGCCGGTCTCGCTCATCGGCTCGAGGAAGAAGGCGAGGTCTTCCTGGTTATAGCCGAACGCCTGCTGGCGATCGAGGAACTCGGCGGGATCGTTGGCGCGCGCCGGCGCCCACTCCGGCGGCTCCGGCAGCTCTTCCAGCTTGAACTGGGTCGCCTTCAGCCACTCCTCGTAGGGATGCTCGTCGGCGAGGCTGGCCTTGATCTCGTCGTCGTCGACGATCCGGCCTTCCTCCATGTCGATCAGCAGCATCTTGCCGGGTTGCAGGCGCCACTTGCGGAGGATGCGCGCTTCCTCGACCTGCGGCATCACCCCGACCTCGGAGGCCATGATCACATGGTCCTGGTCCGTGATGATGAAGCGGGCGGGGCGCAGGCCGTTGCGGTCGAGCGTCGCCCCGACCTGGCGGCCGTCGGTGAACGCCACCGCCGCCGGCCCGTCCCACGGCTCCATCAGCGCGGCGTGGTACTCGTAGAAAGCGCGCCGCTGCCTATCCATCAGCGGATTGCCGGCCCACGCCTCCGGAATCAGCATCATCATCGCGTGGGCGAGCGAGTAGCCGCCGGCGAGCAGCAGCTCGAGCGCGTTGTCGAGGTCGGCGGTGTCCGACTGGCCGTGCGGGATCAGCGGCCACATCTTGTCGAGGTCGGGCCCCAGCAGGTCGGACTCCATGGTCCGGCGCCGGGCGTTCATCCAGTTGACGTTGCCGCGCTTGGTGTTGATCTCGCCGTTGTGCGCGACGTAGCGGTAAGGGTGCGCCAGGCGCCACGACGGGAAGGTGTTGGTCGAGAACCGCTGGTGCACCAGCGCCACCGCCGACTCCGCCAGCGGGTTCTTCAGGTCCTCGTAGAAGGTGCCGACCTGGTGGGCGAGCAGCAGGCCCTTGTAGACTACCGTCCGGCTCGAGAACGACGGCATGTAGAAGTCGGTCAGGCTCGGCAGGTCGTACTTGGCGGCCAGCTGCCTCAGCGGGTTCTGGGTCTGCTTGCGGATGACCAGCAGCTTGCGCTCGAAGGCGTCCTGGTCCCTGCAGGCCGCGCCCCTGGCGATGAACGCCTGGCGCACCACTGGCATCTCGGCCAGCACCGCTTCGCCGAGGCCCGTGGTGTCGACCGGCACGTCGCGCCAGCCGATCAGCTGCTGGCCCTCGACGCGGATGAAGTGCTCGAACTGGCCGATCGCGAGCTCGCGGGCCTGCTCGTCCTGCGGCATGAAGCACATGGCGACGCCGTACTCGCCAGGCGGCGGCAGCTCGACGCCGGCCTTCGCCGCCCAGTCGCGATAGAGCGCGTCGGGAAGCTGGATCAGGATGCCGGCGCCGTCGCCGACCAGCGGATCGGCGCCCACCGCGCCGCGGTGGTTCAGGTTGACCAGGATCTCCAGGCCGCAGGTAATGACCTCGTGCGATTTGCGGCCCTTGATGTTGACCACAAAGCCCACGCCGCACGCGTCATGCTCGTGCGTCGGATCATAAAGTCCCTGCTGTGGCGGCAGCGCCATTAGAGAATAACCCGTCCTCGTCCAGGCCGCGCCTCGAAAAGCGGCCAATCGGCCGCGCCTTTACAGGCTAAAGTCCGACCCGTCGACTGCGGCGCGATCAAAGGTGCGTGGCATATCGCGCGTTGGCGAAACAGGCGTCGCGCCGCCTACCCTCGAATGCCTTCAACGCGGCATGATATTGCTGACTAACCCTTCTATCCGAAACACTTTGCCAACCAGACGCTATCGAAACGCACGAACCGGATGCGCCCTTTGCCGGTGGCGGAGAACACCGCCCGCCAGGCGCCGTCCCGTCCACGGATGACCGAAGGATAGGCAGCCGGCGCGTCCGCGGGAGTCGAAAGCTCGCACCCGGGGGTGAAATGGGTTCCGTCGGCCGACCGGGCAAGGGCGAGCACGTCGCGCGTCTGGGCCGACGGATTGTAGATCAGCACGAAGCGGCCGGCGGCGTCGGCGAAGACGTCCACAGCGGCGGCCGGGTTGGGCAGGTTGGTGCGCGTCACCTCGCTCCAGACGCCTTTGCCGGCGTCGAACCAGGCCGCGTAGACGCCCTGCCGCCGCTGGTCGCGGAAGAACACACGGAAGCGGGTGGCGGACACGGGCGCCAGCGCCGGCTGGATCAGCCGGTAGCCCTCCAGCGGCCGGCGCCAGAGGACGCCCGCCCTGGAACCGGCGAGGCTCACGGCAGCGATCGAGCTGCGCTGCGCGGTCTCCTCGTAGAACGGCAGGACGTAGGCGCCTGGCCCCGGCAGCGGCTTCAGCTCGGCCCGCGGCAGCGCGCCCTCGAGATCGACCAGCCGCGTGGCCCGCGACCAGGTGCGGCCCGCGTCGGCCGAGACACGCGCGTCGATCCGACCGCAGGCCCAGTTGCGGCAGGTCTCGCCGATGATCGGCAGCGGCCGGCTCTGGATCACGCCGTGCACCATCCAGACCCGCCCGTCGGGCGTCACCGTCAGCGTGACGTTGCCGAGGCTCTTGGCGGGCGCGGCGGCGCCGATCGCCCGGTCGCCCGGCGCGACCGCAGTCCAGGGCGCCGACCAGGCCGCGCCGTCGGTCTGGCTGCGCGCGCAGAGGATGCGGACGCTGCGGTCCTCCTCGTGCTTGCCGGAGTACCAGCAGGCCAGCAGCGCGCCGGACGGCAGCTGGGCGATCGCGGCGCCGTGGTTCTCGCCGGGCGGCGCGGGAATGTCGGCGCGCACGATCCCGGGCGGGGCGGCCGCCTGCGCCTGCGCACCGGTGAACGGCCCGGCCAGGCACAGCGCCGCCAGGCACCGCGTCGCAAGACACAGCGATCTGAGCGCGGCGGCGGCTTGACGGGCGATCTGCGCGGCGGGAGGCTGAGGCATTCTAGCGAAGATACTTGGGAAGGAATTTGATCATGGAATTGGCGCCCAAGCAGACCGGCCTCTCGACCGCCCGCCTCGAACGCATCACCGATCACCTAGAGCGCAACTATATCGCTTCCGGCAAGATCGCCGGCTGCCAGGTCGCCGTCGCGCGGCACGGCCACCTCGCCTACTTCCGCTCGTTCGGCCAGATGGACCGCGAGCGCGCCAAGCCGATGGCCGACGACGCCATCTTC
>DATNEH010000255.1:0-9927 GCA_035553015.1 Caulobacteraceae bacterium | reverse complement strand
TGATCGAGGCGCTCGCGGCGGCCTATCCCTGCCGGTGAGCGAGCGGCCGACCGCGTCGGCGCTGTTCCAGGCGTTCTTCCAGATCGCGGTTTCCGGCTTCGGCGGCACGCTGCCGTTCGCGCGCCGTACGCTGGTGGAGCGGCGCGGTTGGCTGACCCCCGACGACTTCACCGAGACGCTGTCGCTCTGCCAGAGCCTGCCGGGCCCGAACATCGTCAACATGTCGATCGTGGTGGGCGCGCGCGCTTGCGGCTGGCGCGGCTCGATCGCCGCCTTCGCGGGGCTGGTCGGCACGCCGGTGCTGATCGTCATCGCGCTGGGCGCGCTCTACAGCCAGTTCGGGCAGCTGCCGCAGGTGCGCCAGGTGCTGGTCGGGCTGGGCGCGGCGGCGTCGGGCCTGGTGGTGGCGACGGCGGCGCGGATGGCCGAGCCGCTGTTGAAGTCGCGCCCGTGGGTGGCCGCCCCGTTCATCGCGACGGCATTCCTGGCGGTGGCGATCCTGCGCTTCCCGCTGCCCTGGGTATTGGTCGTGCTCGCGCCGGTCAGCATCGGCGCGGCGGCGATGTGGCGGCGCTGGCGCAGATGAAGACCACCGACACGCTCGGCGCGCTCGCCGTCCAGTTCGTCGGCCTCTCGCTGGTGGCGTTCGGCGGGGCCAACGCCGTCATTCCGGAGATCCACCGCCAGTCGGTCGAGGTCCAGCACTGGATGACCGACCAGGATTTCGCGGCGCTGTTCGCGATTGCCCAGGCCGCGCCCGGACCGAACTTCCTGGTGACGACGCTGGTCGGCTGGAAGGCCGCGGGCCTCCTGGGCGCGCTGGTCGCGACGGCGGCGATGTGCGGGCCGTCCTGCCTGCTGACCTTCTGGGTCGCCAGGGTGTGGGACCGCTACCGCGAGACCGAGTGGCGTATCGCGGTCGGCGCGGGCCTGGCGCCGGTGACGGTGGGCTTCGTGTTCTCCAGCGCCTTCGTGCTGGTGCGCGCCGCCGACGCCGACTGGCGCCTGGCGCTGGTCACCGCGGCCAGCGCCGGCGTCGCCTTCTTCACCCGGCTCAACCCGCTGTGGTGCCTCGCCTCGGCGGCTGTGCTGGGCGTGGCGGGCGTCTTCGGGTGAGCCTCTAGGACACCGTCTCGACGCTGGCGGCGTCGGCGTTCGGGGTGGGCGTCGGCGCTGGGGCGACGGGCGTGGAGGCGGCGCCGCCGCGCCGGCGGCGAGGACGCAGGCGCAGCGCGATCAGCGCGACGATCAGCGCGCCCAGACCCGCGGCGACGATCGAGAGCGCAACCGAGGTCTGGCGTTCCTTCACCTCGGCGCCCTGCAACTCGGTCTCCACCCGCGTCAGCTGGTCCTTCTCGCCGGCGATGGCCGTCTCGTCGCTCTTCAGCCGGTCCTGCAGCACCTGCACCGAGGCGGGCACGCACGGACCCGCGCCGATGCTCGCCTTGACGTCGGCGTCGGTCAGAAACCTGGCCAGCACCGACGCCTGGGTCGCGATGAACTGGCCCTGCGGCGTGGTCATCTGACCGTCGTCGCCCATCTGCTCGCCGGCGCCCCAGGTGTTGACCCCGATCACGCGGCCGCAGGCGTCGATCAGCGGGCCGCCGGAGTTGCCGGGGTTGATCGGCGCGGTGTGGAAGATGGTGTCGATCCGCGCGCCGCCCGGCGCCACCGCCGAGAAGAGGGCGATCGAGCCCGGCGTCACGTAGGGCTCCTGCGGGCGCAGGATCTCGGTTAACGGCAGCTTGCGCACCTCGTCGGTGACGCCGGGATAGCCCAGCGCCCGCACCGTGGCCTCCTTGCCGGGCTGCGCCTCGGCGATGACCATCGGCGGCGAGGCGACGCCGGGCGCGGCCAGGAGGGCGAGGTCGGCGTCGACCCAGGTCTGCTTGACCAGCGCCCGCTGCGCCTGGCCGCCGGCGTCGCGCTCGGGGATGATGAAGGTCTCGATCTCCACCGCCTGCGGCGCGCCCACCACCATGTGCCGGTTGGTGACCACGAGGCCGGGCGCGACGGCGAAACCGCTGCCGGTCTCCAGCGACACCGGCTGGCCGACCGCATCGAGCGAGATGGTGACGACCCGCACGACGCTTCGCTCAGCCTCGTGCAGCGGGTCGGTGGAGACGGCGATGGCCTGCGACTGGCGGTCGGTCTGCGCCTTGTGGTCCGCCGGGGGCTGGGCGCCGAGCGGCGCCGCCAAACCGAGCGCCACGGCCAGCGCGAGCGCGCCTGCGCCGCTTCTCGCCAACCTAGACGCGTCTCGCATGTGGAAGATCACTAAAGTCCCGACCAACGGCCATCCTATCACGGCGCGGACGAGCGCGGAATTAACGCCGCGCCTTCGGATGGCCGCAGCGGTGTGCTGGCGTACGGGCGCCGAATGGCTCAGTGTAGGCGATCATTTCGAGAGGGAGACGGGCCATGACCGAGATCACGGACAGGCCGGCTTATCTCGACAAGTCCGCGCCGCTCGAGACGCGGGCCCGCGACCTTCTGAAGCGGCTGACGCTGGAGGAGAAGGTCGGCCTGATGGCTGGCTCGGCGGCGTTCACCCTGGAAGGCGTCGAGCGGCTGGGCGTGCCGCGGGTGCGAGTGGCGGACGGGCCGACCGGCGTACGCTCCAACGAGGGCGAGCCGGCCACCGTGTTTCCGGTCGGCGTGGCGATGGCGGCGACCTGGAATCCGGAGCTGACCCGCGAGGTGGCCGCCGCGATCGCCCGCGAGGCGCTGGCGCTCGACAACCACGTGATCCTGGCCCCCACCGTCAACATCGTGCGCACGCCGCTCTGGGGCCGCAACTTCGAGACCTACTCGGAGGACCCGTTCCTGGCCGGCCGGCTGGGCGCCGCCTACGTCGAGGGGCTGCAGGGCGAGGGCGTCGGCGCCTCGTTGAAGCACTATGCGGCCAACAACCAGGAAGAAAACCGCATGACGGTCAGCGTCGAGATGGGCGAGCGGACGCTGCGGGAGATCTACCTGGCCGCGTTCGAGCATGTGGTGAAGACCGCCAACCCGTGGACGGTGATGGCCTCCTACAACAAGGTGGACGGCGTCTACGCCACGGAGAACCGGCGCCTCTTGGTCGACATCCTGAAGGACGAGTGGGGCTACGACGGCGTCGTGGTCTCCGACTGGGGCGCGGTGCACTCGACCGCCGACGCGGCCAACGGCGGCACCGACCTGGAGATGCCCGGCCCGGCGCAGTGGTTTGGCGCCAAGCTGGCGGCCGCGGTCAAGGCCGGCGAGGTGCCCGAGGCGCAGATCGACGACGCGGCGCTGCGCATGTGCCGGCTGATCCTGCGCACCGGCGCGCTCGATAGCGGCGAGCCGAAGAAGGGCGAGATCCGCACCCAGCGGCATCGCCAGATCGCCGAGCAGGCGGCCGCCGAGGCGGTGGTGCTGCTGCGCAACGAGGACGACCTGCTGCCGCTGGAGCCGGGCTCGCTGAAGCGGCTGGCGGTAGTGGGGCCGAACGCCGAGGCGCGGCGCATCCAGGGCGGCGGTTCCTCGCAGGTGCGCACCGACCGGCGCGTCTCGATCCTCACCGCGATCACCGCGCGGTTGGCGGGGCGCGCCGAGGTGCTGCACGCCGACGGGGGCGACAACGAGCCGGTGCCGCCGGCCGCGCGTCCGGCCATGTTCAGCCCAGACGAGGGCCGCGGCCAAGCGGGCCTGCTCTGCGAGTACTTCGCCACGCCCGACATGACCGGCGCGCCGATGCTCGCGCGGCCCGAGCGCCAGCTCGGCAAGCTGGTCAGCCACAACATGGGCGCCGGCCAGCCGGCGAAGTACGCGGCGTTCCGCTGGTCGGGCTGGTTCTGGCCAGACCGCGACGGGCGCCACGAGTTCTCGATGCGTGGGCCTGGCGAGATGCGGGTGTGGCTGGACGGCCAGCCGCTGATCGATGCGGCGACGCCGGGCGCGCCGGACCGGCTCGACCTCGGTGGCGGCGATGCGCCGCGCAAGACCGCTGCGGTGCAGCTGGTCTCCGGCCGCGGCTATCCGATCCGAGTCGAATACGTCCGCGCGCTGCCGAGCCGCGAGGAGCAGGCGGCGGCCAGTGACCAGCAGCTTGAGGGCGCGCCGGCCGGGCTTTCCTGGGAGTACGTGAGCCTGGGCGTGCGCTCGCAGCGCGGGACCATCGCCGAGGCCGCCGAGCTTGCGGCGACCTGTGATGCGGCGGTGGTGGTGATCGGCTCGGCCTCGATCAGCGAAGGGGAGGGGTACGACCGCACTTCGCTTGACCTGCCGGGCGACCAGAACGCGCTGGTCGAGGCGGTGCTGGCCGCCAACCCGCGCACCATCGTCGTGCTGGTCTCCGGCGCGCCCTACGTGCTGCCGTGGATCGATCACGTCCCGGCGGTGCTGGCGGGCTGGCTGGGCGGCGAGGCAGGCCCCGACGCCGTCGCCCGCATCCTGCTCGGCGAGGCCGAGCCCTCCGGCCGGCTGCCGGTGACCTTCCCGACCCGGCTGGAGGACACCCCGGCGCATGGGTTCTATCCCGGCGGCGAGACGGTCACCTATGGCGAGGGCCTGCGCGTCGGCTACCGGCACTTCGACGCCTCCAACGAGCCGCCGCTGTTCCCGTTCGGCTTCGGACTGACCTACACCAAGTTCCGCTACTCCGACCTGGAGGCGCCGGAGACGGTGAAGGTCGGCGAATCAGTGCCGGTGACGTTCACTCTGACCAATGCGGGCGAGCGACCCGGCAAGGAGACCGCGCAGCTCTACGTACGCCCCCGCGGGCCTTCGGCCGACCGGCCGGTGAAGGAACTGAAGGGGTTCGCCAAGGTTGAGCTCGCACCGACGCAGTCCCGGCAGGTGCGAATCGTTCTCGACGCGCGGGCTTTCGCGTTCTACGACCCGGACCAGCGCGATTGGGTGGCTGAAGCCGGCGCCTACGATCTGCTCATCGGCGGATCGGCCGCCGATATCGAACTGCAGACCACCGTGCGGCTTGAAGACTGACTTCGGAGCGCGCCGAAGATGAACAAGACGGCGTTCCACTCTGGCGTTCGCATGAAATCTGATCGAAAGAAATCATACTATAACCGGGGCGCCGGAGACGGCGGGGGTGGTGCTTGCATGCACTGGCGCAACCGTGCGCTCCGCCTTAATTATGCCGGCGCTCGGCAGGACTGGCCGGCTTCGGCGGGACCTTGGCGGGGGGCGACGCTAGAGGGATGAGCAGTTTGGGGAGCCGGATGGACCCAGGATCGCAGGGCGACAGGGAACTGATGGCGGCGTCCGTTGAGACCGGCGGTGATTCGCGCCGGGTCGAGGTCGCCGTCGCCGGTCGCCCGCACGGCGAGGACCTGCGCGCCTGCCTGGAGCGCGACGGCGTACTGATTCTCGAGACCGATCCGTTTCGCATGTCCGACGCCGACTTCGAGCTGGTCGACGGCCAGGCCAGCGACGGGCGTTCGAAGAACTGGAGCTTCAATCCGCACACGGGCGACCTGGACGGCGTCGTCGGCGGCGGCGACGGCATCAAGGGCCTGAAGGCCATCATGTCGCGTTACGTGCAGTGGTCGCAGGATCTGCTCGCAGACTTCTTCCCCGCCTATCTGAACGACATCGAGCTCGGCCGCACCAGCCTTCGCACCCGCTCGGTGCAGGAGGAGCCGCCGCTGAGCCGCCGCAAGGACGACCGCAGCCTGCACCTGGACGCGTTCACCTCGCAGCCGGTGGCCGGGCGGCGCATCCTGCGCGTGTTCTGCAACGTCGACCCGAGCGGCGCCGGGCGCGAATGGGCGATCGCCGACGGCGGCTTCGAGGATTTCGCGCAGCGTTTCCGCCACCGCGCGCGCCGGCTGCTGCCGGGCGAGGCGAGGGTGCTGGAGGGGTTGTCGCTGACCAAGTGCCGGCGCACCGACTACGACCAGATCATGCTGGGCATGCACGACGCGGCCAAGCGCGACCGCACCTACCAGGCGACGGCGCCGCGCCGCTTCGTCTCCTTCCCGGGCGGCTCGACCTGGCTCGCCTTCACCGACCAGACCCCGCACGCGGCGGTCAGCGGCCAGTGTGCGCTGGAGCAGACCTTCTACGTGCCGGTCGAATCGCTCGCCGATCCGGCCCGCTCGCCGCTGCGCATCCTCGAGCGTCTCTGGGGCGCGCCGCTGGTTTGATCGGCGGCGGCGCCCGCAAGCTCGGCTCTTAGCGGCGTTTTCACAGGTTGCCCGTATCGGCGAGGGGGCATGCTTGGCCCCGCCGCATCCTCGCTCGCGCTCTATCAGGCCCTGCTGATGGGCGTCGCACTCGTTGGCGCGGCGGCCGGCGCGTTCGCCCTGGGCCGCTGGACCCGGGCGCGGCGGTCTGCCCGCGTCCTTTCGTTGCTGGACGACGCCATGCGCGGGCTGGAGCGCGGCGAGCCCGCCCGCGTGGCGCCGCCGAGCGCCGAGCTCGCGCCGCTCGCCGAGCGCTTCAATGCGATGGCCGCGGCGGTCGAGGAACGCGAGCGGGTGATGAGCCAGCTGGCGACGAGCGACCCGGAGACCGGGCTGCCCGATCGCCGCGCGCTCGAAGCCGAACTCGCCGCGCTGGCGGCGTCCGGCGAGCACGGCGTCGCGGCGGCCGCCGTCTCGATCGATCGGTTCGCCGAGCTGAGCGCCGCGATTGGCCACGAGCGCGCGGTGGGCCTGATGAGCGAGATCGCCGACCGGCTCGCGCAAAAGGCGCCAGCGGCGATGGTGGGGCGGCTTTCGGAGGGTGCGCTGGGGCTTGTCTTCGGCGCTGGCGGCGCGAAGGCCTCGCAGGCGCTTTGCGCGAAGCTGGCGGCCGAGCTGGACGGTCCCATGGCGGTCGGCGAAGCGCACGTGCAGGTGTCGCTCACGGTCGGCGTCGCGCCGGTGTCCGCCACGGCGGGCGAGCGCTCGCCGCTGGCGCGCGCGGCCATCGCGATGGCGCAGGCGCGGGCGGCCGGTCGCAAGGTCGCCGTCTTCGACGCCAAGGCCTACGGCGATCCTGCCGCGAACCTCGCGCTCGTGGCGCAAATGCAGCACGCCATCGAGACCGGCCAGATCGAGGTCCACCATCAGCCCAAGTACGACATCCGGCTTGGCCGCACGGTCGGCGTCGAGGCGCTGGTGCGCTGGGCCCATCCCCAGCGCGGCCTGCTGAGCCCCGGCGTCTTCGTGCGGCTCGCCGAGAGCACCGGCCACATCCGCGCGCTGACCGGCTACGTGCTGGCGCGAGCGCTCGCCGACCAGGACGCGCTGCGCCGCGCCGGCCACGCGCTCGACGTCTCGGTGAACATCACCGGCCGGCTGCTCGCCGACGCCGACTTCGCCGAGCACGTGCTGGCGGCCGCAGGCGGCGCCGACGGCCGGCTCTGGCTCGAGGTCACCGACGCCGCATTCGCCGACGATCCCGCGCAAGCGATGCGGTACGTCGCGCGTCTCGCCGAGGCGGGCGTCGGGGTCTCGATCGACGACTTCGGCGCGGGCGCGCTGTCGCTGGCGCGGCTGCGCGAGATCCGCGCCGAGGAGGTCAAGATCGACAAGTCGCTGGTGCTCGACCTGGCCGACGAGCGCCGCAGCCGGCTGCTGGCGCGCGGCGCGATCGAGCTCGCCCACGGGCTTGGCATGAAAGTCGTGGCCAAGGGCGTGGAGACCAGCGAGGCCTACGCGCTGCTCGCCAGCATGGGCTGCGATTTCGCGCAGGGCTTCCTGATCGAGCGGCCGATGCCGCTTGAGGACCTGAAGAGGTTCCTCGCCGAGGACCGCCGGGGCGTCCGCTACGGCTGAGCGCGGCCTGGCGCGCGCCGCCGGCGCACTGGCCTCTCGCCGGGCGATGGCCTAAGCGCGGGGCGCGATCGGCATCCAGCGAGAGGACGTGTTGGCCAGGCGCGCGCTCATCACCGGCGTCACCGGGCAGGACGGGGCCTATCTCTCGCAGCTGCTGCTGGGCGAAGGCTACGAGGTGGTCGGGCTGACCAGCCGCCCGTTCGAGCCCGGCGTTTCCGACGCGCGGCTGCGCTGGCTGGGCGTGGCGAACGAGGTCGTCGTCGAGCAGGCCGACCTGCTGGACCCGCCGGCCATCGTCGGCCTGATCGAGCGCGCGCGGCCCGACGAGGTCTACAATCTCGCCGCCCAGTCGTCGGTGGCGATGTCGTGGCGCCAGCCGCGCGCGATGGGGCAGGTGACCAGCACCGGCGCCGCGAACCTCCTGGAGGCGCTGAAGCTCGCCCAGCCCGAGGCCCGCTTCTTCCAGGCCTCGTCGTCGGAGATCTTTGGCCGCAGCGAGACCGAGGCGCAGAACGAGGAGACGCCGACCCATCCGCGCTCGCCCTACGCCGCGGCCAAGCTGTTCGGTCACTGGATGACGATCTGCTACCGCGAGAGCTTCGACCTGCACGCGTCGGCCGGCATCCTCTTCAACCACGAGAGCCCCCTGCGGGCGCCGCGGTTCGTGACGCGCAAGGTCACCGAGACGGCGGCGCGCATCAAGCTGGGGCTGGCCAGCGAGCTGCGGCTCGGCAACATCGACGCGCGCCGCGACTGGGGCCATGCGCGCGACCACGTGCGCGCCATGTGGCTGATGCTGCAGCAGGAGACGCCGGACGACTACGTGATCGCCACCGGCCGCTCCACCTCCGTGCGGGCGATGTGCCAGATCGCCTTCGACTACCTGGGGCTGGCCATGGACGATTACCTGGTGGTCGACCCCGACCTCTGGCGCCCCGCCGAAGTGGCGGTGCTGCACGGCGACCCGGCCAAGGCCGAGCGCGTGCTGGGCTGGCGCGCCGAGACCAGCCTCGAGGCGCTGATCCGCGAGATGGTCGACGCGGACCTGGCGCGGCTCGCCGCCTGAGCGCCTCGGGGCTCGGGCGCTTTTGCCGATCGGCAAAGGGGTTTCGCAGGCGACAAGCAGGATGGGGGAGGGTAGAGAACCGCCCCCATGCCACCAAGGCTCCCCGGAGCCGTCCAAGAAGCCCAGGAACTGACATGTCGGACGACAACGAGAACACCCTGATCATGACGCTCGAGAGCGGCCCGGTGATCATCCGCCTGCGGCCTGACCTTGCGCCCGGCCACGTGGCGCGGATCAAGGAACTGGCGCGCGAGGGCTTCTACGACGGCGTGGTGTTCCACCGGGTGATCGCGGGCTTCATGGCGCAGGGCGGCGATCCGACCGGCACCGGCGCCGGCGGCTCGGAAAAGCCGGACCTGAAGGCGGAGTTCTCGCGCGAGAAGCACGTGCGCGGCGTCTGCTCGATGGCCCGCGCCAGCTTCCCGCACTCGGCCAACAGCCAGTTCTTCATCTGCTTCGAGGACGCCGAATTCCTGAACGGCCAGTACACGGTGTGGGGCGAGGTCACCGAGGGCATGGAGCACGTCGATGCGCTGCCGAAGGGCGAGCCGCCGTCGGCGCCCGGCAAGATCGTGTCGATGCGCGTGGCGGCCGACGTCGAGGCGTAGGTCTCGCGGCGGTCAAATCAAGCGGAGCTTGCAACCTTCCACCGTTAGAACTGTTATCCGCGGTTGCGGGGAGACAGCCAAATCGGAGGAAGTGATGCGCAAGCCTATGGCTGCTGCGGCAGCCGTGCTCGCCGTGGCGTTCGGTGGTCTCGCCGCGACGGCCAAGGCCGACCCGGTGCTGGTCGGCGACCCTTACCTGCAGCCCGCCCAGGTGGGGATCTACTTCTGGGGCGGCCATCGATACTGCTGGTACTACAACGGCTGGCGCGGGCCGGGCTGGTACTGGTGCGGCTATCCGTGGCGCACCGGCCTGGGCTGGGGCGGCGTCTGGGGCTGGAACAGCTGGGTCGGGCCCGGTTCGGGCTGGTGGGGCTGGGGCGCCGGCCACGGCTACCGTGACTGGCGCGGCGGCGGTTACTACCACCACGGCGGCGGCTACTACCGCGGGGGTGGTTACGGTGGCGGCGGCTGGCACGGCGGTGGTGGCTGGCATGGCGGCGGCGGC
>DATNEH010000254.1:0-11575 GCA_035553015.1 Caulobacteraceae bacterium | reverse complement strand
CCATCTATCAGATGCTGAGCCACGGCGTGATCTCCGGGGCCCTCTTCCTGTGCGTCGGCGTGGTCTACGACCGGATGCACACCCGCGAGATCGCCTTCTACGGCGGGGTCGTGAACCGGATGCCCTGGTACGCGGCGGTGTTCATGCTGTTCACCATGGGCAACGTCGGGCTGCCCGGCACCAGCGGCTTCGTCGGCGAGATGCTGACGACGGTCGGCGTCTACCGCGTCTCGACCTGGACGGTGATCATCGCCGCCACCGGCGTCATCCTCTCGGCGATCTACATGCTGACGGTCTATCGGCGGGTGGTGTTCGGCGAGATCACCAACAATGCGCTGGCGTCGATCGCCGACCTGACCAGCCGCGAGGTGCTGATCTTCGCGCCGCTGATCGTCGGCACGCTGGCTTTGGGCCTCGCGCCCGGGCTGGTGCTCGAGGTGAGCAACGCCGCCAGCCAGCATCTGGCGACCACCTTCCAGGCGGTGACGGCAGGTCTCGGTCGATGAACCTCGCGTTCGACTACTTGCTGGCGCTGCCGGAGCTGATCCTGGCCGGATCGGCGCTGGCGCTGATCGTCTGGGGCGCCTATGCGCGGCGCACCGGGCCGGTCTTCAACCACGCCGCCGTGCTGGCGCTCTTTGCCGCCGCCGTGGCGGCCGCCGTCGGCCCGGCCGGCCACGCGTTCGGCCAGGGCCTGATCGCCGACGACTGGGCGGGCTTCTCGAAGGTGGTGATCTTCCTCGCCAGCGCAGTGGCCATCCATCCGCTCTGCGACCAGTGGTTCGCCCGCCGTGGCGAGAGCCGCTTCGAGCTGCCGGTGCTGATCGTGCTGGCGGCGCTCGGCATGAGCATCATGGTCTCCGCCGGCGACCTCATCTCGCTCTATGTCGGCATCGAGCTGCATTCGCTGGCGCTCTACGTGCTGGCGGCGTTCCGGCGCGACGACGCCAAGGGCTCGGAGGCCGGGCTGAAGTACTTCGTGCTGGGGGCGCTGTCGTCCGGCCTGCTGCTCTACGGCGCGTCGCTGGTCTACGGCTACACCGGCACGGTCACCTTCACGGGCATCGCCGCGGCGACGCACGGCGCACCGTCGATCGGCGTGATCGTCGGCCTCGTGTTCCTGATCAGCGGCATCGCCTTCAAAGTGTCGGCCGCGCCGTTCCACATGTGGACCCCGGATGTCTACGAGGGCGCGCCGACGCCCATTGTCGGCTTCTTCGCCGGCGGACCCAAGCTGGCGGCGATGGCGTTGCTTGCGCGCCTGCTGACCGTGGCCTTCCCCGAGGCGATCGGGAAATGGCAGCAGGTAATCGTTGCGATCGCGCTGCTCTCAGTGTTCGTCGGCGCCTTCGCGGGCCTCGCGCAGAACAACCTGAAGCGGCTCTGGGCCTACTCCTCGATCGCCAACATCGGCTATGCGCTGATCGGGCTGGCGGCCGGCGGCGAGGCCGGCGTGCAGTCGATGCTGCTGTTCATGGTGCTCTACACGATCGACGTCACGGGCTTCTTCGCCATCCTGGCGGCGCTGGAGCGCGACGGGCGGCCGATGGAGACCTTCGACGACTTCGCCGGCCTGATGCGCGAGCGGCCGGGCCTGGCGGTGGCGATGACCGCGTTCTGCCTCTCCGCGCTCGGCCTGCCGCCGTTCTCCGGCTTCTGGGGCAAGTTCTACGTGTTCAAGGCGGCGCTGGGCGCCGGCCCGGTGACCACCTGGGCCGCCGTCGCCGCCCTGGTCGGCAGCGTGGTGGCGGCCTACTACTACCTGCGGCTGATCAAGGTGATGTGGCTGGATCCGCCGCCCGCCGGACGGATCGAGCCGTCGCCGGGGCCGACCGTCGCCGTCGCCTACGTGACCGCGCTCTTCGCCCTGCCGGTCGTGATGGTCGCGCTGATCTGGCTCGACCGCTGGTCGGCGGTCGCGGCGGCCTTCGCCCGCTGAGCTGACCTTGTCCCTCCCTCCGATCGAGGCGCTGGAGGAGGTCGATTCCACCAACGCCGAGGCGCGCCGCCGCGCCGAAGCGGGCGAGCGGGGGCCGCTCTGGATCACCGCGCAGCGCCAGACCGCGGGGCGCGGCCGGCGCGGCCGTGGCTGGGAGACCGGCGCCGGCAACCTCGCCGCCACCTACCTGGCCGCCACCGCCAAGCCTGCCGCCGAGGCCGCGCAGATCTCCTTCGTCGCCGCGCTCGCTGTCGCCGATCTGGCCGCGGCCTACGTGCCGGCGAGCCTGGTCACGCTGAAGTGGCCGAACGATCCGCTGATCGCCGGGCGCAAGGCGGCGGGCATCCTGGTCGAGTCCGGCCCGCATCGCGGTGGCGGCCTCTGGCTCGCGGTCGGCTGCGGCGTCAACCTGGCGACGCCGCCGCAGAACGCCGAGCGCCCGGCCGTCGCGTTCGCCGAGCATATGCGCAGCCCCCCGCCGAAGCCCCTCGAGGCGCTGGAAGTGCTGGCCGGAAGCTTCGAGAGATGGCGCGACCTCTGGGAGCGGCTCGGCTTCGCGCCGATCGCCGAAGCCTGGACCGCGCGCGCCCACGGCCTCGGCGAGACCTGCACGGCGCGGCTCCCGACCGAGACGGTGACCGGCGTCGCCGAGGGCCTTGACGGCGACGGCGCGCTCAGGCTCCGCACCCCCTCAGGCATTCGCCGCATCACCGCCGGCGACGTATTCTTCGGCTGAAAAAAGTGGACCACGGAAAGCACGGAAAACACGGAGATCTGCTCTTCGAAGAGGAGAGCTTCCGAGCCCGCAACGCTGTCTTTGAAGTGAGCCGGGAACTTGGAACAGGTTTCCTGGAGGCGGTGTATCACGAGGCGCTCGCGCTTGAGTTCCAGGATCAGCAGATCCCGTATGTCGCGACGCCGACGCTAGGTGTGACTTACAAGGGCGTGTTTTCCGTGTTTTCCGTGGCCAAATCTTCTGTGGCGAGCGGGAGCCGCTGATGCTGCTGGCGATCGAGCAGGGGAATACCAACACGCTGTTCGCCGTGCATGACGGCAAGGCGTGGATCGCGCAGTGGCGCGCGGCCACCGAGGCGGCGCGCACCGCCGACGAATATGCGGTCTGGCTTTCCCAGCTGCTGGCGATGGCGGGCCTCAGCCTCGGCCAGCTCGACGCCTGCATCATATCCAGCGTCGTGCCGCAGTCGCTGTTCAACCTGCGCAACCTGGCGCGGCGCTACCTGCACGTCGAGCCGCTGGTGATCGGCGAGAACGCCGAGCTCGGCATCGAGGTTCGCATCGTCAAGCCGTCGGAGGCGGGCGCCGACCGCCTGGTCAACGCCATCGGCGCGCACTCGGCCTATTCCGGCGACCTGCTGGTGATCGACAGCGGCACGGCCACCACCTTCGACGTGGTCGCCGCCGACGGGGCGTTCGAGGGCGGGGTGATCGCGCCCGGCATCAACCTTTCCATGCAGGCGCTGCACGAGGCCGCCGCGCAGCTGCCGCGCGTCGCCATCCGCCGGCCGGTCGGCAACCGGGTGGTGGGCACGGATACGGTGGGCGCGATGCAGTCGGGCGTCTTCTGGGGCTACATCGGGATGATCGAGGGCCTGGTCTCGCGCATCAAGGCCGAGTGGAAAGGGCCGCTCACGGTGATCGGCACTGGCGGCATCGCCTCGCTGTTCGAAGGCGCCACGCGGGCCATCGACCACTTCGACCATGACCTGACGATCCGTGGCCTGCTCGAAATCCACCGCCGCAACTCCCATCTGCCCAGCGGATGAACGCTACCGGAACCGCTGCCTCGGGCGACGAGCTCGTCTTCCTGCCGCTGGGCTGGTCGAACGAGATCGGCATGAACTTCAATCTCTACGGCTTCGGCCCGCCGCACGCCCGCAAGTGGATCGTGGTGGACCTCGGCGTGACGTTCGGCGACCAGACGACGCCGGGCGTCGAGATCATCCTGCCGGACCCGTCCTTCATCGAGGCGCATGCCGACGACATCCTCGGCATCGTGCTTACCCACGCGCACGAGGACCACATCGGCGCTGTGCCGTGGCTGTGGGAGCGGCTGCGCGCGCCGCTCTACGCCACGCCGTTCACCGCCTTCCTGCTGCGCGAGAAGCTGCGCGAGGCCGACCTGCTCGAGGAAGCGCGGATCACCGAGGTGCCGCTCTCGGGCACGATCCAGCTCGGCCCGTTCGAGCTGACCCTGATCACGCTCACCCACTCGATCCCCGAGCCGAACGGCCTGGCGATCCGGACGCCGCTGGGCACCGTGCTGCACACCGGCGACTGGAAGATCGACCCCGACCCGCTCTTGGGCTCGCCCACCGACCAGACCGCGATCCGCAAGCTCGGCGACGAGGGCGTGCTCGCCATGGTCTGCGACTCCACCAACGTGTTCGTCGACGGCGAGTCGGGCTCGGAATCGACGGTGCGCATCGCGCTCGCCGAGCTCATCAGTACGCTGAAGGGCAAGGTCGCCGCCGCCTGCTTCGCTTCCAACGTGGCGCGGATGGATTCGATCATCCGCGCGGCCGAGGCCAACGACCGGCGCGTCTGCCTGGTCGGCCGCTCGATGATCCGCATGTCGGCGGCAGCGCGCTCGGTGGGCCTCTTGACCGACATCCAGCCGTTCGTGAGCGACAGCGACGCCGCGTACTTCCCGGCCGACAAGATCCTCTTCCTCTGCACCGGCAGCCAGGGCGAGCCACGCGCGGCGCTGGCGCGGGTGGCCGATGGCGCGCATCCGCATCTGTCGCTGGGGCAGGGGGATTCCTGCATCTTCTCGTCGCGGGTGATCCCCGGCAACGAGATCCCGATCCGCAACCTGCAGAACAAGCTCGCCGACCGCGGCGTGCGGCTGTTCACCGAGCGCGACCACCCGGGGCTGCACGTCTCCGGCCATCCGTGCAGGGATGAACTGAAGCGGATGTACCAGTGGGCGCGCCCGCAGATCGCGGTGCCGACCCACGGCGAACGGCGGCACCTTCTCGAGCACATCAACCTCGCCCGCGACATGCAGGTCCCCGAGCAGGTGGCGCCGCGCAACGGCGACATGGTGCGCCTCGCGCCCGGCCGCGCCGCGATCATCGACGAGGTCCCGGCCGGCCGGCTCTACGTCGACGGCGGCATGGTCACCCCCGAGCACGGCGAGGCGCTGCGCGAGCGCCGCCACGCCGCCTACAACGGCATGCTGACCGTCGCCGTGGCGCTGGACCGCAAGGGCCGCATCGCGTCCGGCCCGCAGGTGCGCGCGCTCGGCCTGCCCGGTGACGCCGACTACGAGCTCGAGGAAGCCATCGACGACCTGGCCTCCGAGGCGGAGGCGGCGCTGAAGAAGCTCTCGGCTGACGACCGCGAGGACGACGAGCGCGTCGAGCAGGCGCTGTCACGGGCGGTGAAGAAGGCCGCGTTCCGGATCTGGGCACGGCGGCCCGTGGTCGAGACGACGGTGCTGCGGGTGTAGAGGTCGACCGCCGCAGCCGCGCGCGAACGCGCCGTGCTCCACCTTTCCTGCGGGCGCAGCAGCCAGATAACGAAGACGAGCGCGCAGTAAATAGCGAGCGCTGAAGCGAGCACGGCGAAAGCGGCAAGACACACGAAACCTTCGCCCGGCGGGCCATCGCCGTAGCGAGGAAGGCGATCAGCGCGAACATTCCGCTCTGCCTCTGACGACGCCGCTCTCACTGGGCGTCAGGCCGCGTCACGGATCGGCTGCGACTCGTCCTGCGCCAGTCCACCGAACCGCCGCTCCCGCTTCCGGAAGTCAGCGACAGCCGCGGCGAGGTCGTCGCCGGTGAACTGCGGCCACATGCGGTCGGTGAACCGGAGCTCGGCGTAGGCGCACTCCCAGAGCAGGAAGTCCGAGAGCCGCTGCTCGGCGCCGGTGCGGATCAGCAGGTCGACCGGCGAGCCGGCCGGGCCGGCGATCAGGCGGTCGAGATCGTCCAGCGTTGCGTCAGGGCCGAGCGCCAGCGCGGCCTCGGCGATCGCGGCGCGGGCGTAGTAGTCGAAGGCGATGCGCAGGGTCATCTTGGCGCCGCCGACGCTGGCGGCCTCGTAGCAGGCGATTTCTGCGGCGAGATCGGCGGGCAGGCGGTCGCGGCGGCCGAGCATCACCAGGCGAATGCCCTCGCGCACCAGCCGCGCGGCGTCGCTGGCGATGTAGGCGCGCAGCAGCTCGATCAGGATCGCCACCTCCGGCGCGGGCCGGCGCCAGTTGTCGCAGGAGAAGGCGAAGACGGTCAGCGTGGTGACGCCGAGGTCGGGCGCGGCCTCGACGGTGCGCCTCAGCGCCTCGACGCCGGCGCGGTGGCCGTCGGCGCGGGTCATCTGCTGGCCGACGCCCCAGCGGCCGTTGCCGTCCATGATGATCGCCACGTGGAACGGAGCTGCGGACGATCCGGACACCGAACTCTGCATTGCAAAGTATCCTTCCAAAAAAAGGGTCAGGCGCGGGCGAGGCCGGGCAGGGGGTCTTCGCCGCTGGCCTGCGTCTTGGCGGCGGCCGCGGCCTCGCGCACCACCTGGTCGAGCACGGCGAGGTAGTCGAGGAACCGGCGCCGCCCTTCCGGCGTGATCCTGCACAGCGTCTGCGGGCGATTGCGCGAGAAGCTCTTGGTCACCTCGACGACGCCGGCCTCCTGCAGCACCTGCAGGTGGCGCGAGAGGTTGCCGTCGGTGAGGCCGCAGAGCCGCTTCAGGTCGGCGAACACGAGGCCCTTCGGGTTGGCGGCCAGCGAGGTCAGCACGCCCAGCCGCGCGCGCTCGTGGATGATGCGGTCGAGCCCCTCGTAGGCGAACGGCGCCGCGGACATCCTGGTCTCAGTCATCGGCCGCCTCCGGGGAGAAGCGCAGCACGGCGGCCACCAGCAGCTGGCCGACCCCGAACGGCAGGCCCATCGACCAGGGTGACAGCGCATGCGGTCCCTGCGCCAGCGCGATGCAGGCAAGGCCGGTGGCGACGTACCAGGCGCCGACCACCACCATCCGCTTCGGCAGGAAGCGGCAGGAGGCGAAGACGCCCGTCCCGAAGGCGATCTGCCAGAGCCCGGGCGCCATCCACAGGCACTGCGGCGCGAACAGGATGATCACCGCGGTCAGCAGCGCCGCGGCCACCGCGGCCGGCACGAACTGGGCGACGGCGGCGGCGATCATCTCGTCGGCGAGGTGCGAGTGCAGGCGCCGCGTGCGGTCCTTCATCTCGAAGCCGATGACGCCGGCCGAGACGGCGGCGACCGCGATCCAGAGGCCGAGGAAGGTCTCGACGTGCGCCGAGGCGATCGGCAGCCAGAGCCCTTGCGCGATGGCCGCCAGCACCGCCAGCACGCCGGTGGCGGCGAAGGCGGTGGGTCCCAGCCCGTGGAACCTCTCGCCCTGAGCCAGCTGGCTCTTGATGGCGTCGATCTCTGCCAAGGCCCGGTCGAGGTCCTGCATGAACTTGCGCCCCCCAAGCTGCATTCAGCGCGCTTTGCGTTGCAAAGTATCACGCAGGCGTAAGTGTGCGTCAACCGCCGCCTTCATTCGGGCCGGCAAGGGTGGTAGGGACCGGGCCATGATCGGAAAGCTGAATCACGTCGGCATCGCCACGCCCTCGATCGAGGAGTCCTGGAAGCTCTACCGTGACGTGCTCGGCGCGACCTCGATCACCGACAAGCGCGCGCTGCCGGAGCAAGGCGTCTGGGTCAGCTTCGTGAACCTGCCGAACGCCCAGATCGAGCTGATCGAGCCCTATGGCGAGGACTCGCCGATCGTCGCCTTCCTCGCCAAGAACCCGCGCGGCGGCCAGCACCACGTCTGCTTCGAGGTGCCGGATATCCTCGAGGCGCGCGACGAGATGCGCGCCAAGGGCGCCACGGTGCTTGGGACCGGCGAGCCGCGGATCGGAGCGCACGGGGTGCCGGTGATCTTCGTGCACCCGAAGGACATGGGCGGCGTGCTGGTCGAGCTGATGGCCGAGCCCGTGGAGGCTCACGCGTGAACATCGAGACCTCGCTCGCCGTCTACCTGATCTTCTGGTGGGTGGTGCTGTTCTCCATCCTGCCGATGGGGGTGGTCAGCCACGCCGAGGCCGGCCTGCAGGCGCCGGGCGGCGGCGATCCGGCCTCGCCGGTGGATCCGAAGCTGAAGCGCAAGTTCCTCACCACCACCTGGGTCTCCGCGCTGATCTTCGCGCCGTTCTGGATCGCGGTGCACTTCCACTGGATCTCGATCGGCATGCTGAGGGGCCTCTAGCTGGGCCCGCTGCCGCGATGAGCGACGGGCCTGCGCCGGCCTTCAGCGCCTGGGAGCGCGAGATCGCCCTGCGCTACCTGCGCGCGCGCCGCGACGAGGGTGGCGTTGCGCTGATCTCGATCATCTCGTTCGTCGGCATCACGCTGGCGGTCGCGGTGCTGATCATCGTGATCTCGGTGATGAACGGTTTCCGCAGCGACCTCAGCCACATCATGCTGAGCTTCGAGCCGAACGCGCGCATTTACGGCGGCGTGATCGCCGATGCGAGCTTGCCGACAGCGCTGAAGCGGGTGCGGGCGATCCCTGGCGTGGTCGAGGCCTATCCGGCCATCGAATCGGAGGCGTTGGTTCAGGGCGACCGCGCCGCCACCGGCGCGCTGGTGCGTGGCCTCGCGCCGGAGGATCTGAAGTCCAATCACCTGATCGCCGACAACATCAAGGTCGGCTCGCTGGCGACCTTCGGGCAGGGGCCGGACGGCGGCGACGGCATCCTGATCGGCTCGAAGATGGCCGCCCAGCTCGGCGTCAATGTGGGCGACACGCTCTCGCTGACCGGCCCGACGCCGGAGCAGACCGTGCTGGGCTCGGTGCCCGTGCAGAAGGCCTACCGCATCGTCGGGATCTTCGAGGTCGGCATGAGCGAGTACGACGCCGGCGTCGTCATCCTGCCGCTGCGCCAGGCGCAGCAGCTGTTCATGCGCCAGGCGCCCGCCGACTTCATCTGGGTGCGGTTCGACGATCCCGACAAGGCTCCGAAGGCGAGGGCCGCGCTGGCCGCCGCCGCCGGCGACGGCGCGGTGATCAAGGACTGGACCGAGGAGAACGCCGACTACTTCAACGCCCTGCAGGTCGAGCACAACGTGATGGCGCTGATCCTGGCGCTCCTGGTGTTGATCGCCTCGCTGAACATCATCTCGGCGCTGGTGATGCTGGTGAAGAACAAGGGCAAGGACATCGCCATCCTGCGCACGATCGGCGCGCGGCAATCGTCGATCCTGCGGATCTTCTTCATGTGCGGGGCGATGGTCGGCGCGCTCGGCACCATCGCCGGCGTCGCGATCGGCGTGCTGTTCTGCCTGAACATCGTCGGCATCCAGCGCGTCGTGGAGTGGGTGTTCCAGACCCAGGTGTTCTCCTCGAAGATCTACTTCCTCAGCCACGTGCCCCAGAAGGTCGACCCGCGCGAGGTGATCGAGATCACCCTGTTCTCGCTGATCTGCTCGTTCGCCGCGACCCTCTATCCGGCCTGGCGCGCCTCGCGGCTCGATCCGGTCGAGGCGCTCCGCTATGAGTGAGCCGGTCCTTTCGATCCGCGGTCTGAGGCGCTCGTACGTCACCGGCGAGCGCACGCTGGAGGTCCTGAAGGGCATCGACCTGGAGGTCTATCCTGGCGAGCTGGTGGGCCTGATCGGCCCCTCGGGCTCCGGCAAGTCGTCGCTGCTGCACGCCGCGGGCCTGCTCGAGCATCCGACCGCCGGGACCATCGTCATCGACGGCGAGGACTGCTCGGAGCTGTCCGACCGCGCCCGCACCCGCATCCGGCTCGCCGAGATCGGCTTCGTCTACCAGTTCCACCACCTGCTGCCGGAGCTCTCGGCGCTCGACAACGTGGCGCTGCCGCTGATGATCGCCGGCAAGCCGCGCCGCGAGGCGGAGGCGAGGGCGCGCACGCTGCTCACCGACCTCGGCCTCGCCGAGCGCCTGACCCACCAGCCCGCGCGGCTCTCCGGCGGCGAGCAGCAACGCGTCGCCGTCGGCCGTGCGCTCGCCAACAGCCCGCGCCTGCTGCTCTGCGACGAGCCGACCGGCAACCTCGATCCCGCCACCTCTCGCGCGGTGTTCCAGGGCCTGCACGACCTCGCCCGCCAGCGCGGCGTCGCGGCGCTGGTCGCCACCCACAACCTCGAGCTCACCAGCTTCATGGACCGGGTGCTGGCGCTGCGCGACGGCCGCATCGAGCCGCGCGAGCCGGCCGTGGTGGCGGCGGCAGCCGCGGCGGCCGAAGGCGCCGAGATCGTCCGGTGAGCCGTATCCGCGCGGTCGTCTTCGACGTCGGCGAGACGCTGGTCGACGAGACGCGCCACTGGGGCGAGTGGGCCGACTGGCTGGGCGTGCCGCGTTTCGGCTTCTTCGCCGCGATGGGCGCAGTCGTCGAGCGCGGCTGGCATCATCGCCGAGTGTTCGAGCTGGCGCGGCCGGGGATCGACCTGGCCGCCGAGCAGGCGCGCCGCGCGGCGGCCGGCTGGCGCTACACGCTGGAGCCCGGCGACTTCTATCCGGACGCGCTGCCTTGCCTGCGAGCGATGCGGTCCGCCGGCTTCAGGGTCGGCATCGCCGGCAACCAGCCGGAGGCCGCGGAGGCCGCCCTGGCGGCGGTGGGCGTGACGGCGGACTTCGTCGCCTCATCGGCGCGTTGGGGCGTGGAGAAGCCCGACCCGGGCTTCTTCGCCAAGGTCGCCGAGGCGGCGGGCGAGCCGGCGGGCGCCATCGCCTACGTCGGCGACCGGCTCGACAACGACGTGCTGCCGGCCAAGGCGGCTGGCATGACCGCGGTCTTCGTCCGCCGCGGCCCGTGGGGGTTGATCCACGCGGCGTCGCCCGACGCGGGGCAGGCGGATCTGCGGGTCGAGGCGCTCGAGGGCCTAGCTTCGCTGCTGACAGATTTGGGCTGAACGAGCCCAGCCCGCGCTTGACACTTTCGGAACAAAACGGGAAGACGGCGGTCGGAACAAAACCGGTACGACGGAGATTTCCCCATGTTTCGCATCGCCCGCGACGGCCTGGCGCTTGCCTCGGTGGTCAGCTTTGTTTGGATGGTCTGCCAGGTGGCGACGCTCGCGGGCTGAGTCGCGTCCGGCGCGCGCTGTGGGCGGTGGAATGGGGCGAGGGGAGGGCTGATTGGCGCGCTTCGACGAGGGGTTCGTCCATCTTCGCGCACGCTCTGCCTACTCGCTGCTGGAAGGCGCCATCAAGGCCGACGTCCTCGGCAAGCTGGCGCGCGAGGCCGGCATGCCTGCCGTGGCGCTCACCGACCGCGCCAACCTCTACGGTGCGCTGGAGTTCTCGACCGCCACCAAGGAGGCCGGCGTGCAGCCGATCATCGGCTGCGCGCTGCCGGTCAGCGGGATCGGAGAAGGGCAGGCGGAGCGCTGGGCGCGTATCCCGACGATCGTTCTCTTGGCGCAGAACGAGACCGGCTGGCGCAACCTGACCGAGCTCTCGTCCGCCGCCTATCTTGACGTCGGACCGACCGACGAGGCGCACGTGCCCTGGGACCGGATCGTAGCGCACGCGGAGGGGCTGATCCTGTTGTCGGGCGGCGCGGACGGCCCGGTGGATCCGCTGTTCGCGGCCGGCCGGCCGGGCGACGCGGAGCGGGCGCTGGAGGCGATGCAC
>DATNEH010000253.1:0-7408 GCA_035553015.1 Caulobacteraceae bacterium | reverse complement strand
TCTACTACCTCAACAACATCCCGTTCGCCGACCACGGCGCCTTGCTCGATCCGCCGACCGTCGACGTCGCCGCCAGGTGCGTCAGCATGCTGGCGCAGCTCGGCGAGACGCCGGGCAGTCCGCGGATGCAAGCCGCGCTCGCCTACCTGGAGCGCGAGCAGCTGGCCGATGGCAGCTGGTTCGGGCGCTGGGGCGTCAACTACGTCTACGGGACCTGGTCGGCGCTCTGCGCGCTGAACGCGGCGGGCCTCACGCGCGCCTCCTCGCCGATGGTCGCCAAGGCCGCCGACTGGTTGATCCGCATCCAGAACGCTGACGGCGGCTGGGGCGAGAACTGCGACAGCTACAAGCTCGATTACAAGGGCTACGAGCCCTACCCCTCGGGCGCCTCGCAGACCGCCTGGGCGCTGCTCGGGCTGATGGCGGCCGGCGAGAGCGAGCATCCGGCCGTCGCGCGCGGCGTCGCCTGGCTGCAGGCCCATCAAGGCGCCGATGGCTTCTGGCCCGAAGACCACTACACGGGCGGCGGCTTCCCGCGCGTCTTCTACCTGCGCTACCACGGCTACGCGAAGTTCTTCCCGCTGTGGGCGCTGGCCCGCTACCGCAACCTGGCGCGCAGCAACGACCGCAACGTCGCCTACGGCATGTGAACCGCGAGGGGGCGCGATGCCGGCCACCTGCAGGTGCGTCGCATCACCTACTATCGGCGGTCGAGCGTCCGCGAGTATAAGCCCCGCGAAAGTACGGCTCAGCCCGGAGCAGTCATGAAGCCGATCGCCGGACCCGGCGGCATCCTGGTGGTGGTCGGCATGACCCGTGAGGCGAAGATCCTCGGCCCCGAGGCGCCGGTGCTGATCGGCGGCGGCGATGCGGCGGCGTTGGCGACCGCGCTCGAGGCTGAGCTCGCCGCCGGCGTCGCGGGCGTGGTCAGCTTCGGGCTCTGCGGTGCGCTCGATTCCTCGCTGAAGGTCGGCGACCTCGTCATCGGCGAAGTGGTGCTCGACGGTATCGACCGGCTTCCCACCGACCCGGCCTGGACCGAACGGCTGGCGGCTGCGCTGCCGGGCGCACGCCGCGGCGGCTTTGCGTCCTCGGGGCGCCCAGTCGCCAGCGTCGCCGACAAGGCTGCGCTGCTGGCGGCGACCGGCGCGCTCGCGGTCGACATGGAATCGCATCTGGTGGCGCGACTTGCGCGGGCCCATCGCGCCCCGTTCGCGGTGGTGCGCGGCGTCTCGGACGGCGCGCGGCGCGCGCTGCCGCACGCGGCGCAGGTGGGTCTGGCCGCCGACGGCCGCCCCGCCATTGGCCCGGTGCTGGCCTCGCTCAGGTCCAATCCCTTCCAGATCGGCGCGCTGATCCGCACGGCGCTGGAGGCCGAAGACGGCTTCCAGGCGCTCGAGCGCGCCCGCCGGGCGCTCGGCCACCGGCTGGCCGGACCCGGCCGGGTCGACGCCCTCGTCGATCACCTCGCCGCCGACCCGGCCGCCATCGTCAGCGCCGATCATGCGCTCGGCGAGGCGCAGCCGACGGTTTTGCAGGACACGCGCGGGCCGCCGCTCGCGAGGCCGGGCGCATGACCAACGCCCACTGGCGGTGCGCCGCCCCGGCGCCCCACGGCGAGTGAGCGCGGTCAGGCCCTGGGCTTGTAGAGCGGCCGGCCAGACGCGTCCCTGATCATCGCCACCCACTGCTTGCGGACCGTGTCCTTCACGGCCTGTGGCAGCGGCATGAAGCCGTGGCTGGTCGCTGTGGCGTCGCCGTTCTTGTAGGCCCAATCGAAGAAGGCCAGCACCTGCCGGACCTTCTCGGGCTTGGGCGGCTGCTTGTAGACCAGGATGAACGTCGTCCCGGTGATCGGCCAGGCCCCCGCCCCCGGTGGGTCGAGCGGGACCGCATCGAGGCTGCCGGATGTTCCCCAGTTGGCGCCCGTCACGCCCGCGGCGAAGGCGGCGATGCTCGGGGCGACGAAGGCGCCGTCATGGTTCTGAAGCTGTACGTACGCGAGATTGCCGTGCTTGGCGTAGCCGTAGCCCAGGTAGCCGATCGCGCCGGGGGTCGCTTCGACGTAAGCGACGACGCCGCCGCTCCCGCGCTCGCCTACCCCGGCCGGCCACGCGACCGCCTCGCCTGCGCCCGCCTTGGCCTTCCAGGCCGGGCTCAGCCGGCTCAAGTACGAGGTGAAGAGCAGCGTGGTGCCTGAGGGCAACGCCCGGTGGACCACGACGATCGGCTCAGGCGGCAGCTTGAGAGACGCATTGAGGGCGACAATCCGCGGGTCGTTCCACCGCGTGACAGCGCCGAGGAAGATGTCGGCGAGCAGCGCGCCGGTGAGCTTCAGCTGGCCCGGGGCGACGCCGGACACGTTGACGACGGGTGTGATCCCGCCGACCACGGTCGGGAACTGATAGAGCCCGGCTCGCTGCTGAGCCGCGGTCAACGGCTGCTCTGACCCGAAGAAGTCGGCCGTATTGCCGCCGATCTGCTCTCCCGCGGGTCCGGAACCGATTCCCTGGTAGTTCACCCCGACGCCCGTTCGGGTGCGGTAGTCCTCGGACCAGCGCGTGTAGAGGGGGGCGGGAAACGAGCCGCCGAGGCCGACCACCGTGTTGGCTTCGGCGTGGGCGGGGGCCGACTGCCGGCAACCCGCGATCAGCGCGCTGGCCAGCGCCAGCGCGGCGGCAAGCGTCAGCGAGGGCCGGCGGCGCGCCAGGTTGAGCGAACGGCGAAGCATGGCCATCCCTCGCGCGCCGTGAGAGCGCGGCCTATCGGTTATACGCCTGACTTAGCCATTCGTCGCCGTGCGAGGCGCCCCTTTCCAAGCAACGGGAGGTATTCGTCGGCGGGCGCGGTCCCCCTCAGGACCTCGGCGTGTAGATCGGCCGGCCGCCGGCGTCCGTGACGTTCTTCGTCCACTGGCGGCGCACCAGGTCCTTCACCGCCGGCGCCAGCGGCGCGTAGCCCATGCGGGCCGCGGCCGCGTCGCCGGTCCGGTAGGCCCAGTCGAAGAAGGCCAGGGTCAGCCGGGTCTGGGCCGGGCTTGGCGGGCGCTTGTGGATCAGCACGAAGCTCGCGCCGGTGATCGGCCAGCTGCGGGGTCCGGGCGCGTTCAGCATCAGCACGTCGTTGCCCTGGGAGCCCGCCCAGTCCGCGCCGGCCGCCGCTGCCGCGAAGGTGTCGGGCGCGGGCGCGATGAAGAGGCCGTCGCGGTCCTGCAACTGCACGGACGCGAAGTTGCGGCTGAACGCGCCGAACTCGACATAGCCGATCGCCCCGATGTGCTGGCGGACCACGGTGGCGAGCTCGCGCGCGCCGTTGGCCGCCATGCCGGTCGGCCAGGCCACGGCGTCGCCCGCGCCCACCCGCGCCCTCCACTCCGGGCTGACCAGGCTGAGGTAGGACGTGAACAGGAAGGTCGAGCCGGAGCTGTCGGCGCGGCGCACCACCACGATCGGATCGGCCGGCAGCTTCAGGCCCGGATTGAGCGCGGAAATGCGCGGGTCGCTCCAGCGGGTGACCGCGCCCAGGAAGATGTCGCCCAGCAGTGGGCCGGTGAGCTTCAGCTGGCCGGGCAGGATGCCTGGCAGGTTGACGATCGGCGTCACCCCGCCGACCACGGTCGGGAACTGATAGAGCCCGTCCTGGCTCAGCTGGGCGGGCGACAGCGGCATCTCGCTCGCACCGAAGTCAGCGGTGTTCGCCCGGATCCGCGCAATCCCGCCGCCGGAGCCGATCGCCTCGTAGTCGACGGTGACGCCGGAGACCGGCCGGTAGGCCGTTGCCCACCAGGCGTAGAGCGGCGCGGGGAACGTGGCGCCGGCGCCATGCACCGTGCGCCCGGCCTGCTGGCAGCCGCCCGGCAGGCAGAGCGCCGCGCCGAGCGTCAGCGCGAGCGCCAGTCTGGCGATGTTCGGAACAGCTTCAGATCGATGGCGCATGGCCATCCCTCGCCCGCCGAGCCGGCCGGGCCCATCCGTCCGACGCCGGACATGACCGTCGGGCGTTGCCCCGTGGGCCGCCTAGCTGACGCGGGCGACCTTGCGGGCGCGGGGGTTGGCGGCCTTGATCTGCGCCAGGCTCTCTTCGACGTGCGCCGAGAACACGTATTCGGCCGGCCGCTCCTTATCGAGCGGGATGTCGTTGGCCATCGGCCCGTCGGTGCGCACGCCGCGCAGGGCTACCGACAGCGCCCGCAGCGGATGCTTGGCGATGTCCGCGACGGCGCTCGCCTCGAAGCCCGAGTGGACCATGCAGTCGCGGCACTTCTCGTAGTTGCCGACGCCGTATTTGTCCCACTCGGTGTTATCCATCAGCTCCTTGAAGGTCTTCTCGTAGCCTTCGCCGAGCAGATAGCAGGGCTTCTGCCAGCCGAACACGTTGCGGGTCGGATTGCCCCACGGCGTGCAGGCGTAGGCCTGGTTGCCGGCCAGGAAGTCCAGGAACATCGTCTACTGGGTGAACGACCAGGCCTTGCCGCCCTGCCCGCGCCTGAAGATGTCGCGGAACAGCTGCTTGGTGCGGGTGCGGTTCAGGAAGTGGTCCTGGTCGGGCGCGCGCTCGTAGGCGTAGCCGGGCGAGATGGTGACGCCGTCGACGCCCACCTTCTTCATCTCGTCGAGGAAGTTGGCCACGCGCTCGGGGTCGGCCCCGTCAAACAGCGTGCAGTTCAGGTTGCACTGGAAACCCTTTGATTTGGCGAGCCTGATCGCCTTCACCGCGATGTCGTAGACGCCGTCCTGGCAGACCGAGTGGTCGTGCATCAGCTGGTCGCCGTCGAGGTGGATCGACCAGGTGAAGAACGGGTCGGGCTTGAACTGGTCGATCTTCTTGGTGAGCAGCAGGGCGTTCGTGCAGAGGATCACGAACTTCTTCCGCGCGAGAAAGCCTTCGACGATCTTCGGCATGTCGCGGTGGAGCAAGGGCTCGCCGCCGGCGATCGAGACCACCGGCGCGCCGCATTCGTCGATCGCTTCCATGCATTGGGCGAACGACAGGCGCTGGTTCAGGATTTCGTCCGGATAGTCGATCTTGCCGCAGCCGGCGCAAGCCAGGTTGCAGCGGAACAGGGGTTCCAGCATCAGCACCAGCGGGTAGCGCTTGACGCCGCCGAGCTGCTTCTTCGCGATGTAAGCGCCGACCCGTGCGGTCACCGCCAAAGGAATGGCCAACGTTCAGCTCCGCGTGACGGGCGAACCCATTTTCCCCGCTTTAGGAGCCGGACTTAAGGGCCGCCGTCCCGCCGATCAACCCTCGCAGCCTGCAACTTTCGGCCGCGTGCCCGGTCGAACACAGATTATGCGTCGCAGGCCAGGACCTTGGCCGGGTTGCGGCTTTGCGGCTAAGACTGCCGCGCGGCTGCCCGCGCCGGGGGTGGAATCAGCGAGGAACGCCGATTGAGTGCGCCCGAAACACCGGGAGGAAGCCGCGCAAGGCGCTGGGCGGTGATCGCCGCGCTTGTCGGCCTCGCGCTCGCCACCGGCATCATCGCCTGGGTCGGCTTCGGCAAGGTGGCGTTCGCGTTCACCGAGATCGGCTGGCGCGGCCTGGTCGGCATGATCGTCACCTACCTGGTTCCGGTCGCCCTGCTGGCGGCCGCCTGGCTGGTGCTTGACCCCGGCGCGCCGCCCAAGACCTGGTTCACCTTCTACTTCGCGCGGCTGGTGCGCGACGCCTCGGGCGAACTGCTGCCGTTCTCCTCGCTCGGCGGCTTCGTGTTCGGCGCGCGCGCCGCGATCCTCGGCGGCGTCGATTCGGCTATCGCCATCTCGACCACCGTGGTCGACGTCACCGCCGAGTTCATCGGCCAGCTGGGCTTCACCGCGATCGGCATCGCGCTCTTGTTCGATCGGCCCTCGGCGCCGCTGGAAAGCCAGGCGCTGCTCTCCTCCTGGCTGCTCGGACTGGGCGCCGGCGTCGCGGCGGCGGTCATCTTCATCCTGATCCAGCGCCGCGCATCGGGACCGATCGAGCGCATGGTGGCCAGATGGGCGCCCAGCGCGCTCGCCCAGACCAGCGCGGTCATCGCCTCGCTGCATGGCCTCTATCAGAAGCCGGCGCGGCTGACGCTGAGCTCGGTGCTGCACCTGGGCGCCTGGGTGCTGGGCGGCGTCGGCGTCTGGGCGGGCCTGTGGTTCGCCGGCCGCCACATGAGCCTGCGCACCATCATGGGGGTGGAAAGCCTGGTCTACGTGATCCGCACGGTCACCTTCGCGACGCCGATGGGGCTGGGCGTGATCGAGGGCGGCTACGTGATCGTCGGCCACCTCTTCGGCCTGACGCCAGAGTTCGCGCTGGCGCTGTCACTGATCAAGCGGGTGCGTGACATCGCCATCGGCATCCCCGCACTGGCGATCTGGCAGGCGATGGAGGGCCGCCGGCTGCTGGGCGGCGCGCGCGCCAAGGGCAACGAGGTGGAAGCCTCGAAGCCGGCCCCGAAATAAGCCCCTGGACCCGCGAAGGGCCCGCCCCGCTCACCCGGGACAGGCCCTCCTCTCGCTCTCTTGGACGTTCCGCCAGCCTAGTAGCAGCGCACCGTGCGGACGTAGCGGCCGTAGTACGGCGACCAATGCCAGAACGAGCGGCAGCTCTCGGCATAGGCGGGACCGTAGTAGGCGGGGGCGTAGGTTGGGGCGTAATAGCCCGGGCCATAGCCGTAGCCGTAGTACGGACCGTAATTGTGGTGGGCCGAGGCGATGGTGGCCCCGAGCGCGAAGCCCAGGATGCCGGCGCCGACCGCGGCGCCTGCGTTCGGGTGCGCATCGGCCGTCGAGGCGGCCAGCGTCGCGCCGCCCAGCGTCGCAACGGCGGCGGCGCCCAGGACGGCCTTCTTCAGGGTTTGCTTGATGTTCATTCCAGAATCTCCTCCGAGCGGCTTCGAAGGCGCCCCCTTCTACTTTCCGTCTGGGCGCCTTCGATCGAGCGCCAATGTGCCAGGCGCCGCCTGAACCGGATCGGGACGGCCCATTCAGCCAAGGTTCACCCGCCTGAACGCCGGACAACGAGGCGCTCGCGTCCGAGGGTCCGCTACGCCGACGCCGGGCTTGTCCTCGCGACGCCGAGCGGTAGCGTCGGCGGATGGAGATCGAGACGCCGCGCCTGCTGCTTCGGCCGACCATCGCCGCGGACCTGAAGGACCTGCACGGCCTCGAGCAGGACCCCGAGGTGATGCGCTACCTGAACGGCGGGCGCCCCACGCCGCTGGAGCCGGACGCGGATCGCGGCTTCCTCATGCCAAGGGGCTGCGACGTCGGCGTCTGGACGGTCATCGAGCGGGCGACCGGCGGCTTTCTTGGGTGGGTGTCTGTCGTTCCCGAGGCCGACGGAGGAGAGCTCGGCTACCGGTTCCGCCGCGAACATTGGGGACGCGGGTTCGCGACGGAAGCGGCTGGCGCCGTGATCGCCGACGCCTTCT
>DATNEH010000252.1:0-3085 GCA_035553015.1 Caulobacteraceae bacterium | reverse complement strand
TGAAGTTCTCGTAGCACTGCACCACGTCGACATCGGCCGGCGTGACGCCCGCCATCTCGTACATGCGCGGCGCCAGCGTCTTGAAGTGCGACGAGGCGAGATCGGGCGTCGCAAAGCCGGCCGGCGTCGAGTGCACCCGGTAGCCGGCGCCGATCGCCGCGCCCAGCACATAGGCAGGCGTCTGCTTGAGGTCCTTCGCCCGCTCGGCGGGGACCAGGATCAGCGCCGCCGCGCCGTCATTCTCCTGGCAGCAGTCGTAGAGGTGGAACGGCTCGGTGATCCAGCGGGACTCGTCGTAGCCCGCTTCGGTCAAGGGCCGGCCGTACATCACCGCCCGCGGGTTGGACTGGGCGTGGTGGTAGGAGGCCAGTGCGATGGCCCGTAGCGCGTCCTGGCCGACGCCGTGCTCGTGCATGAAGCGCGTCACCTTCGGCGCGTACCACTGCGCGGGCGACATCTGGCCGTAGGGCACGGTCAGCGCCAGGTCGCCGGTCAGCGTGCGCGCCTGCGGCCCCTGGCCGAAGCGGCCGAACTGGCCCTGCGCCAGCGCCCGGTAGACCACCACGCAGTCCGCCAGCCCGGTCGCCACCGCGGCCGCTGCGTTCGCCATCGCGCCCGCGCCGCCGCCCCCGCCGCCGCCCCACTGCATGTTGGAGAAGCGCAGCTCCTTGCAGCCGAGCGCGGTCGCCAGCGTCGGCGGATCGTTGCGGTCGTTGGAGTAGGAGGCGAAGCCGTCGATGTCGGTCGGATCGATGCCGGCGTCGGCGCAGGCCGCCAGGATCGCCTTCAGGCAGAGCACGAACTCCGGGTCGGTGGCCTGGCCGTGTCGGAAGTACTGGGTCTCGCCGACGCCGACCACGGCGACGCGCCCGCGCAGGCTGCGATCAGCCATCTGCTCCCTCCGTTGGTCTTCTTGCGGGACGTTAGTCCGACCACGGCCACGCCGGGAAGCGTGACGCGGCGGCAGGCCCCGATCCGCCGCCGACGGAAGCGGCCTTGCATGTCTACGACCGTATTTGACGTATCGCGCCCGCACATTGGTCTGCGCCGACACGGAGACCTCACATGCCGAAGCAAGCCGCCGCCAAGCGCCCGAGCACCGACGAGTACCTAAGACTCGTGACCCCCCAGCCGCCGTCGGGCGCCCTGATCAATGCGATCCTCGAGCACGCCGACGTGCGCCACGACCTCGGCGAGGGCCGGGTGCTGCTGCGGCTGAGCCGGCGCGGCATCCGCAAGGCCGCGATCCGCCGGCGGCTGGGCCGCGAGGCCACGCGGCTGGAAGAGGTCTCGCTCGTCTGGGACGACGAAGCCGGGCAGATCGTCCGGGTCTGCGACGATGCCGAGAGCAGCGGCCAGGTCGATTGGGCCGAGCCGTCGGAGTCCGACCGGTTCGAGCTGACCGAAGCGGGCCTCGCCTACCTCGCCAACTTCGAAGCGGAATGGCGCCCGTAGCTGCTGCAGCGGGCGGCCTGACCTGAGGTCGCCCGCCTTGTCCGCACCTGTGAGTCCTGCGAGGATCGGCATGCGTCAGAATCGGTCGTGGCACCCATGCGGCACGAGAAAGCGGCGTTGCTCCTGGACCTGGCGCGGCGGCTTGCCTCGAGCGCCGAGGGGTTGACGCTCGACGAGATGGCGGAGGCCGTCGGCGTCGGCCGGCGCACCGTCGAGCGGATGCGCGACGCGATCTGGGACCTGTTCCCGCAGATGGAGGAGCTGCCTGACGGCGGGACCAAGCGGTTCCGCATCCCGGGCGGCCTCGACCGGCTGTTCCAGGCGCCGTCGACCGAGGAACTGCTGGAGCTGAGCAAGGCGGCGAGCGCGCTGCGCGCAGTGGGCGCCGAGCCCCGCGCGCGCACCCTGGAGACGCTGGAGCGCAAGATCCGCGCGGCGATGCGCAGCGCCAGCCTGGCGCGGATCGTCCCGGACCTGGAGGCGCTCGTGCAGTCCGAGACGATCGCCGTGCAGGCGGGGCCGCGGCCGTTCGAGGACGAAGCGCTGATCGCCGTCATCCGCCAGGCGCTGATGGCGATGCGGGCGCTGCGCTTCACTTATGACGGCGGTTCGCGGCCGGGGGCCAGGCGCGAGGTGACGCCCTACGGCCTGATGTTCGGGCGCGCCAACTATCTGGTCGCGGCGGAGGGCGATGGCGAGGGCCAGGGCGCTGGGCCGCGCAACTGGCGGCTCGGGCGGATGCGCGATGTCGAGGTGCTGGAGCGCATGGCCGCGCCGCCGGCGGACTTCGACCTGCAGGCCTACGCCAACCGCTCGTTCGGCATCTATCAGGACGACGTCGACGACGTGGTGCTGCGCATTCTCCCCGAAAGCGCCGGGGAGGCTCTCAGCTGGCAGTTCCATCCGACGCAGACGGTCGAGCCGCAGCCGGACGGCTCGGTGAGCGTCACCTTCCGCGCCAGCGGCATGCGCGAGCTGGCCTGGCATCTCTTCACCTGGCGCGATCAGGTCGAGATCGTGGCGCCCGCGCGGTTGCGCGAGGCGATGCTCGAAGAACTGGAGCTGTCGCGCGCACGGCACCTGGGAGAGCCGGCGAGCGCGGCCGTCGGCGAGAAGTAGCGGCTGGGCGGCAGGCCCGCTCCAGCGCTACCGGAACACCACCGGCAGCGACTGGAAGCCGAACAGCATGCCGCCGGGCAGGCGCCGGCCGGCGGCCGACCCGCGCTCGATCGTGCCGAAGCGCGCCAGCAGCGCCTGCATCGCCGCCTTGGCCTCGATCCGCGCCAGCGGCGCGCCGATGCAGGTGTGCACGCCGTGCCCGAACGCAACGTGCCGGCCCGCCTCGCGGGCGAGGGCGAAGTCGGCCGGATCGGGCCAGCGGCCGGGGTCGCGGTTGGCCGAGGCCAGGTAGACCATCACCAGGTCGCCGGCCGCGATCGTGGCGCCGCCCACGGCCACGTCCTCGGTCGCCCGCCGCATCACCATCTGGGCCGGCGAGTCCACCCGCAGCGATTCCTCGATGGCGCCGTCGACCCGGGCCGGATCCGCGCGCAGCGCCGCCCATTCCTGCGGCGCGCCGGCCAGGCGGTTCAGCAGGTTGCCGAGCAGGTTGGTGGTGGTCTCGTTGCCG
>DATNEH010000251.1:0-5228 GCA_035553015.1 Caulobacteraceae bacterium | reverse complement strand
GCGCCGACGATGCGCACCGCGAGGCCCGGCCCCGGGAACGGCTCGCGCGCGATCAACTCCTCGGCGAGGCCGAGATCGCGGCCGACGGCGCGCACCTCGTCCTTGAAGAGCTCGCGCAGCGGCTCGACCAGCTTCAGCTTCATGCGCTCGGGCAGGCCGCCAACGTTGTGGTGGCTCTTGATCACCTGCGAAGGGCCGCCGCGGGCCGAGACGCTCTCGATCACGTCCGGATAGAGCGTGCCCTGCGCCAGGAACGCCGCGCCCTCGATCTTCGCCGCCTCGCGCTCGAACACCTCGATGAAGAGCCGGCCGATGGTCTTGCGCTTGTCCTCGGGGTCGGAAACGCCGTCCAGCGCCGAGAGGAATTGTTCAGACGCATCAATATGTACGAGCGGGATGTTGTAGTGGTCTCTGAAGAGGTTGACCACCTCGTCGGCCTCGTTCAGCCGCATCAGGCCGGTGTCGACGAAGACGCAGGTCAGCTGGTCGCCGATCGCCTCGTGGATCAGCACCGCGGCCACCGACGAGTCGACCCCGCCGGAGAGGCCGCAGATCACCCTGCCCTCGCCCACCTGGGCGCGGATGCGCTGGGTCGCCTCGTCCTTGAAGCGGGCCATCGTCCAGTCGCCCTTCAGCCCGGCGATCTCGTGGGTGAAATTGCGCAGCATCAGCGCGCCGCGCGGCGTGTGTGCGACCTCGGGGTGGAACTGCACGCCGTAAAGCCGCCGGCCTTCGTCGGCGATCACCGCGAACGGCGAGCCGTCGGAGGTGGCGGCCACCTCGAACCCCGGCGGGATGGCGGTGATCTTGTCGCCGTGGCTCATCCACACCGGCTCTTCGTGGCCGACGTCGCCGAGGCCGGCCAGCAGCGGGCTTTCCCTGACGATGCGGATCTCGGCGCGGCCGAACTCGCGGGCGTGGCCGCTCTCCACGGCGCCGCCCAGCTGCGCGCACATGGTCATCTCGCCGTAGCAGATGCCGAGCACCGGCACGCCGAGCTCGAACACGGCCTGTGGCGCGGCCGGGCTTTCCGCCTCGTGGGCGCTGGCCGGGCCGCCGGAGAGGATCACCGCCTTCGGCGCGAAGTCCCCCAGCATCGGATCGACGGCGTCGTAGGGGTGAATCTCGCAGTAGACCCCGCTCTCGCGCACCCGCCGCGCGATCAGCTGGGTGACCTGGCTGCCGAAGTCGACGATCAGGACGCGGTCGTGGTGAGGCTCCGTCATGGCGGGCATGTAGTGGAGAATCAGCTCCGCGTCATGGGGGCGGGGGCCAGCGCCGCGCGGTGGTTTTGCCGCAGCGGCGGGACATCGAAGGCGGTTTCGCGGAACTCGCGCAGCCGCGCCTCCAGCGCCGCGACCGCTGCCGCCGGATCGTGCGACGCGCCGACCGCCTCGTAGCCTTCCACCAGGCTCTGCAGCGTGTTGACCGCCCGCAGGCAGCCCGCGTGATAGGCCTCGCAGTTGAGGCCCTTGTGGAGCGCGGTGAGCATTGCGGTGGCGAGGACAGCCATGGCGAGCATCAACCTGCCGCTGAGGCCTGCCAGCTGGTAGTTGAGCAGAGCGCTGGTGGGGTTCGCCAATTCCGACCCAGCCAGCACCGGCACCACGATGCCCAGCAACACGGCCACATGGCTGAACACCCGGTAGCGGCCGAGCAAGCGGGTCAGCCGACGCTGCTCAGCGGCGAGTTCTTCCTGCCGCAGCTGCGCCAGGCGCAGCACCTGGGTGTGGTCAGACACGGCGGCGCTCCTTCCGTCTCGGCCCCGCAACGTGGCCGGATCGGCGGGCCGCCGTCCAGTCCGTTGCAGAGCCGGGCGCGCCGCCTCAGCTGCGCAGCCGCCGCACGCCGATCCGCACCAGGCCGATGAGCGCAATCAGCGCCCAGGCGCCCTCGACGATGGCGGCGGAGAGGTTGAAGCGCTGGGTGAGCGACAGGAGGATCAGGCTCGCGCCGACGAAGTTGATCGCGAGCGAGGGTGCGCCCTTCGCATCGAGCCGACCGGTGGTGGCGAGCGCGTAGCCGGCAAGGATGGTCGCAACGCCGATCAGCCCCGCGATGTCGTAGCCGTCCATGCCGCGCGCCCCTCGATACCGGGGCCGTCTTAGCCGCATCGCCCGCCGAAAGCCCAGCGTTCCTGGCGGGCTCAGATCAGCGGAACGCAAGCTCGGCGGCGGGCGTTAGCCACTCCACGTGAACGAGAACAACCGCCTGGAGGGATACCTGTTATGCGCTCGATACTGCTCTGGATGCTGGGGGTGCCGATCCCGATCATCCTGCTGCTGGCGTTCTGCACCCACCACTTCTAGCGAACTCTTGGGCAATGGACCGCGTCAGTAGTCGAGATTTGGCGCGGCCATCACGCAGCGGGCGCTCCCGCCTTCCGTCATCACAGTCGCCTTGTGGCCGAGGCCCGGCAGGAAGAAGAACTCGCCGCGGCCGGTCTTCACATAGAGCACGGCCGGGCCGGTGAACTGGCAGACATCGTAGGAGCCGAAGCCGCCGCTGCCCTTGGCCGCGGCGACATCGCAGTCGCCGTCGCCGATCGCCCGGCCGAAGGTGTCGCCGTTGAAGTCGAAGACGTACTTCAGGGTGAGATCTTGCGCCTTCAGCGCCGACTGGAAGCCCGCCGCCGAGACCGCGGGGCACGGCGGACCGGCAATGGCGGCGAGGTTCGCATTGGCGGTCGACTGGGCGATGGTGTGACGCTCTGACAGCAGCTCCCACGCCGTGCCGATCGCGAACATCGCCACCGCCCCGATGATCACGAGGCGCGGCAGCAGCCGGCCCACGCCGCGCTCGCGCCACAGGTCGGTCAGATGGGTCATGCCAGCGCCCTCCTCGCCCTGTCTCAGCCCAGCATGCGGCGGCGACGCTGGGAAGAGCCGCGTTTCCCGGACCGAGCGCCGAATGTTCCCGGCCCCGGCGTCCTAAGCGGCGCGCCGCGTCAGCGCCGCCACGAAGAAGCCGTCGGTGGCGGCCGAACGCGGCGTCAAGCGCAGGAAGCCTTCCGGCGTCACCCAGCGCGCCGTCCCGGCGAGCTCGATGTCCGCGACGCCGAAGTCCGGGTGCGCGGCGACGAAGGCCGCCACGCGGTCGTCGTTCTCCTCGGCCAGCAGCGAGCAGGTGACGTAGATCAGCCGCCCGCCGGGCTTCACGAACGGCGCGGCGGCGGCCAGCACCTCATCCTGTTCGCCGATGCGGCGGTCCAGGTGCTGCTGCGTCAGCCGCCACTTGGCGTCCGGATGGCGCCGCCAGACACCCGAGCCCGTACAGGGCGCGTCGACGAAGACCAGGTCCATGCGGCCCTCGAGCCCGGCCAGCGCCTTCGGGGCGATCGGCGAGCGCACCTGCAGGCTGCGCACGCCGGCGCGCTGCGCGCGCTTGGCGGTCTCGGCCAGGCGCCGGGCGTCGGCGTCGTAGGCGTAGAGCTGGCCGGTGTTGGCCATCGCGGCGGCCAGCGCCAGCGTCTTGCCGCCGCCGCCGGCGCAGAAGTCGAGCACCTGGCGGCCGCGGATATCGCCGGCGACCGCCGCGGCGACCTGCGAGCCGGCGTCCTGCACCTCGAACCAGCCCTTGGCGAAGGCCGGCGCGGCCTCGACCGGCGCGGCCCGCTCGCTGGCCTCGGGGGCGGCGATGCGGATGGCGTCGGGCAGGAAGTCGAACTGCGCCGGATCGAACGGCGCCAGCGCCTTCAGCACGTGGCCGGCATCGGTCTTCAGCGTGTTGGCGCGCACGTCGACCGGCGCGCGCGCGGCCATCGCCGCCAGCTCGGCGCCGCGCGCCTCGCCGAACACCCGCGCCAATGAGGCGTCGAGCCAGTCCGGATAGTCGCCTTGCACGGGCGCCGGCGCGCCCGCGAGTGGGACCGGGTCCGCCAGGCGCGCACGCTCGGCGTCGGTCAGCGCGCCGGGACCGTGCGGCGCATCGGCCGCGGCCTCCGCCAGCCGCTCGACGGGCCAGTCCCAGGCGAACCGCAGCACCCCGAGCACACGCGCGCGGTCGCTGTCCTCGCCGATCATCCAGGCCGTCGAGCGGCGGCGGCGCAGCGCGTCGAGCACCAGGCCGGAGACGAACGCACGGTCCTTGGCCCCGGCATAGCGCGCGCCGTCGCCCCAGGCCTTCAGCGCCAGGTGCGCCGGCCGATGGCGCGCCCCGATTTCGCCCAGCACCTCGATCGCCGCCGAAATGCGGCCGCCGTCACGCAACGGAAGGTTCCTCCACAAACGCCTCTCGCAAGGGAGAAGTGCGAGAGCTCAGATGAGCTGCGCCAGCACCATGAGTATGCCGATCAGCGCCACGTTCCAGACCAACGAACGTATCAGCGGCACGCCGCCCAGGTAGAGCGCCAGATAGACGACGCGGGCCCATATGTAGAGATGCGCGCCGATCAGGCTCCAGAGATCGAAGCGGCCCGCCAGGCCCACCGCCAGCACCGCGACGGCGAACAGCGGGTAGGTCTCCATCAGGTTGGCGCAGGCGCGGCGCGCGCGGCCGACCAGCGGCCTCGGCTCCGGCGTCGGCGCATCGCGCGGACTTGCGGCCCACCTGAGGCCGTACTGCCAGTTCGACAGCTGCGCGGCGAGCACCACGTGACCCACCACCAGGAGGACACTCCAGCCGAGCAGCTGGAGCTCCGCCGGGACCGGCGGCTTCACACCTGGCTCGGGTAGTTCGGCGCCTCGCGGGTGATCATCACGTCGTGCACGTGGCTTTCGCGCAGCCCGGCGCCGGTGATGCGGATGAAGCGCGCCCGGTCCTGGAAGCTCGCCACATCCGGCGCCCCGACATAGCCCATCGCGGCTCTGAGACCCCCGACCAGCTGGTGGATCACCGGCGAGATCGGTCCCTTGTAGGGCGTCTGGCCCTCGATGCCCTCCGGCACCAGCTTCAGCGCGTCCTCGACCTCCTTCTGGAAGTAGCGGTCGGCCGAGCCTCTGGCCATCGCGCCCACCGAGCCCATGCCGCGGTACGACTTGTAGGAGCGGCCCTGGTAGAGGAACACCTCGCCGGGGGCCTCGTCGGTGCCCGCGAACAGCGAGCCCAGCATGGCGCTCGAGGCGCCCGCCGCGATCGCCTTGGCGAGGTCGCCCGAGTACTTGATGCCGCCGTCGGCGATCACCGGCGCGCCCGAGCCGTTCGCCGCCCGCACCGCCTCGGCCACCGCGGTCAGCTGCGGCACGCCGACGCCCGCCACGATCCGCGTGGTGCAGATCGAGCCCGGCCCG
>DATNEH010000250.1:0-11219 GCA_035553015.1 Caulobacteraceae bacterium | reverse complement strand
CGTAGTGGCCGCGCTCGGGGTGGCGGCGCACGCGGCTGAGGGCGGTGGGGGCGTAGCTCGGCTCTGACGTGTCGGACATGGGGGCCTCCTTGGACCGCCGCCGTAGCGCCGAAGTGGACTGGCCGATAGGTCCGATTTCTGCCAGATAGCCAGACCAGTTGAAGGGCAGGCCGCATGAGTTGGTCGGACATCTATCCGTGGCGGGCGCCCGATCGGGCCGGGCCGGTGGTGCGTCAGATCTACGGGCAGGTGCGCGGCGCGATCCTGGACGGCGCGCTCGGCGCCGGGGCGCGGCTGCCGTCCAGCCGCGACCTCGCCAGCCGGCTCGGCGTCGCCCGAGCCTCGGTGGTCAGCGCCTACGAGCAGCTGGTCGCGGAGGGCTACGTCGAGACACGACCGGGCGCCGGCGCCTTCGTCGCGGCCGATCTATCCGGCGTTCAGGAGGTGAGGTCTGACCCCGCCCCGCACAACGCAACCCCGCCCCCGGCGGCGCCCGACCGCCCCGCCGAGATCGCCGAGGAGACACCTGCGCCGCCGTTGCCGGGCGATGCGCCGTTCAACTCCGGCCGCACGCTGATGGACGCCCGCGCGCTGGCGGCCTGGGGCAGGGCGGCGCGCCGGGCGCTCAAGCATCTGGGGCCCGAGCACTTCGGCTACGCCGAACCCGCCGGTCATCCGGACCTGCGCGAAGCCATCGCGGCCTACCTGCGCGCGGCGCGCGGCGTGATCTGCGAGGCCTCGCAGGTGATCGTCACCGCCGGCGCGCAACAGGCGATCGACATCGTCGCGCGCGTGCTGATCGGCCCGGGCGCGCCGGTCTGGGTCGAGGACCCGGCCTATCCGACCACGGTGCGCGCGCTGACCGCCGCGGGCGCCGCGCTGAGAGCCATCCCGGTCGACAAGGACGGCCTTGTCGTCGCCGAGGGCGTGGCGCGGGCGCCGGATGCGCGGGCGGCCTACGTCACCGCCTCGCACCAGTATCCGCTCGGCGTCACGCTCTCGATGGCGCGGCGGCTGGAGCTGCTGGCCTGGGCGCGGGCCGCCGGCGCCTGGATCATCGAGGACGACTACGCCTCGGAGTTCCGATACGCCGGCCCGCCGCTGGCCGCCCTGCAGGGCCTGGATGGCGGCGCGCGGGTGCTCTACGTCGGGACCCTCAACAAGGCGGTCTTCCCGGGCCTGCGGCTCGGCTACCTGGTGGCGCCGCCGGCGCTGATGCCGGCGCTGCTGCGCGCCCGCCAGCTGCTCGACCGCCAGCCGCCGTCGCTGACCCAGGCCATCGTGCTGGACTTCATGCAGAGCGGCGACTTCGCCGCCCACGTCCGCCGCCGCCGGCTCGCCTACCGCGCCCAGCGCGACGCGCTATCAGATGCGCTTGCGGCGCACTGCAGCCCCTGGTTGGACCCGGATCCGCCCGAGCAGGGGATGCATATGATCGCTTACCTGAAGGACGACTTGAGCGACCTCGCCGCCGAAACCGCGGCGGGCAACGCCGGTGTCATCGCCCGCGCCATCAGCCCGCTCTACCTGGAGGCCGCTCCGAGGCAGGGCCTGATGCTGGGCTTCTCCGGCTTTCCGCCCCCCGCGATGGCGCCGGCGGCGCGACGTCTGGCCGCCGGCTTGCGGAGTCTCGCTGCCTAGCCATTTGGTGCTCTGACTGTCCGACGCCGAACAGGTGGGTCTCGCCCTCCCAGACATCGACGCAGAGATGGTTCGGCGACTCCTTCAGCACCCGCTCAGCCAGTTCTCGGGCGCGCTCGGTCGTCCGAACCTCGACTATGCGGATGGCTATGCTTGAGTTCGGTAACGAAACAACGAATTGAAACTTCCGCATGTCGCAGGGCTGCCGCAGCAAAACTGTCACGTCACCGCGATATGCGTAAGTTCAGCCAACATTGGAATGCGAAAGCTTGCCGCAGCGACAGCCGACCGCGGCGGTCGAAGCAACCTGTGCATGGGTCGCCGGGACTGAACAGCGGACGCCCGGCGATGCGGGTTCTTGGGCAGGAGCGGCGCCGGCTACAGCCGCACCAGCATCTTGCCCAGGTTCTCGCCCTTGAAGAGGCCCAGGAACGCCGCGGGGGCGTTCTCGATGCCCTCCTTCACCGTGTCGCGGCCGTTGATCTTGCCGGCCGCCACCCAGGCGGACAGGTCCTTCAGGAAGGCGCCCTGCATGTCCTGGTGGTTGGAGACGATGAAGCCCTGCAGCTTCAGGCTCTTGCCAACCGCCATCACGAGCCCCCGGACGCCTTCGCCGAGGTCGGTGTTGTTGTACTGCGAGATCATCCCGCAGAGCGCGAAGCGGCCGAACGGCTTGGCGGCCATCAGCGCGGCCTCCATGTGCGCGCCGCCGACGTTCTCGAAGTAGACGTCGATGCCGCCGGGCGCGGCGCGCATCAGCGCGGCGGTGAGGTCGGGCTCGGCCTTGTAGTCGATCGCGTGGTCGACGCCGATCTCCTTCAGGAACGCCACCTTGTCGGGCCCGCCGGCGGAGCCGATCACCGTGTGGCCCTTCAGCTTGGCGATCTGGCAGACCACCGAGCCCACGGCGCCGGCCGCGCCGGACACGAACACCACGTCGCCGTCCTTCAGCTCGGCGATCTTCAGGAGGCCGACGTAGGCGGTCAGTCCCGGCATGCCAGCGTAGCCCAGGAAGGCTTCGGGCGGCAGGCCGTGCGTGTCCAGCTTCTGCAGCGCCTGCGCCGGCGCGTTGAAGCCTTCGCGCCAGCCGAAGAAGCTGGAGACCAGGTCACCGGCCTTCAGTGACGGATCGTTCGACTTGGTCACCTCGCCGACCGCGCCGCCCTGCAGCGCCTCGCCGAGCTGGAACGGCGGCACGTAGCTCGGCACGTCGTTCATGCGCCCGCGCATGTAGGGGTCGACGGTCATCCAGGTGTTCTTGACCTGCACCTGGCCGGGGCCGGGATCGGGCAGGTCCACCGTCGCCAGCTCGAAGTTGGCCGCGGTCGGCACGCCGACCGGGCGGCTCTTCAGGCGGATCTCGCGGGAAGTGGTCATCGGAGGTCTCCTCGTCTGGCGTCAGTGTCTGTCGTCAGTGTCTGGCGTCAGTCCAACTCTGGGCGCGACAAACACGCGTTTGAGCGGCTTGCCAAGACGTCGCATGCGCAGGCGCGCGCCCACGCTGGGAAACAAACCGCAACACACCGTCGCTGGCAGGCGGGCCGCCCGGGTGCTAGGCGGCGCGCCGGAAAGGAGCCGCGATGGCTGAAGTCTTGCGCGCCGGCGTGATCGGCGCGGGCGTTTTCGGGGGCTACCACGCACAGAAGTACGCCGCCCTGCCGGGCGTGGTCCTGGCCGGCGTCTACGACCACCACGCGGTGCACGCCGAGGCGCTCGCGGCCAAGGTCGGCGGCCGGGTGTTCGCCAGCGAGGAAGAGCTGATCGCCTCGGTCGACGTCGTTTCGATCGCCACGCCGGCCACCGCCCACGCGTGCGCCGCGATCGCCGCGCTCGAGGCCGGCAAGGCGGTCTACGTGGAAAAGCCGCTGGCCGCCGATCCGGAAGACGCCGCCCGCATCGCCGAGCTCGCCGCCAAGACCGGCGTCGTCGCCGCCTGCGGGTTCCTGGAGCGCGTCGGGCTGCAGGCGATGGGTCTCTTCGATGCGCCCGAACGGCCGACGCTGCTCGAGGCGGTGCGGGTGAACGCGCCCAACCCACGCAACCTCGATGTCTCGGTAGTGCTCGACGTGATGATCCACGACGTCGACTTGGCGCTGGCGCTGGGCGAGGGCGACCCTGCGACGGTGGAGGCCGACGGCGCCGCCGTCGCCAATGCCACGCTCGACCGGGTCGATGCCGAGGTCGAGTTCGAGAGCGGCTTCATCGCACGCTTCCGCGCCTCGCGGATCGCCGACGGGCCGGAACGGACGCTGCGGGTCGTCTATCCGTCGGGCGAGGTGCGGGTCGACTTCATGACCCACGCGGTCGTCAACAGCACGCCGTTCGCGCTCGACCTGCACTTCGCCGAGGCGCCGGCCGCCAGGGACAAGCTGGGCGCGAGCCTGGCGGCCTTCATCGCTGCCGTGCGCGGCGCGCGCGCCGCCCCGCTCGCCAGCGCCCGCGATGGCGCCCGCGCGCTCGACCTGGCGCTCGCAGTCGAGGGCGCGCTGATCCAGCAGGGGCTGGTGCGCGGCTAGCTGCGCTCGCGTGGGCCGGTGTAACCTCACGCAGCGGCAGTCGCGTACTGCCTCCGATCATCGCCGCGACAGAGGGAACAGCGACATGTCCAACGCCCACGATTTCTCGTTCACCAGCATCGACGGCGAGCCGCTGCCGCTCGCCAGCTTCAAGGGCAAGCCGGTGCTGGTGGTGAACGTCGCCTCGCGCTGCGGGCTGACGCCTCAGTACGAGGGCATGGAGGCGCTCTATCGCGACTACCGCGACCAGGGCCTGGTGGTGCTGGGCGTGCCCTGCAACCAGTTCGCCGGCCAGGAACCGGGCGCCGAGGCCGAGATCAAAGCGTTTTGTGAGACCAAATTCGGCGTCGACTTCCCGATGACCGCCAAGGTCGACGTGAAGGACGACGCTCGCCATCCGTTCTACGCCTGGGCCGAGGCGCAGCTCGGCACGCCCGCGGTGCCGGTCTGGAACTTCCACAAGATCCTGATCGGCAAGGACGGCGAAGCGGTCGCCGCGTTCGGTCCGAGGACGCCGCCGCAGGACGCCGAGATCGTCGACGCGGTCAAAGGGGCGCTGTAGCGCGGAGCCTGCCGCCAGGTTCCCTCCCCCTTGCGGGGAGGGGAGCATCAACCCGCCACTGCGAGGCTTGCGAACAGGCGTTTGAAGTCGCAACGTGATCCCAACGAAAATCGGGAGGATCGACGTGGCAGACGATGCGACCCAGCGCGAGCGGCCGCCGCAGGAATACTACGACGGCATCAAGGCGAAGTTCGCCGAGGCGCGGGACCTGAGGCTCGGCTACCGGCCCGAGGGCTCCGCCCAGTACACCTCCGACTTCTCCGGCGCGCTGGCGAAGTACGCGACCGACCCCCACGCCGAGCCGGCGCCCGAGCGCGCGCCGATCGACGACGAGGTCGAGGTGCTGTTCATCGGCGGCGGTTTCTCGGCGCTGCTCACCGCGGCGCGCCTGCGCGAGCGCGGCGTGGAGAGCATCCGCATCGTCGAGCGCGGCGCCGATGTCGGAGGCACCTGGTACTGGAACCGTTACCCCGGCGCGGCCTGCGACGTGCCTTCCTACGACTACCTGCCGCTGCTGGACGAGATGGGCTACGTGCCCTCGCGGCTCTACGCCAAGGGGCCGGAGATCTACGCCCACTGCCAGGCGATCGCGCAGCGCTACGACCTCTACGACCTCGCCGTTTTCCGCACCACGGTGCTGAAGACGACCTGGGACAAGGCCGCCCAGGTCTGGGTGCTGGAGACCGACCGGGGCGATCGCATGCGCGCCAAGTTCGTGATCTGCGCCAACGGCACGCTCTCCAAGCCCAAGCTCTCGAAGATCGCCGGCATGGAGAGCTTCGCCGGCCACTCGTTCCACACCAGCCGCTGGGACTACGCCTACACGGGCCGCGACCTGGAGAACCTCGCCGACAAGGTGGTCGGCATCATCGGCACCGGCGCGTCCGCGGTCCAGGCGATCCCGCGGCTGGGGAAGGCCGCCAAGCAGCTCTACGTCTTCCAGCGCACGCCCTCCGGCATCGACATCCGCGGCGACCGGCCGACCGATCCGGAATGGGCCGCGCGCCTCGAGCCCGGCTGGCAGCAGAACCGCCGCATGAAGCATATCCGCGGCCGCCCGGAAGACCTCGAGCGCGCCGCCGAGCTCGCCAAGGTCAGCCGCGAGGAGAAGATCCGCCGCCAGGAGAACGCCAACATCGACCATATGATGCGCATCCACGCGCGCATCGATGAGCTGGTGCACGACAAGGCGACCGCCGACGCGCTGAAGCCCTGGTACATGTTCATGTGCAAGCGGCCGTGCTTCGACGACGACTACCTGCCCACCTACAACCTCCCGAACGTCAAGCTGGTGGACACCAAGGGCAAGGGGATCGCCGAGATCGGGCCGGAAGGGCCGGTGTTCGAAGGCCAGGAGTATCCGCTCGACCTGCTGATCTACGCGACCGGCTTCGAGGTGCAGAAGACCGGCATCTACAACGAGATCCGCGGCCGCGACGGGCGCGAGATCAACGAGGTCTACGCCGACGGCATCCGCACCCTGTTCGGCGTGCACACCCACGGTTTCCCCAACCTCTTCATCATGGGCGGCTACCAGGCCTCGTTCCAGTTCAACCTGACCTTCATGCTGCAGACGCAGGGCGATCACATCGCCGAGTGCATCAAGCTGGCGCGCGAGCGCGGCGCGGCCGAGATCGACGTGACGCCGCAGACCGAGGAGTGGTGGGTGCAGGAGGTGATCGCCCACCGCGGCAAGACCAGCCGCAACGCCGACTGCACGCCGGGCTATTACAACTTCGAGGGCGAGTTCAACCGCCGCCAGGATGGCAACTACAACGGCGGCTTCTTCCAGTACTACACGCACATGCAGGAAATCCGGAAGGACCTGGCCAGCCACTTCCTGTTCGCCTGACCTCTACTCTGTAAGCAACGCTGGAGCGGCGCTGACATGACGATGGACCTCGCCCCCGAGATCGCCGAGATCGTCGGCGATCTCGACTTCGATCCCGACGCGTTGTTCGACAAGTACATGGCCGAGCGCGACAAGCGCCTGCGCTCGGACGGCGTCGGCCAGTACGTCGAGATCAAGGCCGAGTTCGCCCACTACATCGACGACCCGTACGTCGAGCCCGGCTTCACCCGTGCGCCGGTCGCCGATCACGTCGAGTTCGCAATCATCGGCGGCGGCTTCGGCGGTTTGCTGATGGGCGCGCGCTTGCGCGAAGCCGGCTTCGAGAAGATCCGCATGGTCGAGAGCGCCGGCGACTTCGGCGGCACCTGGTACTGGAACCGCTACCCCGGCGCCATGTGCGACGTGGAGAGCTACTGCTACCTGCCGCTGCTTGAAGAGCTGAACTACATCCCCAAGCACAAGTATTCGTTCGCGCCGGAGATCCTCGAGCACAGCCGCGCCATCGCCCGTCACTACCGGCTCTACGACGACGCCCTGCTGCAGACCGCGATCACCGGCCTGACGTGGGACGAGGCCGGCAAGCGCTGGGTCGTCTCGACCAGCCGCGGCGACCGCTTCACCGCACAATACGTGGCGATGGCCTGCGGGCCGCTCAGCCGGCCGAAGTTGCCGGGCATCCCGGGCATCACCGAGTTCGCCGGCCACACCTTCCACACGTCGCGCTGGGACTACGGCTACACCGGCGGCGACTCCACCGGCGGCCTTACGGGGCTGAGGGACAAGCGGGTCGGCATCATCGGCACCGGCGCCACGGCCATCCAGTGCGTGCCCCACCTCGGCGAGTGGGCGAAGGAGCTCTACGTCTTCCAGCGCACGCCTTCGTCGGTCGACGTGCGCAACAACGCCGAGACCGACCCGGCCTGGGTCGCCTCGCTGACGCCCGGCTGGCAGCGCCGGCGGCAGGACAACTTCAACATCCTGGTGGCCGGCGGCGACCAGGACGAGGACCTCGTCCACGACGGCTGGACCGACATCTTCCGCAATGTCACCGGCACAGCGGCCAAGCAGATCGCCGACAGGCTGGGGCGGCGGCTCACCGGGCAGGAACGCGCCGAGGTGATGCAGATCGCCGACTATCGGAAGATGAACCAGGTGCGCTCGCGCGTGGACCAACTGGTCGACGACCCGGTGGTCGCGGCGAAGCTGAAGCCCTGGTACCGGCAGTTCTGCAAGCGGCCGTGCTTCCACGACGAATACCTGCAGACGTTCAACCGCCCGAACGTGCACCTGGTCGACACCAACGGGGAGGGCGTCGAGCGACTGACCGCACGCGGCGTCGTCGCCAACGGGCGCGAGTACGAGCTCGACTGCCTGATCTTCGCCACCGGCTTCGAGGTCGGCACCAGCTATACGCGTAGAGCCGGCTACGACATCGCCGGGCGGGGCGGGCTGACGCTCTCCGAGCACTGGGCGGAGGGGCTTCGCACCTTGCATGGCCTCACCAGCCACGGCTTCCCGAACTGCTTCTTCCTCGGCTTCACCCAGACGGCGATCACCATCAGCGTGCCGCAGGCGCTGGGCGAACAGGCCAACCACGTGACCTACCTGGTCAAGCAGGCGCGCGAGCGCGGCGCGGAAGTGATCGAGCCGACCGCCGAGGCCGAGGAGGCCTACGTGCAGGAGGTGCGCAGCCTCGCCCGCATGGGCCAGCGCTTCTATTCGGAGTGCACGCCCGGCTACTACAACAGCGAGGGCCAGGCGGGTAACCGCCAGGGGTTCTTCTCCGACATGTACGGCGCGGGCCCGTTGCGGTTCTTCGAGCTGCTGGCCGAGTGGCGCGCCAGCGGCGAGCTGCCAGGCGTCACGCTGAGCTAACGAGGTCAAGGTTTGGTGTTGAAGCGTGTCCTGATCGCCAATCGCGGCGAGATCGCCATCCGCATCGCCAGAGCGGCCGCTGCGCTCGGCATCGAGAGCGTCAGCGTGCATGCGCCGGCCGACGCGCTGTCGCTGCATACGCGCGTCACCGACCAGACCCGGCAGATCGGGGCGGGCGCCGACCCGGTTAAGGCCTACCTCGACATCGACGCCATCATCGAGGCGGCGCGCGAGACCGGCTGCGATTGCGTCCATCCCGGCTACGGCTTCCTCGCCGAGAACGCCGAGTTCGCGCGGCGGTGCCTGGCCGAAGACCTCGTGTTCGTCGGGCCGAGCCCCGAGGCGCTGGCGCTGTTCGGCGACAAGGTGGCGGCGCGCGAGCTGGCGGCGCGCGAGGGCGTGCCGATCATCCCGGGCAGCCAGACCGCGCTCGCCGGCGCGACCGACGCGGTCGAGCTGGCGGGCAAGCTCGGCTATCCGGTGATGCTGAAGGCGGCGGCCGGCGGCGGCGGGCGCGGCATGCGGCGCGTGGACGACAAGGCCGAGATGGCCGCCGCGTTCGTCTCCGCCCAGCGTGAGGCGGAAGGCGCGTTCGGCGACGGCGCGCTCTTCATCGAGAAGCTGATCGACCGCCCGCGCCACATCGAGGTGCAGGTGCTGGCCGACCAGCACGGCGGCCTCGTCCATCTCTACGAGCGCGACTGCTCGATCCAGCTGCGGAACCAGAAAGTCATCGAGATCGCGCCGGCGCCCGGCCTGGACGACGAGCTGCGCCAGAAGATCCTGGGCGACGCGCTGAAGCTCGCGAGGGCGGGCGGGCTGGTGAACGCCGCCACCATCGAGTTCCTGGTCGCGCCGAACCTCGGCGTCCACTTCTTCATCGAGTGCAATCCGCGCATCCAGGTCGAGCACACGGTCACCGAAGAGGCGACCGGCATCGACCTCGTCGAGGCGCAGTTCCGCATCGCCGACGGCGAGCGGCTGGCCGACATCGGCATCGAGCGCCAGACCGATATCGCCCCGCCCCGCCGCTACGCCGTGCAGGCGCGGGTGGTGGCCACCGGCGCCGGGACCATCACCGCCTACCGTGAGCCGGCGGGCCGCGGCGTGCGGGTCGACGCCTGCGGCTACCTGGGCCTCAGCCCCCCGCCGCAGTTCGACCCGATGTTCGCCAAGGTGATCTGCCTGTCGAATTCGACCGGCGCGCTGGAGTCGGCGCTGGAGCGCACGCGCCGGGCGCTGGACGACTTCCACATCGCCGGCCTGCGCACCAACCTCGCGTCCTTGCGCGCCATCCTGGACCGCCCGGAGGTGCGCGCCGGCGATGCGCGCACGACGCTGCTCGCCGACCATCCCGAGCTGCTGTCGGCCGCCGAGGCCGCGGCCGCGCCGGCCAGCGCCCGCTCGCTGTTCGATGCCCAAGCCGCCGCGCTCGGCGGCGGTCCGCGCGTGCAGGCGTCCCTGCAGTCGCTGACGCCAAGCCCGTCGCTCGAGGTGCGCGACGGCGAGGCGGGCGTCGAGTGCCCGATGGCCGGCTCGGTGGTCGAGCTCGCCGCCGCCCCCGGCTCCGAGGTCGCGGCCGGCGACGTGCTGATGGTGGTCAGCGCCATGAAGATGGAGACCGCCGTCACCGCGCCCTGCGCCGGGGTCGTCGCCGAGCTGGCGCCGGTCGAGGTGGGCGGCGCGGTCGCTGCCGGCCAGATCGTCGCCACCATCACGCCCACCGACGGCGCCGGCCCGCTTCGCACCCACGGCGAGGACACCTGGGCGCCGATGCTGGACGAGGTGAAGACCCTCCAGGACATCGCCCATGCCCGCTTCGCGCCGGGCTCGACCGACCCGGGCGTCGTGCGCCAGCGCAACCGGGGCAAGCTGACCTGCCGCGAGCGCATCGACCTGCTGCTGGACCCCGGCAGCTTCCACGAGGTCGGTTCGATCGCCGGGTTCGCCAGCTACGACGCCGACGGCCGCATCTCCGACTTCACGCCCTCGAATCACATCGGCGGCTGGGGCCGCGTCGACGGGCGCACGGCGATCGTCTGCGCCGACGACTTCACCTCGCGCGGCGGCCACGCCGACGGCGCCATCGGCGCCAAGAGCTTCTACCTCGACCAGCTCTCGATGCAGCTCCAGGTGCCGTCGGTGCGCCTCCTCGACGGTTCGTCGGGCGGCGGCAGCGTGGCGGCCATGGTGCCCGAGCAGAAGAAGGACGGCGAGAGCACGGCCAAGGAGAGCTCGGGCGCCATCCAGGCCGGGCGGCCCCGCGTGACCGGCGCCGGCGGATCGTTCCTGCCCGGCCACCTCGGCAGCACGGAGTACACGCAGCAGCTGTCGACGGTGCCGGTCGTGAACGTCCTCCTCGGCAGCGTGGTCGGCATCGGCGCCGCCAAGGCGGTGCTCGGCCACTTCGCGGTGATGGTGCGCGACATCGCTCAGCTGTTCGTGGCCGGTCCGCCGGTCGTCTCCCACGCCATGGGCTACGACATCACCAAGGAGGACCTCGGCGACTGGCGCATCCACTGCCGCAACGGCGCGGTCGACAACCTGGCCGAGACGGAAGAGGACGCGATCGCGCAGACCAAGCGCTTCCTCTCCTACCTGCCGCCCAGCGTCTATGAGGCGCCGCCGCACGTTGCGCCCGCCGCCGACGATCCGGCCGACCGGGCGGAGGAGGAGCTCTTCACCATCGTGCCGCGCAAACGCACGACCACCTTCGACATGCGCCGCGCCATCCGGCTGATGGCCGACCGCGGCTCCTTCTTCGAGGTCGGCC
>DATNEH010000249.1:0-10808 GCA_035553015.1 Caulobacteraceae bacterium | reverse complement strand
GCCATGGCCGCCCGGCCGCCGATCCTCGCGTTGAAGGACGTGCGCCTGGCCGACGGGCCGCGCCAGTTGTTCGACGGCGTCGACCTCGGGCTGGAGCAGGGCGTGCGCGCCTGCCTCGTCGGTCGCAACGGCGCCGGCAAGTCGACGCTGCTGCGCATCCTCACCGGTGCGCAGGAACCGGACGCCGGCGAGCGCACCCAGAGCCCATCGCTGCGCATCAGCCTGGTCCCGCAGGAGCCGGAGATCGTCGGCAAGACGTTGCTCGCCTACGCGAGCGCCGGCGGCGCGGCGGCGCACGACGCGGCGGCGGCGCTGCAGGCGCTCGGCCTCGATCCGGCGCGCGCGGCGGTGGGGCTCTCCGGCGGCGAGCGGCGGCGCGCTGCGCTGGCGCAGGCGTTCGCCGAGCAGCCGGACGTGCTCTTGCTCGACGAGCCGACCAACCATCTCGACATCTTCGCCATCGAGACGCTGGAGGCGATGCTGGCCGCCTCCCGGGCGGCCGCGCTGATCGTCAGCCACGACCGCGCCTTCCTGGAGCGGGTCACCCAGCGCTGCTACTGGCTGGAGGACCGGCGCATCCGGCGGCTCGACCAGGGCTTCGCGGCGTTCGACGCCTGGTCGGCGCGCATCGCGGCCGGCGAGGCCGAAGCGCTGCGCCGGCTCGACAAGACGATCGAGCGCGAGAGCTACACCTTCTACTCGTCGATCACCGCGCGCCGCACACGCAACGAGGGCCGCGCCGCGCGCCTCGCCGCAATGCGCGAGCGCAAGGCCGAGCTGCTGCGCGATCGGAAACGCTCGCTGACGCTGACGGCCGAGGCCGGCGGCGTCTCCGGCCGGCGGGTCGCGGAGGCGGAGGACCTCACCAAGGCGTACGGCGACCGGGTGCTGATCAAGGGCTTCTCGACCCGCATCCTGCGGGGCGACCGGCTGGCGGTGATCGGCCCGAACGGCGCTGGCAAGACGACGCTGGTCAAGCTGCTGCTGGGCGAGATCGCGCCGGACGCCGGCGAGGTGACGCTGGGGACCGGGCTGGCGATCGCCTACGTCGACCAGGCCCGCGCGTCATTGGCGGAGGACGTGACCCTGGCAGAGGCGCTCGCGCCCGGCGGCGGCGACCAGGTGGACGTGCGCGGACGGCCGATGCACGTGGCCGGGTACGCCAAGCAGTTCCTGTTCCAGGCGAGCCAGCTGCGCCAGTCCGTCGCCAGCCTCTCCGGCGGCGAGCGCAACCGGCTGCTGCTGGCGCGGGCGCTGGCGCGCACCGCCAACCTGATGGTGCTCGACGAGCCGACCAACGACCTCGACATGGAGACGCTCGACCTCTTGGAAGAAGTGCTCGCCGATTACGACGGCACGCTGATCCTGGTCAGTCATGACCGCGACTTCATCGACCGGCTCGCCACCTCGACCATCGCGCTCGACGGCGCCGGCCACGCGGTGGAGACGCCCGGCGGCTGGCAGGACTTCGTGCGCCAGAACCCGGGCTTCTTCGACGCGGTCCGCGCGCCGACAACGGCCCCCGCCGCGAAGCCGCCCAAGCCGTCGCCCGCCCGCGCGGCCGCGAAGCTCAGCTACAAGGACCAGCGCCGGCTGGAGACGCTGGAGACGGCCATGCCGCGGCTGACGAGCGAGATCGCTGCGCTGGAGGGCCGCCTCGCCGATCCCGGCCTGTTCGCCCGCGACCGTGCGGAGTTCGATGCCGCGATGCGGCGGCTCGACGCCGCCCGTTCCGAACTGGCGTCGTCCGAGGAGGAATGGCTGGCGCTGGAAGAGCAGCGCGAGGCTCTGGCGAAGGGCTGACCGGCTTAGGCCGAGGCCGCCGCTTTGCGCCCCTCCGTCGCCTGCGCGACAGTGGAGGAGCGAGGCGTCGCAGCTTCGCTCCTGCCCCGCGTAGCGCAGCGAAGCGGGGGAGGGGACCGCCCGGCGCAGCCGGGTGGTGGAGGGGGCGCAAGGCGGCGGCCTGGATGTTATGAGGGTGGCATTTCCGGAGGATCTCATTTGCTTCGAGACATTGAACTGACGGTCAACGGCGAGGCGCGCCGCCTCCATGTCGACGACACCCGCACCCTGCTGGACGTGCTGCGCAGCGAGCTCGACCTGAAGGCAGCGCGGTTCGGCTGCGGGGCTGGGCATTGCGGGACCTGCGCGGTGATCGTCGACGGCGACGACGTGGCGGCCTGCCAGCAGGAAGTCGGCAACCTCGAGGGCAAGGCGATCACCACGCTGGAGGGGATCGGCACGCCGGAGCGGCCGCACCCGCTGCAGATCGCCTTCATCGAGATGCAGGCCGGCCAGTGCGGCTACTGCCTGGCGGGGATCCTGGTCGGCGCGAAGGCGCTGCTCGACCGCAACCCCAACCCCAGCCGCGCCGAGATCGCGTCAGCGCTCAGCTGGCATCTCTGCCGCTGCGGGGCGCACAACCGGATCATGGCGGCGGTCGAGCTGGCCGCCGAGCACATGCGCGAAGCGCCGATGCCCCAAGGAGTCGCGGCATGAGCATTCCCGCCAGCCTCGCCGCCAACCCGCGCCTCGACCGCTGGGTCGGGTTCGAAGAGCCGGGCCTCGTCCGCATCGCGGTCGGCAAGGTCGAGTACGGTCAGGGCGCGATGACGGGGCTCGCACAGATCGCCGCCGAGGAGCTCGACGTCGGGATGGACCGGCTCGACGTGGTCAACCCGGAGACCGATCTCTCGCCCGACGAGGGGCTGACGGTCGGCTCGATGTCGACCGAAAGCTCGGGCGCCTCGATCCGCTTCGCCTGCGCCGAGGCGCGCGCGCTGTTCGTGGCCGCCGCGGCGCGCCGCCTGGGCTGCGATCCGGCCGAGATCGAGATCGACGACGGCGCCTTCCTGGCGGGCGGCGAGCCGAGCGGCCTCGACTACTGGGCGCTGGCGCCCGAGGTCGACCTCGCCGTCGCGCCCACGGGCGAAGTCACGCCGAAGCCGCCGTCGAAACACAAGATCGTCGGCCGCGACCACGGCCGCCTCGATCTGCCGGCCAAGGTGTTCGGCGCGGCCTACCTGCACGACCTCGCGCAACCCGGCATGCTGCACGCCCGCGTGCTGCGCCAGCCCGGGTTCCACGCCAGGCTCGCCGGCCTGGATGAAGCCGCCATTCGCCGTGCGGCCGGCGACGAGACCGTGGAGATCCTGCGCGAGGCCAACTTCGTCGCCTTCCTCTCCGAGAGCGAGGCGGCCGCGAACGCCGCGATCGGCGCGGCCGAGCAGAGCGCCCGCTGGGACGACGCGCGCGATCTCTCGCCCGCGCTCTCCGAGACCGCGTCGCTGAAGGAGTTGCCAGCGCAGAGCTTCCCGTCGCCGGAGCCGCCGCCCGAGCGGTCGAACCGCCGCCGGCACACCGCCGGCTACAGCCGCCCCTACATCGCGCACGGCTCGATGGGGCCGTCGTGCGGGCTGGCGGTGTTCGACGATGGCCAGCTGACCGTCTGGACCCACGCGCAGGGCGTCTATCCGCTGCGCATGCTGATCGCCCGCGTCTGCGGCGTCGAGCCGGCCAGCATCAAGGTGATCCACACCCAGGGCGCCGGCACCTACGGCCACAACGGCTCGGATGATGCGGCGATCGACGCGGCGGTGATCGCGGTGCGCAGGCCCGGCAAGCCGATCCGGGTGCTGTGGCGGCGCGAGGACGAGTTCGGCCACGAGCCGGTCGGCACGGCGATGCACGTCGAGCTGACCGCCGAGCTCGACGCCGGCGGCAGGATCGCCGACTACGCGACCGAGATCTGGAGCGGCTCGCACACCGGCGGGCGCGGCCGCTGCCTGGCGGAGACCGCGCTCGGCCTGCCGCCCGCCCCGCCGATCGTGCCGCCGCCGAACCTGCCGGCCGGGGTGCGCTTCTCCGGCGGCATCCTCAACGCCATCCCGTCGTACGACATCCCCGCGAGGCGGGTGACCGAGCACGTGGTGCAGGCGCCGGTGCGCACGTCGTCGCTGCGCGGGCTCGGCGGACCGGTGAACACCTACGCCAACGAGTGCTTCATCGACGAACTGGCGGAACTGGCCGGCGAGGACCCGGTGGCGTTCCGCCTCGCCCAGATCTCCGATCCGCGCGCCATCCACGTGGTGACGCGGACCGCGCAGCTGTGCGGCTGGGACAAGCGAGGGCCGGCGGCGACGGGCAGGGGGCTCGGCTTCGCGTATTGCCGCTACCGCGACCGCGGCGCCTACGTGGCCGCGGCCGTCGCGCTGACCGTCGACACCGAGGTGCGGCTCGACCACATGTGGTGCGTCACCGACTGCGGTCAGGTGATCAACCCGGACGGCGCGAAGAACCAGCTCGAGGGCGGCATGATCATGGCCGCCAGCTGGGCGCTGAAGGAGCAGGTTCGGCTCGCCGGACGGGGCATCGCGACGATCACCTGGGACGACTACCCGATCCTGCGCTTCGACGAGGTCCCGCCGGTCGACGTGGAGTTGGTGATGGACCAGCAGGACCAGCGCTCGTCCGGCACGGGCGAGGTCTCGCTCGGCCCTGCGATGGCCGCGATCGGCAACGCCGTCGCCCATGCGCTGGGCGCGCGGCTGCGCGACCTGCCGTTCACGCGGGAGCGCATCGCCCGCGCGCTCCTCGCGTCCGACAGCTAGCCAGCGGCTGCGGCGGCGCGGCGGATGAAGGCGATGGCGTCCGAGGCCCATCGATCGAACAGGCCGGTGACCCCCGGCAACAGGTTGGTCTTGGCCTCGACCGTCCAGTAGAGCCGCAGGAAGTAGAAGACGCCGATCGCCGGCGCAGACGCATGCTGGAAGAGGCTCGGCGTTCCTTCCAGAAGGGCCACGAGGTCGACCTCGGGCGGCGCCAGTTGCGGGCGCTGCCAGTCGATGACGCGGTAGCCGTCGGGCGTCACGAAGACGTTGCCGGGATTGAGATCGCCGTGGCCGGGCCGCGCGCCGTCGATCAGACGGCGCACGTCGTTCGACCCGGCCCAGGCCGCCACGTCGCCAAAGTCGGCGTCGACCGTCAACGTTAGCCGGCTGTCGGACACGAGCTCGGTGAGCATCGCCAACGTGGCGTCGACGAACGCGGCCCACCGAGCCCTGTCGCCCACGTCGATGTAGGCTGGGATGTCCGCGTCGAGCCCGCCGATCGCCTCGACGACGGCGCGGCCGTGACGCGCCAGCTCGGCGCCCGGCAACTGCAGGTCGCGGACGAGAGGCGCGTCCACGAACTCCAACAGCATGGTCGAACGGACGCCATCGCTGGTGAGCAGGCGGCTCGCGGGCAGCAGCGGCGAGCACACGCGTGCGTAGACCTCCGGCTCGAAGGTCGGGGTCCGCTGGGTCTTGTAGATCCAGCGCCGGCCGCTCGCCGTAGTCAGACGCTCCACCAGGGAGAACGGCCAGCTGTGCAGGTGGCGACGCTCCGCCACCGCCTCGCCCAGCAGGGCCTCGAGCTCCGGCGTCGTGTGCAGGTCGAGGTCGAAGGTCTCGTGTCTCAGCAAGGCGGCTGATCCCGGTTCGAGCGTCCAACCTACGACGCGGCGCTCGTCGGTGGAACAGCCGGTGACGCGCGCCCCCGGTTGATCCGACGCTAGGGCGGACGTTCCACGCGGCGCACCGTCGCATCCAGGCTGGCCGTAGGGCGGGTTGGCTCCCGTTCTTATGGGTTTCTTACGTCCCCGCGGCCGGTTTCGCGTCGAGTTTTGATCCCCAGGGGCCGGATATTTGCGCCTCTTCTAGCTTCGCCTTCGGGCGAGGGAGCAAAGCTGTGACTGATCTCATCTATCTGGGCGTCGGCGTCCTCTCGCTGCTCGTGTTCGCCCTCTACGCCTTCGGCCTGAAGAGGATCTGAGCATGATCGTCGGGCTGATCTACGCCGCCGCCGTCGTCGTGATCGGCGTCTACATGGTCGCGGCGCTGCTGCGACCCGACAAGTTCTAACCCCACAACAAGGACTTCCACCGATGGACCCGCGCGGCTGGGGTGAGATCGTCTTCACCATCGCCATTACCGTCGGCCTCGCCATTCCGCTCGGCGCCTACATGGCGCGCGTGTGGCAGGGCCAATCCACCTGGCTCGACCCGGTCCTGAAGCCGGTCGAGGGCGCCCTCTACTGGACCTTCGGGGTCGACCCGAAGAAGCAGCAGAACTGGTACGCCTACGCGATGGCGGTGCTGGCCTTCAGCATCGCCAGCTTCGTCGTGCTGTACCTGATCCTGCGCTTCCAGAACCTGCTGCCGTTCAATCCGCAGGGCTTCAAGGGCGCGAGCCCCGACCTGGCCTTCAACACCGCGGTCAGCTTCGTCACCAACACCAACTGGCAGTCCTACGTGCCGGAGCAGACGCTCTCGTCGTTCAGCCAGATGGCGGGCCTGACCAGCCACAACTTCCTCTCGGCGGCGGCCGGCATCGCCATGGCCGCGGCGGTCACCCGCGCGTTCGCCGCGCACCGGGCCGAGGGTCTCGGCAACTTCTGGGTCGATCTGACCCGGATCAGCCTCTACATCCTGCTACCGCTCGCCTTCGTGATCGCGCTGGTCTTCGTCGCGCAGGGCGAGCCGCAAACCGGACTCGGCGACTTAGGGCCGATCCACCAGGCCGGGACCGTCAACGCCGTCGGCGTCGAAGGCGGCAAGCAGTCGATCATCCTCTATCCGACCGCCAGCCAGGAAGCGATCAAGCAACTCGGCACCAACGGCGGCGGCATCTACAACGCCAACTCGGCGCATCCCTACGAGAACCCGACCCAGCTCACCAACCTGATCGAGGAAGTGATCATGAACACGCTGGGCTACGCCTGCGTGTTCGCCTTCGGCTGGGTGGTGGCCGCCAAGAAGGACGCGCGGGCGCTGGTGGCGGTGATGGCCGTCTTCGTCTTCGCGGCCGCCGCGACGATCTACTGGTCCGAGACGCAGCCCGCGCCGGCGCTGCATGCCGTCCACGCCGCGTCACAGGTCAACATGGAAGGCAAGGAGGTGCGCTTCGGCGCGCCGTCGACCGCCACCTGGGCCGCCTTCACCACCGGCGCCTCGGACGGCGGCGTCAACGGCATGCACGACAGCTTCATGCCGCTCGGCGGCGCGGCGGCGATGTTCATGATGCAACTCGGCGAGATCACGCCCGGCGGCGTCGGCTCCGGCCTCTACGGCATGATCGTCATGGCCGTGATCGCAGTCTTCATCGCCGGCCTGATGGTGGGTCGCACCCCCGAGTACCTCGGCAAGAAGATCGAGGCGCGCGAGGTGAAGTTCGCGATGCTCTCGGTGCTGATCATGCCTCTCTCGATCCTGGGCTTCGCCGCCTTCGCCTGCGTGGTCCCCTGGGCGCACCTCGACAAGTTCCTGGCCAACTCGGGTCCGCACGGCCTCTCCGAGATCCTCTACGCCTACACCTCGGCGACCGGGAACAACGGCTCGGCCTTCGCCGGCGTCTCGGCCAACGTCCCCTTCTGGAACTCGACCCTCGGCGCGGCGATGTATCTCGGCCGGTTCGTCGTTGCGCTGCCGATCCTGGCGATGGCCGGCGCGCTGGCGGCGAAGCCGAAGCTGGAGGCCAGCGGCGGCACCTTACCGACCGACGGCCCGCTGTTCGTGGGCCTGCTGGTCGGCGTGATCCTGATCATGGCCGCGCTGCTCTACTTCCCCGCCCAGGCGCTGGGACCGATCGTCGAGCACTTCATGGTGCTGGACGTGGTCGCCAAGCAGCACTGACCCCGCTTCGGAGACAGAGACACTCCAATGACCGACATTGCCGCCGACGCTCACCTGGGCGCCAACCGCCGCTCGGCGATCGCCTCCACCGCGCTGTCGTCCAGCGTCTTGCTGCGGGCGATCCAGGACTCGTTCGTCAAGCTGGACCCGCGCAAGCTTTCCAAGAACCCGGTGATCCTGGCCACCGAGATCGTCGCCGTGCTGGCGACCATCTCGACGGTCGACGCCTTCATGCACAACCACTACCCCTGGTGGGCGCTGCAGATCGCCATCTGGCTCTGGTTCACCGTCGTCTTCGCCAACTTCGCCGAGAGCATCGCCGAGGGCCGCGGCAAGGCGGCGGCCGACGCGCTGCGCGCCCAGCGCGTCGACGTGAAGGCCAAGCTGATCATCGACGACACCGGGGCAGTCGTGCCGACGCCGGCCTACAAGCTCGCCGCGGGCAACATCGTGCTGGTCGAGGCCGGCGACATGGTGCCCAGCGACGGCGAGATCGTCGAAGGCGTCGCCTCGGTGAACGAGGCGGCGATCACCGGCGAATCCGCGCCCGTGATCCGTGAGGCGGGCGGCGACCGCTCGGCGGTCACCGGCGGCACCACCGTGGTCTCCGACTGGATCAAGGTCCGCATCACCGCCGACCCCGGCAACACCTTCCTCGACCGCATGATCGCCATGGTGGAGGGCGCGGAGCGGCGCAAGACGCCCAACGAGATGGCGCTGACCGTGCTGCTGGCCGGCCTCACCATCATCTTCCTGATCGTGGTCACCACGCTGCTGGGCCTGGGCAAGTACTCGGGCGTCAACCTGGATCCGCTGGCGCTGGGCGCGCTCTTCGTGTGCCTGATCCCGACCACGATCGGCGGGCTGCTGTCGGCCATCGGCATCGCCGGCATGGACCGCCTCCTGAAGTTCAACGTGCTGGCCACCTCCGGCCGCGCCGTCGAGGCGTCCGGCGACGTCGACACCCTGCTTTTGGACAAGACCGGCACCATCACTCACGGCAACCGCATGGCCAGCGACATCATCCCGGCGCCGGGCGTGCGGCCTGAGGCGGCGATCCGCGCCGCGATGATGGCCTCGCTCGCCGACGAGACGCCCGAAGGCCGTTCGATCGTCGACTATGCGCTCGAGAAGGGTCTCACCGGCGTGCCGCCGAAGGACTCCGACCCGGTGCCGTTCAGCGCCACCACCCGGATCTCCGGCCTCGACGCCGGCGCCGACAGCTGGCGCAAGGGCGCGGTGGACGCGATCCAGAGGCTGACCGGGCACGAGCTGGCGCCCGAGCTTTCCGCGGCGGTCGACCGCATCGCCCGCTCCGGCGGCACGCCGCTGGCGGTGGCCGAGAACGGCTCGCTGGTCGGCGTGATCCACCTGAAGGACGTGGTGAAGGCGGGCGTCAAGGAGCGCTTCGCCGACCTGCGCCGGATGGGCATGCGCACCGTGATGATCACCGGCGACAACCCGGTCACCGCGGCGACGATCGCCTCCGAGGCGGGCGTCGACGACTTCCTCGCCGAGGCGACGCCGGAGGACAAGCTGCGGCTGATCCGCGAGGAGCAGGCCAAGGGGCGGCTGGTCGCCATGTGCGGCGACGGCTCCAACGACGCGCCGGCGCTCGCCCAGGCCGACGTAGGCGTGGCCATGCAGACCGGCACCCAGGCCGCCCGCGAGGCCGGCAACATGGTCGACCTCGACTCGGACCCGACCAAGGTCATCGAGATCGTCGAGGTGGGAAAGCAGATGCTGATCACCCGCGGCGCGCTGACCACCTTCTCGATCGCCAACGACGTCGCCAAGTATTTCGCCATCATCCCGGCGATCTTCGTGGCCTCGCTGCCGGCGCTGGGGGCGATCAACATCATGCAGCTCGGCAACTCGCGCAGCGCCATCCTGTCGGCGATCATCTTCAACGCGCTGATCATCATCGCGCTGGTGCCGCTGGCGTTGCGCGGCGTCCGCTACCGGCCAATCGGTGCGGGGCGGCTGCTGCAGCGCAACCTCCTGATCTACGGCCTGGGCGGCCTCATCGCGCCGTTCATCGGCATCAAGGTCATCGACATCATCATCACCTCGATCGGCCTGGCCTGACCAAGCTGGACACGGGATACGACCATGCTCTCCGAAATCCGCCCCGCCATCGTCTCGACGGTGTTGCTCACCCTGTTGCTGGGCCTTGGCTACCCGCTGGTGGTCACTGGCATCGCCCAGGCCGCCTTTCCCTACCAGGCCAACGGCAGCCTGGTGACCGACAAGGCCGGCCACGTGATCGGCTCGGCGCTGCTGGCGCAGCCGTTCGCCAGGGACGAGTACCTGCACCCGCGCCCGTCGGCGGCCGGCTCGAACGGCTACGACCCGACCGGCTCCAGCGGCTCCAACTACGGGCCGTTGAGCCCCGACCTCGCCAAGCGGATCGCCGGCGATGCGGCGGCGTTGCGCAAGTCGACCGGCCACCAGGAGATCCCCGACGACGCCATCACCACGTCGGGCTCGGGCCTCGACCCCGACATCTCGCCGGCTTACGCCGACCTGCAGGCCGACCGCATCGCCAAGGCGCGCGGAGTCTCCGTCGATGCCGTCCGCAAGGTGATCGACGCCCACATCGAGGGCCAACTCCTCGGCTTCATCGGCCAGCCGCACGTCAACGTGCTGATGACCAACCGTGCTCTGGACGCGGCGATCCCGAAGGCTCAGCCTAAGCTGGCATGACGCTAGACGAGCCGCGGCGCCCGGATCCTGACGCGCTTCTCAAGGAAGCGGCGAAGGCCGGGCGCGGCCGCCTGAAGGTGTTCCTCGGCATGGCGCCGGGGGTCGGCAAGACCTACGAAATGCTGGCCCAGGCGGCGCGCCGCAAGGCCGAGGGCCGCGACGTGGTGGTCGGCGTCGTCGAGACGCACGGGCGCAAGGAGACCGAGGCGCTGACCGCGGGGCTGGAGATCATGCCCCGCCGGCCGATCGAGTACCGCGGCCGCACGCTCCTGGAGTTCGACATCGACGCGGCGCTGAAGCGTCGCCCGCAGCTGCTGCTGATCGATGAGTTCGCCCACTCCAACGCGCCCGGCTCGCGCCATCCGAAGCGCTGGCAGGATGTAGAGGAGCTGATCGGGGCGGGGATCAACGTCTGGACCACGCTCAACAT
>DATNEH010000248.1:0-4081 GCA_035553015.1 Caulobacteraceae bacterium | reverse complement strand
CGCAACCTGGCGGCCGACCCCCTTATCGAGGGCGTCACCGCCGACAGCCGCAATGTGAAGCGCGGCTGGCTGTTCGTCGCGCTGCCCGGCGTGCGCGCCGACGGCCGCGACTTCGTCCCCGCCGCCCTGAAGGCCGGCGCCGCCGCGCTGATCGCTGAGGCGCCAGTGGGCGTCCCAATGAACGCCAACGTCCCGGTGGTTCAGGTGCGCGACGCCCGTCGCGCCTACGCACTGGCCGCCGCCGCGTTCTGGGGCGCGCAGCCGGCCACCTGCGTGGCCGTTACCGGCACCAACGGCAAGACCTCGGTCGCAACCTTCTGCAGGCAGATCTTCGAGCGGCTGGGCCACGCGTCAGCCAGCATGGGCACACTGGGCGTGCAGGCGGGCGCCGACCAGATCACCCCGCCGGGAGGGCTGACGACGCCCGACGCCGGCGAAGTCGCGCGCCTGCTGGCCGAACTCGCCGGCCGCGGCGTCACCCACCTGGCGCTGGAAGCCTCCTCGCACGGCATCGACCAGCGCCGCCTCGATGGGGTGAAGCTGGCCGCCGCCGGCTTCCTCAACCTCACCCAGGACCACCTCGACTACCACGGCACAATGGCCGCCTATCGCGGCGCCAAGCTACGTTTGTTCGAGGAACTGGCCCCGCGCGGCGCGACCGCCGTGCTCAACGCCGACTCCGACGCCTATCCGGCCTTCGCCGCCGCAGCGGTGATCAACGGGCTGTCGGTCTTTTCGGTTGGCGCGATGGGCGAGAGCCTGACGCTGGCGCACCGCTCGCTGACGCCCGAGGGCCAGCGCCTGCGCATCGGCGCCGCCGGCCGCAACTTCGACATCCGCCTGCCGCTCGCCGGCGCCTTCCAGGCCTCCAATGCGCTCGTCGCCGCCGGCCTCTGCATCGCCGCCGGCGAGCCGACAGACGCGGTGCTCGAGGCGCTCGAGCACATCGAGGGTGCGCGCGGGCGCATGCAGCGTGTCGGCGCCGGCCGCAGGGGTGGCGAGGCCTACGTCGACTACGCCCACACGCCGGATGGCCTGGAGAAGGTGCTGCTGGCGCTCCGCCCGCACGCTTCCGGCCGGCTGATCGTGGTGTTCGGCGCGGGCGGCGACCGTGATCGCAGCAAGCGTCCGCAGATGGGGGCCATCGCCGCCAGCCTTGCCGACGTCGCCATCGTCACCGACGACAATCCACGGTCCGAGGACCCTGCCGCCATCCGTGCCGAGATCCGCGCCGGCGCCGCCGGCCTGAAGGAGATCGGCGACCGCCGCGAGGCGATCCGCGCCGCCACCGCCATGCTGAAAGGCGGCGACGTGCTCGTGGTGGCCGGCAAGGGCCACGAGCAGGGCCTGACCATTGGCGCAATCATCCATCCGTTCGACGACGTCGAAGAGACCGCCGCCGCGCTCGGCCTGGAGCCGGCGCATGGCTGAGCCACTCTGGACCTCGGCTGAGATCGTCGCCGCCACCGGCGGCCAGCTTTCTGGCGCGCCGTTCGTCGCCACCGGCGTCTCGATCGACACCCGCACGCTGGAGCCCGGCGACCTGTTTGTTGCGCTGGCCGGCGAGCGCGATGGCCACGCGTTCGCAGCGGCCGCCTTGGAGCGCGGCGCGGCGGGCGTGCTGGCCGCGAAGCCCGTCGGCGGCGCGGCCGTGATGGTGGCCGACACGTTGAAGGCGCTGGAGCGGATGGGCGAAGCGGCCCGGGCGCGCGCGTCGCTGGCCCGGCGCGGCGCGGTCACCGGCTCGGTCGGCAAGACCAGCGTCACCCAGGCGATCGCTGCGGGACTCAGGCGCGCCGGCCCGGCCCACGCGTCGGTGAAGTCCTACAACAACCACATCGGCGTGCCGCTCACGCTGGCTCGCATGCCGCAGGCCACACAGCGCGCGGTGTTCGAGGTCGGCATGAACCATGCCGACGAGATCACCCCGCTCACCCGCATGGTCTGCCCGCAAGCCGTGGTCGTCACCACCGTCGCGCAAGCCCACATCGAGAACTTCGCCGACGGCGAGATCGGCGTCGCCCGCGCCAAGGCCGAGATCTTCGAGGGGCTGACGAGCGGCGGCAAGGCGGTGCTCAACGCAGACAATCGCTGGTTCGATTTCCTGGCCGACGCCGCCCGAGGCCATTCCGCGCAGGTTGTCTGCTTCGGGACCCGCGACGGCTGCGCCGCGCAGCTCACCGACTTCCGCCTGGCGGGCGGCAGCGCCCGCATCGAGGCGCGCCTGCATGGCCGCCCGCTCGCCTTCTCGATGCGCCAGACCGGCTCGCATTGGGGCCTGATGAGCCTCGCCTCGATCCTGATGATGGAAGCGCTGGAGGTTCCGCTCGACGAGGCGGTGGCGGCGCTGGAGGCGTTCGAGCCGCTGGAGGGCCGCGGCGCCGAGCGCGAGGTGGCGCTGCCCGGCGGCGCCTTCACGCTGATCGACGAGAGCTACAACGCCAATCCGGTCTCGGTTGCCGCCGCCCTGCGCACGCTGGGCCTGCGCGCCGTCGCGAACCGGCGCATCGCCGTGCTCGCCGACATGCTGGAGCTCGGCAAGGACTCCCGCGCCTACCACGCCGGTCTCGCGTCGGAGATCGAGGCGGCCAAGGTCGACCTCGTCTTCTGCGCCGGTCCGATGATGAAAAGCCTCTTCGAGGCGCTTCCGCCGACTCGCCAAGGCGCGTACGCCGAAACGGCGGCGCTCCTCGCGCCGATCGTCACCCGGGCCGTAGAGCCTGGGGACGTCGTGATGGTGAAAGGGTCGCGGGATTCGCACGCCAAGGCGCTGTTCGACGCCTTGAAGGCGGCAGGCGAGCGCGCGTCCGGGGAGGCCGCCTGATGCTCTACCTGCTGTACGAGCGATTGGCCGACAACCACTACATCCCTGTCCTAAACCTGCTGCGCTACCTCACCTTCCGCTCCGGCCTCGCCATCATCACCGCCCAGCTGACGGTGGTGGCGATGGGTTCGCGCTTCATCCGCTGGATGCAGGCGCGCCAGGGCAGGGGCCAGCCGATCCGCGCCGACGGCATCGAGCGCCACGTGGTCGAGAAGGCCGGCACGCCGACGATGGGCGGGCTGATGTTCCTGGCCGGCATCGCGGTCGGCACGCTGCTCTGGGCCGACCTCACCAACGTCTTCGTCTGGATGGTCCTCTTCGTGACCATGGCGTTCGGCCTGCTGGGCTTCCTCGACGACTACGCCAAGGTCACCAAGCAGAGCACGGCCGGCATCTCCGGCTGGGGCCGGCTGCTGGTCGAGACGTCGGTCGCCGTGCTCGCGGTGTTCCTGATGGTCTGGTACGGCCAGGCCTCGCCCGCCGAGCCGCACCTCTCCACCTCGCTCGCCTTCCCGGTCTTCAAGCGCGCCCTGCTGAACCTCGGCTGGCTCTACGTCGGCTTCGGCGCGCTGGTGGTGATCGGCGCCTCCAACGCGGTGAACTTCACCGACGGGCTCGACGGCCTCGCCACGGTGCCGGTGATGATCGCCGCCGGCGCCTTCGGGCTGATCGCCTACCTGGTGGGCAACTTCAAATTCTCCGACTACCTGCAGCTCCATTTCGTGCCGGGTGTTGGCGAGGTCGGCGTCTACTGCGCGGCGATGGTCGGCTCGTGCCTGGGCTTCCTCTGGTACAATGCGCCGCCCGCCAAGATCTTCATGGGCGATAGCGGCTCGCTGGCGCTTGGCGGCGGGCTGGGCGCGACCGCCGTCGCCACCAAGCACGAGATCGTGCTCGCCATCGTCGGCGGCCTTTTCGTGCTCGAGACGGTTTCGGTCGTGGTGCAGGTCGCCTCGTTCAAGCTGACTGGCCGCCGGGTCTTCCGCATGGCGCCGATCCACCACCATTTCGAGCGGCTGGGCTGGGCCGAGCCGACCATCGTGATCCGCTTCTGGATCATCGCGGTGATGCTGGCGCTGGCCGGTCTCGCAACCCTGAAGCTGCGGTAGGGAGGGCTCGGCTCGTCATGATCCCGGTTCGCGGCTTTGAAGGCAAGAAGGTCGCCGTGTTCGGCCTGGCCCGCACGGGCCTTGCCGCCGCGCGCGCGCTTGCCGCCGGCGGCGCCGAGGTCGTGGTCTGGGACGAAAAGGATGCGGC
>DATNEH010000247.1:0-20369 GCA_035553015.1 Caulobacteraceae bacterium | reverse complement strand
TGGGACGAGAAGGATGCGGCGCGCGCAAGCGCCACCTCGGAGGGCTTCACGCTCGAAGACCTGACCACCGCCGACTGGAGCGAGCTGGCGGCGCTGGTGCTGTCGCCCGGGGTGCCGCTGACCCACCCGAAGCCGCACTGGACCGTCGAGAGAGCCCGCGCCGCCGACGTGCCGATCATGGGCGACATCGAGCTCTTCGCCCGCACCGTCGCGGCCGCGCCCTCGCACAAGCGGCCGAAGATCGTCGCCATCACCGGCACCAACGGCAAGTCGACCACCACCGCGTTGATCGGCCATGTTTGCCGTCAGGCCGGCCGCGACGTGCGGATCGGCGGCAACATCGGCGTCGGCGTGCTGGACCTGGAGGACATGCACGGCGGCGCGGTCTACGTGCTGGAGCTGTCGTCCTACCAGCTCGACCTGACCTCGAGCCTGAAGCCCGACGTCGCCATCATCCTCAACATCTCGCCCGACCACCTCGAGCGGCACGGCGACATGGACGGCTACGTCGCGGCCAAGAAGCGCATCCTGCTCAACCAGGGCAAGGGCGACACCGCGATCGTCGGGGTCGACGACGCCTGGTGCCAGCAGATCGTCACCGAGATCACCGCGCTGAACCGGCGCACAATCGTGCCGATCAGTGCCCGCCGCTCGATGGGCCGCGGCGTCTACGCGCTGCAGGGCGTGCTGTACGACGCGATGGGCGAGCGGGTGACCGAGATCGTCGACCTGACCCGCGCCGTCTCGCTGCCGGGCCGCCACAACTGGCAGAACGCGGCGGCCGCCTACGCCGCCGCCCGCGCGCTCGGCCTCTCCGAACAGGTTGCCGCGCAGGGACTGATGACCTTCCCGGGCCTGGCCCACCGCATGGAGACGGTGGGCGCGATCGGCCGCGTGCGCTTCGTCAATGACAGCAAGGCCACCAATGCCGACGCCGCGCGCCAGGCGCTCTCCAGCTACCCGAAGGTCTACTGGATCGCCGGCGGCCAGCCCAAGGCCGGCGGCATCGAGAGCCTGACTGACCTCTTTGGCGCCGTCGCCAAGGCCTATCTGATCGGCGAGGCCCAGGACGACTTCGCCGCCACGCTCGGCCGCCGCGCGCCGTACGCCCGTTGCGGGACGATGGAGAAGGCCGTCCGCGCCGCCTTCGACGATGCCCGCGCGTCGGGCGAGGACGCCATCGTGCTGCTCTCGCCGGCCTGCGCCTCGTTCGACCAGTTCGCCGACTTCGAGGACCGCGGCGAGGCGTTCCGCGCCGCCGTCCACCAACTCACCGTTCCGGTTCCCAGAGAGGCGCACGCCTAGCGCCCATGGCAGAGATCGAGCTTCCTGCCTCGAAGCACCCGTTCTCCCGCGCCGACACATCGCGGCTCGGCCTGTGGTGGTGGACGGTCGACCACTGGCTGTTGGGCGCCGCGCTGGCGCTGATCGGCCTTGGCGTCCTGCTCTCGTTCGGCTCCAGCCCGGCGGCCGCCTCGCGGCTCGACATCGCCTTCCCGTTCCACTTCGCCGTCCGCCAGTCGATCTTCGCGGTGGTCGGCGTCGCCGTGCTGCTTTCCGTCTCGGTGCTGACACCGCGGGGCGTGCGCCGCTCCGCCTTCTTCATCTACATCGTCACCATCGCGCTGATGTTCGGGCTGATCTTCCTCGGCCACAACGCCAAGGGGGCGACCCGCTGGGTGGAGATCTTCGGCTTCACGCTGCAGCCGTCGGAGTTCATGAAGCCGGCGCTGATCGTGCTGGTCGCCTGGATGTTCTCCGAAGGCCAGAAAGGCGAGGGCGTGCCCGGCGTCTCGATCGCCTTCTGCCTCTACCTGCTCTCGGTGGCCCTGCTGCTGGTCGAGCCCGACGTCGGCCAGACCGTGCTGATCACCGTCGCGTTCGGCGCGGCGTTCTGGATGGCCGGCGTGCCGATGAGCTGGGTGATGGGCCTGGGCGCCACCGCCGCGGCCGGCCTCGCCAGCACCTATTTCCTGTTCCAGCACGTGGCGAGCCGCGTCGACCGCTTCTTCGGCCATGACAAGACGCTCGACACCCACCAGGTCGACCGCGCCGCCCAGGCGATCGCCGCCGGCGGCCTGTTCGGCCGCGGCCCCGGCGAGGGCATCATGAAGCGCGAGGTGCCCGACATGCACACCGACTTCATCTATTCGGCCTCTGCCGAGGAGTATGGCCTCTGGTTCTCGCTGATCCTGATCGCGCTTTTCATGTTCCTGACCCTGCGCGGCCTCTTCAAGGCGATGCGGCTCTCCGACCCGTTCGAGCAGGTGGCGGCGGCCGGCCTCTTCGTGCTGGTCGGCATGCAGGCCTTCATCAACGTCGCGGTGAACCTCGACCTGATGCCGACCAAGGGGATGACGCTGCCGTTCATCTCGTATGGCGGCTCCTCGATGGTGGCGACGGGCCTGACGCTCGGCATGGCGCTGGCGCTCACCCGCCGCAGGCCAGGCGCGTACGCGCCGCCGGGCCGCCAGAAGGGCGGCGCCTTTGAGTGAGGGCCCAACTGGCGCGTCGGGGGGCAAGCTGGCGGTGGTGGCCGCGGGCGGCACCGGCGGCCACCTGTTCCCCGCCCAGGCGCTAGCGCAGGCGCTGACCGCCCGCGGCTGGCGCGTGGTGCTGGCCACCGACGAGCGCGTGCAGACCCTCTCCGCCGCCTTCCCGGCCGAGCGCCGCATCCGGCTCTCGGCCGCCACCTTCAGGCCGGGCGATCCGCTGGGCGCCTTCAAGGCCGGCGCGGCGATCCTGAAGGGCGTCATGCAGGCGCGCGCCGAGCTCGCGACGCTGCAGCCGGCCGTGGTCATCGGCTTCGGCGGCTACCCATCGCTGCCGGCGTTGATCGCGGCGATCAGCCAGGGCCGCAAGACCACTATCCACGAGCAGAACGCGGTGATGGGCCGCGCCAACCGGCTGCTCGCCTCGTTCGTCACCCAGATCGCCTGCGCCTTCCCGACCCTGCAGAAGGCCCCGGCCAAGGTCGCAGCCCGCGCTGTCGTCGTTGGCAACCCGGTGCGCCCGGAGATCCAGGCCCTCTACGACCGGGCCTACGAACCGCCAAGCGGCGCTTCCTCTGGCGAACTGCGCCTGCTGGTCACCGGCGGCAGCCAGGGCGCGCGGCTGCTGTCCGAGACGGTTCCCAAGGCCGTCGCGCTGCTTCCCGAAGCCCTGCGCGGCCGCCTGAAGGTGCAGCAGCAGACCCGCGCCGAATCGATCGAGGGCGCCACCGCCACCTATCGCGCCGCTGGAGTCGAGGCCGAGATCGCGCCGTTCTTCGACAAGATGGCGGACCGGCTCGCGGCCGCCCACCTGATGATTGGCCGCGCCGGCGCCTCCACCGTTTGCGAGATCGCGGTCGCCGGCCGCCCGGCCATCCTGATCCCGCTGAAGATCGCGCTCGACGACGACCAGGGCCAGAACGCCCGCCTGCTCGCCGAAGCCGGCGCCGCCGAAGTACTACGCGAGGACGCGCTGACCGCCGAGAGCCTTGCCGCCGCGCTGCAGCGCCTGCTGGACGACCCCGCCAAGCTCGCCGCGATGGCCGCAGCCGCCCACGCCGTCGCCAAGCCCGACGCCGCCGACCGCCTGGCGGACCTCGTGGAAAAGACTGCCGCCTGACCTACATCTAGGTCATAGTCGCCAGCGCCTAAGCTGCCGCCTGTCGCTGGAGGTGCGACATGATGTGGATGACCATCCTGCGTCCGGTGCTGATCCTCATCGGGGTCGTGTCGCTGTCGGCCGCGGCGGTGATGGCCGCGATCATCCCGAAGCAGAACGGCGCCGCCAACGTGCTGATGCTGCTGGTCTTCCTGCTCATCGCCGCAGAACTGGTGATCGGCGTCGGCGCCATCGTCCTTGGCGTCTGGCGCCCGATCCGCCACTGGCTCGCTCCCCGCCCGACGGATCGTTGAGTGGCTTCTTGGCTCACTGGGCTTCGGCCTGGTGACGTTCGCCATTTTCGAAGCGGTCGTCCTCGACCTCACGCCCTGGCGGGTCGCGCTCTGGTCGCGCTCCGCGCCGATTGACCGGCGCTCAAGTCGCCGGCAAACCCGGCCATGGCGCTGACGATTCACGGCTCGGCCCGCAGCCGCACCATGCGGGTCCTCTGGATGGCCGAGGAGCTCGGCCTCGACTACACCCACGATCCCGTCGCCTTCGACGACCCGCAGCTGAAGTCGCCTGAGTTCCTGCGGCTCAACCCCGCCGGCGCGATCCCCACCATCGAAGACGACGGCTTCGCGCTCGCCGAATCCCTCGCCATCAACCTCTACCTCGCCAGGAAGCACGCCCTCGGCGGCCTCTATCCCGCGACGCTGGAAGGCGAGGCTCAAGCCTGGCGCTGGAGCCTCTGGGCGCAAGGCCAGCTGGAGCCGTGGATCATGGGCGATGCGCTGCTCGCCGACCTGCAGGCTGCCGCCGCGCCGCACGCCGCTCCGGTGATCGCCGCGGCGCTGGCCACGCTGGAGCGCGCGCTGGCAGAGCGCGGCTGGCTGCTGGGCGGGACCTTCACCGTCGCCGACCTCAACGTCGCCGCCGTGCTGTCACCCTCGCGCGCCGGCCGGCTGGACCTGACGTCGTATCCCCGCGTCTCCGACTGGCTGCAATGCTGCTACGCGCGTCCAGCGGCGGTCGCGGCGCGAGCACGGCATGCCGCTTGACCGATCGCCGAGCAGCCCCACGTGTGCATCCCGTTAATCTCGGCTAAGCAGCGCGGATGAATCGCCGGCCCGTTCCGTTCGACCTCGGCCCCGTGCATTTCGTCGGCATCGGCGGGATCGGCATGAGCGCCATCGCCGAGATCATGCTGCGCATCGGCTACCAGGTGCAGGGCTCCGACGCCCGCGCCAGCGCCAACACCGAGCGGCTGGAAAAGCTCGGCGCACGGATCTTCGTCGGCCACGACGCCGCCCACATCGAGGGCGCCTCTGCCGTCGTCTTCACCAGCGCGGTGAAGGCGGATAACCCGGAACTCGCGTCCGCCCGCGTCCGCCGCATCCCGCTAGTGCGCCGCGCCGAGATGCTGGCCGAGCTGATGCGCCAGCAGCACTCGGTGGCGGTCGGCGGCACGCACGGCAAGACCACCACCACCTCGATGGTCGCCGCCATCCTCGACGCCGCCGGCTTCGATCCCACCGTCGTCAACGGCGGCATCATCAACGCCTACGGCGCCAACGCGAAGGTGGGCGAGGGGGATTGGATCGTCGTCGAGGCCGACGAGAGCGACGGCACGTTCCTGCGCCTTCGCCCCACCGTCGCCGTGGTCACCAACATCGATCCCGAGCACCTCGACTACTACGAGAGCTTCGATGCGGTGAAGCGGGCGTTCCAGGACTTCGTCGGCAGCATCGCGTTCTACGGCTTCGCCGCGGTCTGCATCGATGACCCGGACGTGCAGGAGATGGCCTCGAAGGTCGAGAACCGCCGCCTGATCACCTATGGGACCAATCCGCAGGCGGAGGTGCGGGCGCTCAACGTCGGCTTCGGCGCCGAGGGCTCGACGTTCGATACGCTGATCAACTCGCCGGACGGGACGACGACCGTGCTCGGCGAGGTCACCCTGCCGATGGCCGGCGAACACAATGTGCTGAACGCGCTGGCCGCAATCGCCATCGGCCGCGAGCTCGGCGCGCCGGAGAAAGCGATCCGCAAGGGCCTGGCGGAATTCGGCGGCGTTCGCCGCCGGTTCACCTTCACCGGCCAGGGCCGGGGCGTGCGCGTGGTTGACGACTACGGCCACCACCCGGTCGAGATCACCCATGTGCTGCGCGCCGCCCGCGCGGTCACCAACGGCCGGGTGATCGCCGTGGTGCAGCCTCATCGCTACACCCGCCTGCGCGACCTCTTTCAGGAGTTCTGCCGCGCCTTCAACGACGCCGACCTGGTGATCGTTGCCGACGTCTACCCTGCCGGTGAGGCGCCGATCGAGGGCGCCAGCCGCGACGCGCTGGTGGAGGGCCTGAAGCGCCATGGCCACCGCCATGTGCTCGCCCTGGAAACCCCCGCCGCGCTGCCGGCGCTGATCGCCGCCGAGGCAAAGGAAGGCGACCTCGTGGTCTGCCTCGGCGCCGGCGACATCACCGCCTGGGCCCAGGCCCTCCCCGCGCAGCTGGAGGCGATGGGGCAGTGAGCGCGAGCTGGTGCAACGATCTCCCCGCGGTCCGCGGCAAACTGCTCCACGACGAGCCGCTGGCGCCGTTCACCTGGTTCCGGGTCGGCGGGCCGGCCGATGTGCTGTTCCTGCCAGCCGACGCGGAGGACCTGAGCCAGTTCCTTGCCGGCCTGCCCGAGGAGGTCCCGCTGACCGTGCTCGGCGTCGGCTCCAACGTCATCATCCGGGACGGCGGCGTCGACGGGGTGGTCGTGCGGCTGGCCGGGCGAGCGTTCGCCGGCATCCACGTACAGGCCGAGGACGCCGCGGTGATCGCCGAGCCCGGCGCGCTCGATGCGGCGGTCGCCCGCGCCGCCGCCAAAGCCGGCATCGCGGGCCTGGAGTTCTACGCCGGCATCCCCGGCACGATCGGCGGCGCGCTCACCATGAACGCCGGTTGCTACGGGGCCGAGACCAAGGACGTCCTCAAGGTCGCCTGGGGCGTCGACCGCTTCGGCCAACAGCAGATCCGCACCCTCGACGACCTCGGCTACACCTATCGCCACAGCGCCGTGCCAGAAGGCTCGATCATCTGGCTGGGCGCGGTCTACCAGGGCCGGCCCGACGACCCGGCGGTGATCGCCGCCACCATCGACGAGATCACTGCCCGCCGCGAGACCACCCAGCCCATCCGCGAGAAGACCGGCGGCTCGACCTTCAAGAACCCGCCTGGCCACAGCGCCTGGAAGCTGGTCGACGAAGCCGGCTGGCGCGGCAAGGTGTTCGGCGGGGCGATGTTCTCGCCCCTGCACTCGAACTTCATGATCAACACCGGCGAGGCGACCGCGGCCGACCTGGAGGGTCTTGGCGAGGCGGTGCGCGCGGACGTTCAGGCCAAGACCGGCGTGCTGCTGGAGTGGGAGATCAAGCGCATCGGGCGGCCTTCATGACCGGTCGCGTCCTCGGGCTGATCGCAGCGACGCTGGTCCTGGGCGTGTCCCTGACCCTGGGCGCCTGCCAGCACGAGGGCCACCGCCCGCCTTGTCCGCCGGGCGCCCTCTGCCTCTCCGATGGCAACGGCGCCGAGCCCACCTCGCTCGATCCGGCCCACTTCGATGGGGTCTGGGAAGCCAACATCGTCAGCCAACTGATCGTCGGCCTCACCGACATCGACGCCGACGGCAAGCCGAAGCCGGCAGTGGCCACGTCCTGGGAGACCAGCCCTGACGGACTGACCTGGACGTTCCACCTGCGCCACGACGTCAAGTGGTCGGACGGAACGCTAGTCACCTCCGCCGACTTCGTCTACGGCATCCAGCGCGTGCTCGATCCGAAGACCGCGTCCTACTCGGCGTTCATCCTGTTCCCGTTCCTGAAGAACGCCGAGGCGGTGAACGCCGGCAAGCTGCCACTCAGCGCCGCCGGCATCGAGGCGCCTGATCCGTACACGGTGGTCTTCCGCCTCTCGCACCCCTGGCCGCTGCTGCCGGCCTACGCCGCGGGTCGCGCGATGTGGCTGGAGCCGCGCGCGGCCATCCAGCGCTGGGGCGACAAGTGGACGAAGCCCGGCCACTACCTCTCGGACGGCCCCTACACGCTGGCCGACTGGCGGCTCGGCGACGCCGTCGTGCTGCGTAAGAACCCGCTCTATTTCGATGCCGGCAAGGTCTGCTTCAACGAGGTGGACTTCACGCCTTCGACCGACGCCGTCTCCAACGAGCGCAGCGTGAAGGCCGGCGATCTCGACGTCTCGACCACCGTGCAATCCAACCGCGTGACGCTGCTGCGCCGCACTGTGCTGAAGGACTACCTGCGCACCGCCCCGCAGTTCGGTGTCACCTACCTGTCGTTCAACGTGAAGGATCCGGCGCTGAAGGACGTGCGGGTGCGCCAGGCGCTCTCGATGGCGATCGACCGCGAATTCATCACCGGCAAGCTGCTGCGCGCCGGTCAGCGGCCGGCCTACAGCCTTGTCCCACCTGGATTGCCCGACTACCGGAACGGTCCGAAGGCCTACTGGGCCGACTGGCCGCTGGCGCAGCGGCAGGCGGAGGCGCGACAGCTGTTGGCGGTGGCCGGCTACGGCCCCGGCCATCCGCTGAAGATCATGGTCAAGCACCGTAACAGCGCCGACCCGCTGCTGTTCCTGCCCTCGGTCCAGAACGACTGGAAGGCGATCGGCGTGCAGGCCGAGCTGCAGCAGAACGACGTGCAGGTCGCCTACATGGAATACGAACTGCACGACTTCCAGGTCGGCGACGCCGGCTGGTTGGCGGCGGACGGGCTCGCCTACCTCGACATCATGCGCAGCGACACCGGCGCCAACAACTTCGGCCAGTACGCCAATCCCGCCTACGACGCCGAGCTCGACGCCGCCTCTGACTCGCCCGATCCGCAGGTCCGCGCCGCCCACATGCGCAAGGCCGAGACGCTGCTGCTGGCCGACATGCCGTTCGCGCCGGTCTATTACGTGGCGAGCCGCAATCTTGTGAGCCCGCGCATCACCGGCTGGATCAACAATCCGATCGACACCCACGGCTCGCAATGGCTCTGCCAGCTGCCAGGCCGCGGCGCGGCGGCGGTCGGCGCCTCGGCATCCTGACCCGGCCCCGCCTTACGTGAACCCCAATTAAGGTGCGCCGCGGCGCTCGCGGTGTACGATCCGCCCCGGCTGCTCGGGGAGGATGTAGGCCGATGACGGTCATCGACGCCGGGGAACCGCCCGTCCTCGTGGGGATGCGCCCGCCGCCGGCGCGCCCCAAGGCCCGCCTCCGCAGCGATGGCGGCGACCATCCGTTCGAGAACATTCCGCTCGCTGCCTACGAGCAACCGATCTTGCGTCAGCCCTCGCTGTTCATGCGCGCCTGGCTGGTCAGCGACCCGACGGCCCTCAAGCGCGTGCTGATCGACAACGTCGCCAACTACCCGAAGATGGACACCGAGAACCGCCTCTTCCGGGCGGCGTTCGGCGACGGCTTGCTTTCGCGCGAGGGCGAGGCCTGGCGGACGCACCGGCGCATCATGGCGCCGTCGTTCGACCCGCGCAGCGTCGCGGGCTACGGCGAGGCGATGTCGCGGGCTTCCGTCGAATTCGCCGACGGCTGGGCCGAGCTGGAGGATGGCGCCGAGGTCGACGTCTCGTCCGAGATGACCCGGCTGACGCTGGAGATCATCTGCCGGACCGCGTTCTCGGGCGACGCCGCCGAGATGGTGAACCTGACCGGCTCGGCCCTGCACGAGAGCGGCGAGGCGTTCCAGTTCAACCTGCTCGACGTGCTGCCGATCGTCAGCGGGATCCGGATGAAGCGCCGAGAGCGGCTGTTCGCCCAGCTGTTCGCGCCGCTTGACGACGCGCTCAATCAGCTGATCGAACAGCGCCGCGCCAATCCGGGCAAGCAGGACCTGCTGGGCCGCCTCGTCGCCGCGCTCGACGAGGAGACCGGCGCCAAGCTCACCACCCAGGAGGTGCGCGACGAGGTGCTGACCATCTTCGTCGCCGGCCACGAGACCACCGCCTCGGCAATGACCTTCATCTGGTACGTGCTCTCGCACTACTCGGCCTGGGAAGCGCGGCTGCACGCCGAGCTCGCCTCGGTGCTGGGCGGGCGCGCGCCGACAGCGGCCGACCTGCCGAAGCTGCAGGTCACGCGCCGCATCGTCGAAGAGACCATGCGGCTCTATCCGCCGGCGCCGGGCCTTTCGGCGCGGGTTGCCAAGCAGGCCGACGATCTCGGCGGCGTCCGCATCCCGAAGGGCGGGCTGATCGGCGTCTCGTCCTGGGTGCTGCACCGCCACCGCACCCTCTGGGACGATCCGGAGACGTTCGACCCCGACCGCTTCCTGCCGGAGCGCAGCGCCGGGCGGCCGCGCTTCGCCTACCTGCCGTTCGGCGGCGGCCCGCGCGTCTGCATCGGCCAGATGATGGCGATGCAGGAGGCGACACTGATCCTGGCGACCCTCGCCCAGCGCTTCCGCCTGCGCCTGCGCCCCGGCTATCCGGTGGTGATCCAGCATCGCGTCACCATCCGCCCGCGCGATGGCCTGCCGATGCGGATCGAGCGCCGCTAGTTGGTCGGCCCAGCGCTTGACTCGCGCCGCCCCGGCGCGCACCGCCGAAGCTAGCGGTGGCGTGGAGGGGGCGAATGCGCTTTTGGCTGACGATCCTGGCTTTGCTCGCCGCCGGCGCTGCGTCCGCCGCCACGGCCGGCCCGCTGCGCGCCGGCGCCGAAGCGGTCCGCGACCGCGCCCTGCACGACCCCACCGCCTACGACTACGTCGAATCCCTGTCGGTCGAGGTCGGTCCGCGGCTGGCGGGAACCGAGGCGGCGGCGCGGGCGCGCGATTGGGCGGTCGCCAAGCTGAGCGCGCTGGGCTTCTCCGACGTGCACGTCGAGCCGTTCCCGATCACCGCCTGGATCCGCGGCCCCGAGGAGGCCGAGATCGTCTCGCCGCACCCGCAGAAGCTGGCGATCATCGGGCTCGGCGGCTCGGTCCCGACCCCGCCGGAGGGCGTCGAGGGTGAGATCGCGCTCTTCCATGCCTACGCTGACCTGCTGGCCGCGCCGCCCGGCTCGCTGGCCGGCAAGATCGCCGTCGTCACCCAGCCAATGCCGCGCGCGACGCAGGGGACCGGCTACGGTGCGCTGAACCCGGTGCGCCGGCAGGGGCCCAGCGAGGCCGCCAGGCGCGGCGCAGTCGCCTACCTGCTGCGCGGCCTCGCCACCGGCATCAGCCGCGAGCCTCACACTGGCGCGCTGAACTACGAGCCCGACGCGCCGAAGATCCCCGCCGCAGCGCTTTCCACCATCGACGCCGAGCTCATCGACCACCTCGCCGCGCGCGGCCAGCCGATCCGCATCCGCTTGAAGCTCGCCTCCACGAGCCAGCCGGCCACCGCCTGGACCGTGCAGGGCGAGATCCGCGGGACCGAACATCCGGATCAGATTGTGCAGGTCGGCGGCCACCTCGACTCGTGGGACCCGGGTACGGGCTCGATCGACGATGGCGCCGGCATGGCGATCGCCGTGGCCGCGGCCAAGCTGGCGGGCGCGCAGAACCCGCCCAAGCGCACCATCCGCGTCGCCCTCTTCGGCGCGGAGGAGATGGACTTCGCCCGCGCCGCGTTCGCCGCCGCCCACAAGGGCGACGACATCGTGATCATTGGTGAATCCGACATCGGCGCCGACCGCGCCTGGCAGGCCGCGCTGCCGGCCGGCTCGGCGAAGACCCCCGAGATGCTCGACTACGCGGCGACGGTCGCGCCGCTCGGCGTGGTGATTTCGCCCGAGCCCAGCCGCGGCAGCGGCGACGACACGGCCGATCTCGTCCGCGCCGGCGCGCCCGCCTTCGCGGTCAGCCAGGACGCCAGCCGCTACTTCGACTGGCACCACTCGTCGGAGGATACGCTCGACAAGGTGGACTCCGCGCAGCTGAACCAGGCCGTCGCGACCTGGGCGGCCTTCGTCTACATCGCCGCCAATTCCGACATCGACTTCAGGGCTCTAAGGGCGAGCGTCGCCCCGCCGCAGCCACCCCGGCCTTAACAGCGCCCGCCGATTCGGCGACAAGGCCTCCGACCGCGGTCCGGAGATCTCAGCGCCCATGTCCAAGCCCCTCGAAGGCCATCACGTCGCCGTGCTTCTGGGCGGCCTCTCGCCCGAACGCGAGGTCAGCCTCGTCTCGGGTGCGGCCTGCGCCGACGCTTTGGAGCGGCTGGGCGCCAAGGTCACCCGCGTCGATGCGGGGCGCGACCTCGCCCTCGTGCTCACCAAGCTGCAGCCCGACGTCTGCTTCAACGCCCTGCACGGCGTCTGGGGCGAGGACGGCTGCGTGCAGGGCGTCCTGGAGACGTTGCTGATCCCCTACACGCACTGCGGCGTGCTGGCCTCGGCGCTGGCGATGGACAAGGCCAAGGCCAAGGCCGTGATGGCGGCCGCCGGCGTGCCGGTGCCAGGCGGCGGCCTCTTCAACCGCCATTTGGCCGCGCGCGACCACGTTATGCCGCCGCCCTACGTCGTCAAGCCGAACGCCGAGGGCTCGTCGGTCGGCGTCTTCATGGTGTTCGAGGGCGCCAATGGCCCGCCGCAGGAACTGGTCGCGCCTTCGTGGACGTTCGGCGAGGAGGTGCTGATCGAGCCCTACATCCGCGGCCTCGAGCTGGCGGTCGCCGTGAAGGACGGCAAGGCGCTGACGGTCACCGAGATCGTGCCGCGCACCGGCTTCTACGACTACGGGGCCAAGTACGAGGAGGGCGGCTCCAGCCACGTCGTGCCGGCCCGCATGCCCGCCGCCGCCGCCGCCAATGCCAAGCAGTACGCCGAGCTCGCACACGCCGCGCTCGGTTGCCGCGGCATTACCCGAAGCGACCTTCGTTATGACGACATTAATGAGGTTCTGGTCCTTTTGGAGGTCAACACCCAGCCCGGCATGACGCCCACTTCGCTCGTCCCAGAGCAGGCGGCCCACCTCGGCGTTGGGTTCGATGACCTGGTGCTGTGGATCACGGAGGACGCGTATGCCCGCGGCGGTGCGGGGGGCCGGGCGCAGCAGCGCCAAGGCCCGGAGCAAAAGCTCCGCTAGTCCCCAGAAGAGCCGCCCAGCCTCCGGCAAATCCGGCGGGGCGGTTCGCCCCGGCGCGTCCTCGCTTGGTGTGCGGATTGCGCCGCCCGTCGTCTTCGCACTTTCAGGAATCGCGGTCGTCGGCGTCGCCGGCATCGTGCTGGCCACCAACCACCGCGGCGAGCGGATGGTTTCCGCGGCGGGCGAGGCTTTCACCAACGGAACCGCGGACGCCGGCTTCCGCCTGACCGATATCCGCCTGCAGGGCGCGAGCCCGCAGTCCTCGGCCGACATCCTGCGCGCCGCGGACCTGAAGAAGGGCGCGCCGCTCTTCACCGTCGATCTCGACGCCGCCCGCCGCCGCGTCGAGCAGGTGGGCTGGGTGAAGAGCGCTCGCATCGTGCGCCTGCTGCCCGATGGCGTGCTGATCGACGTGGTCGAGCGTCGCCTGATGGCGGTCTGGGAAGACAACGGCCGCATCGGCGTGATCGACGCCGCCGGCGTCGTCGCGCCGGAGGCTGACCCCGGCAAGTTCGCGCGGCTGCCGCTGGTCGTCGGCGACGGCGCCAATCTCGCCGCCGCCCACATCCTGCCGCTGGTGCAGCAGCGGCCGCGGCTGATGGCGCACCTGGACGCGCTGGTCCGCGTCGACGGCCGCCGCTGGGACCTGCGCCTGAAGGACGGCGGCGTCGTCCAGTTGCCGCCGATCGACGAGGATGCGGCGCTGATCCGGCTCGATCAGCTCGACCAGGCCTCGCGGATCCTGGATCTCGGTTTCTCGCGGATCGACCTGCGCGATCCGCAGATGGTTGCAGTGCGGCCCAGGGAGAATCCCGCGGCCGGTTCAGTCGTGGGTGGGGTTGGATGAGACTAGCGGTGAAGGAAGACCGCGCAGCGTTCGCGGAAGCCGAACGCAGGGGCGCGGCGAGGGACGGGCTGAAGGTCACGCTAAGCCGACCAACGGTGACGGCGGCGGTCGATCTGGGCGCCTCGAAGGTCGCCTGCTTCATCATGAAGCCGGACGGCGTCAGGCCCGCCGACCGCACCATCACCGCGGCCGGCGTCGGCTACGTGCAGTCGCGCGGCGTGCGCGGCGGCGCAGTCATCGAGGTCGACGAGGCCGCCAGCGCCATCGCCAAGGCGGTCGAGCGGGCCGAGGCGATGGCCGGCGTCACCGTCTCCGGCGTCACCGTGGCCACCGCCGGCGGCCAGTTGATGAGCCGCCGCGTCTGCGCCAACGTCTCGCTTGGCGCCCGCCCGGTCAGCGACGCGGACCTGTCGCGCGCGATCGGAACGGCGGTCTCCGGCCTCAAGCTGCCCGGCCGTCGGATAATCCACGTGCGGCCCATCGCCTGGTCGGTCGACGGTAACAAAGGCGTGCGCGATCCGCGCTCGATGTTCGGCCGCCAGCTCGGCCTGCAACTGCTGCTTGTCTCCATCGACGAGCAGGTGTTTCAGACCATCGCCCACTGCGTCGAGCGCGCCCACCTGCACTTCGAGGGCGTGGTCGCCGCGCCGTTCGCCTCGGCGCTGGCCACGCTCGAAGAGGACGAGATGGATCTCGGCGCCATCCTCATCGACATGGGCGGCGGCTCGACCTCGCTGGCGGTCTATTCCGGTGGCAGCCTCACGCACGTCGACAGCCTGGCGGTCGGCGGCGGCCACGTGACGCAGGACGTGGCGCGCGGCCTTTCCACTTCGATCGCCGGCGCCGAGCGCATCAAGACGCTGCACGGCTCGGCCATCGCCTCGGCCAACGAGGACCGCGAGATGATCGAGGCGCCGCCGAGGGGAGACGACCCCGGCGCCGGTCCCGTAATCGCGCCACGCTCCCTCTTGAAGGGCATCATCGCGCCCCGCGTCGAAGAGACGCTGGAGCTGCTGCGCGAGCGGCTGAAAGCCGCAGACGCGCCGGTCGAACCGGGCGCCGGCGTAGTGCTGACCGGCGGCGCCAGCCAACTGGCCGGCGTGCGCGAGGTCGCGGTGCGGGTCTTCGATCGGCCGGTGCGCCTCGCCCGCCCGCGCCGCATGCCGCACTTGGCCGACGCCGCTTCCGGCCCGGCGTTCTGCGCCGCCGCCGGCGTGCTGCACCGCTCCGCCTTCGGTCCCCGCGAAGCCGGGGCCCGCAAGCCTGCCGCGAAGTCCCAGCAGAGCGGCAATGTGGTCGCCCGGGCCACCGCCTGGTTGCGCGACAATCTCTGAGTCGAAGCGCCAATTCGAGGCCGGTAAATCAGTGTAGCTTAGTCGCGGCACAGCTTCCGCGGCGTGCGGCCAAGCTCAAGCCCGGCAAGCAAAAATTGCCTCCGTCCGGGTCGATCATCTTCCGACTCAGCTTATGCAGTTAACGCGCAATTAAGGATGGTGGTCGTTCAGTTAATCCCATCCGCGAAGCAGGGCCGGCGTGCGGGTCGCCGGTCTTTATTTCATTGGCTGGGCGGGAGGTTTGGGGTCATCGATGACGTTCAAGGTTTTTGCACCGGAGACCAAGGAGCTTAAGCCGCGGATCGTGGTTTTCGGCGTTGGGGGCGCCGGGGGCAATGCGGTCAACAACATGATCGAGGCGGGGCTTGAAGGCGTCGAGTTCGTCGTCGCCAACACCGACGCCCAGCAGCTGGCTTTCTCGAAGACCGACAAGCGCGTCCAGCTCGGCGTGCAGGTGACACAGGGCCTCGGCGCCGGCGCGCACCCCGAGGTCGGCATGTCCGCCGCCGAGGAATCGACTACCGAGATCGGCGAGCATCTCGACGGCGCCCACATGGTGTTCATCACCGCCGGCATGGGCGGCGGCACCGGCACCGGCGCCGGCCCGATCATCGCCAAGTGCGCCCGCGAGCGTGGCATCCTCACCGTCGGCGTCGTCACCAAGCCGTTCCACTTCGAGGGCCGCCACCGCATGCGGCTCGCCGACGCCGGCATCTCCGAGCTGCAGCGCTACGTCGACACGCTGATCGTCATCCCGAACCAGAACCTGTTCCGCGTCGCCAACGAGCGCACCACCTTCGCCGAGGCCTTCGCCATGGCAGACCAGGTGCTGCACTCGGGTGTGCGCTCGATCACCGACCTCATGGTGCTGCCGGGCCTGATCAACCTCGACTTCGCCGACGTGCGCACCGTCATGACCGAGATGGGCAAGGCGATGATGGGCACCGGCGAGGCGACCGGCGAAGGCCGCGCGCTGATGGCCGCCGAGAACGCCATCCAGAACCCGCTGCTCGACGAGGTGACGCTGAAGGGCGCCAAGGCCGTGCTGGTCAACATCACCGGCGGCCTCGACATGACCCTGCTGGAAGTCGACGAGGCGGCCAACGCCATCTCGGCGCAGGTCGATCCCGACGCCAACATCATCTTCGGCGCCGCGTTCGATCCATCGCTCAACAACACCCTGCGCGTCTCGGTGGTCGCCACCGGCATGGACGGCATTGCGATCTCCGCCATCGAGCCGGCGCCCAGCCGTTCCTCGCGTCGCCGCGAGATGGCGGCCGCCGAGCCGGCGCCGATCTACCAGCCCGAGCCGGTCGCCGCCGATCCGACGCCCGTGCTGCCCGAGCCCGAGCCGGTGTTCGCGATGGTCGAGCCCGAGCCCGAGCCGATCGCCGCGCCCGTCATCGAGCCGGTCATCGCCGAGCCCGTCCGCCAGGTCGCCAGCCAGTCCGGCCGCACCTTCAAGGCGCCCGAGCCTGCGCTCGAGCCCGAGATGAAGTTCGAGCCGCCCGAGCCGATCCGCCATGCGCCCGAGCCTCGGCAAGCGGCTGAGCCGCGAGTCGCCCAGCCGGCCGCCGTCCGGCCGGTCGCCCGAATTGTCGACCCCTCGGTCGCCGACGACGAGGACGAGCCGCTGTTCGCGGAGTCGCCGCGCTTCGGCCAGGAGCGGCCGCAAAAGAGCAGCTGGCTCAGCATCTTCGGCCGCCCGCGCCACGATCCCGCGCCGCAGCCGCAACTGCGCACCGCCGCGACCCGTCAGGCCCAGCCGGCGCTGCAGGAGGCGCCCGACGACGCCGAGGAGGATCTGGAGATTCCGTCCTTCCTGCGCCGGCTCGCCAACTAGGCCGCCCGCGGCTCTGGACAGTCCAGGGCATCGGCCGGCGCGGCTTGCGAAGCCACGCCGGCCGGGCTAGCCGTCGCCGACCACACGACGGAGCCCGCGCTTGAGCCTCACCCGCCAGACCACGCTCGCCGCGCCGGCGCACCTTGCCGGCGTCGGCATTCACAACGGGCTGCCGGTCAACCTCGCGGTCCTGCAGGCGCCCGCCGACAGCGGTATCATCTTCGCCCGCACCGATGTCGAGGGCGAGGCGCGCGCGATCCCGGCGCTGGCGGACAGGGTCTGCGACACCCGCCTCGCCACCGTCATCGGCAACGAGTCGGGGACCACCGTCTCCACCGTCGAGCACCTGATGGCCGCTTTCGCCGGCCTCGGCATCGACAACGCCCGCGTCGAGCTCGACGGCCCCGAGATGCCGATCCTCGACGGCTCGGCCGCCGACTTCGTCGCTGCCCTCGACGCCGCCGGCCGCACCGAGCTGGACGCGCCGCGCCGCTGCATCGAGATCCTGGAGCCGATCGTCGTCGACGGGCCGGGCAAGCGCGCGGCCCTGGTCCCGGCCGACCGGTTCGAGCTCGCGGTCGAAATCATCTTCGACGCGCCCGCCATCGGCCGCCAGCGGCTCGACCTCGCCGTCGATCCCGACAGCTTCCGCGCCGAGATCGCGCCGGCCCGCACCTTCGGCTTCATCGCCGAGGTCGAACAGCTGCGCGCCATGGGCCTCGGCCGCGGCGCCTCGCTGGAGAACACCATCGTTGTCGACGGCGATAAGGTGCTCAACCCGGAGATCCTGCAGCGGCCCGACGACTTCGTGCGCCACAAGGCGCTCGATGCGCTGGGCGACCTCGCGCTGGCTGGCCACCCGATTCGCGGCCGCTACGAGGCCAGCTGCTCCGGCCACGCGCTCAACAACCAGCTGGTCCGGGCGCTGATGGCGAGGCCCGGGGCGTGGCGGATGGTCACCACGCCGTAGTCGCGGCGCCTATTCGTTCACGAGACCCAGGCAACGTCGGCGCCGCTGCCGATTGTCCTGCGCCGCAAAACCTTCCCCGGGTTGCCAATGCGGTACGCTCACGGTCCAGCCCGTCAATCGACAGCGAGGCAATCTTGACCACGCCGAACTGCCCGGCGCTGCGGCCTTGCCGAGCGCGACCACAGTTGCCCTTTCGTGGCCGCCTTTGCGTGGTGTACAAGCATCGTCGTGCGCCGGGGGCGCCTCTCGAAAGGTTTTAGGGCTTTTGCTTCGTCTTCCTTCCGGCCGCGCGGCGGTGATCGTCGTGCTGACCGCCGCCCTCGCGGTCAGCGCCTGTTCCACCTTCGGCAAGAAGAAGAAGCCGACTCTCGCCTACGAGGAGCGGCCGGTCGACCTGCTCTACAACGCCGGCTCGGATAGGCTCGACCGCCACCAATGGAGCGAGGCGGTCGACTACTTCCGCGAGGTGGAGCGCCAGCACCCGTATTCGGAATGGGCCCGCCGCTCGATCCTGATGACGGCCTACGCCCACTATCAGGCGAACGACTACGCCGAAGCGGTCGCCGACGCCGACCAGTTCATCTCGCTCTATCCGGGCAACCCGTCGACGCCGTACGCCTACTACCTGAAGGCCATCTGCTACTTCGAGCAGATCGTCGACGTCGGCCGCGACCAGGCCTCGACCTCGGAGGCCGGCGAGGCGCTGCGCGAGGTCGCCAAGCGCTATCCGTACACCGAGTACGCCGCCGACGCCCGGCTGAAGATCGACATGGTGCAGGACCAGCTGGCCGGCAAGGAAATGAACATCGGCCGCTACTACCTGCGCACCGGCGACCCGATGGGCGCGATCGGCCGCTTCAAGACCGTGATCGACAAGTACCAGACCACGTCGCACACGCCCGAGGCGCTCTACCGCCTGGTCGAGGCCTACCTGACCGTCGGCCTGGTCGGCGAGGCCAAGAAGAACGCCGCGGTGCTCGGCTTCAACTACCCGGGCGATCCCTGGTACCAGGCGGCCTATCAGCTCATGACCAACAAGGGCTACCGCCCCTCAGTCGAGCCGAATCCGGAAGGCCGGCACGGTCCGCACTTTCCGAACCCGTTCGGCCATCACGACAAGTCGACCACGCTGCCGCCGCCGAACGAGTCCGCGCCGCCGGCCCCGACGACAGTCTCGGACAACGGCGCTGCGGCCAAGCCGACCACCGGCGCCGGCCCGGACACCACCGCCGATGCCAGTCCCGGCGCCCAAGGTCCGAACGCCCCGGCCCAGCCGCAGCCGAAGAAGCAGACCGGCTTCGTCCACGGCGTCCTGGGACTCTAGCCTCGCAGGCCTTCAGCCCGAGCCGATTCTGGGCCACTTTCGGCCCATGCTGATTGGCCTCGGCGTCCGCGACGTCGTCTTGATCGAGCGCCTCGATCTGGCCTTCGGGTCGGGTCTGACCGCACTCACCGGCGAGACCGGCGCCGGCAAGTCAATCATCCTGGGTGCGCTGGGGCTGGCCACCGGCGCGCGCGCCGACGCCGGGCTGGTGCGTCGCGGGGCTGATCAGGCCTCCGCCACGGCCATCTTCGCGCCGGGCGTCCACCACGCTGTCTGGTCGATCCTCGAGGAGAAGGGACTGGGCTCGTCGCCCGATGAGGACCTGGTGCTGCGCCGCACGCTCTCGGCCGACGGCCGCTCGCGCGCCTTCGTCAACGACCAGCCAGCCACCGTCGCCATGCTGCGCGAGCTGGGCGCGCTGCTGGTCGAGGTGCATGGGCAGCACGAGACCGTCGGCCTCTTGGACGCCGCCACCCATCGTCCGCTGCTCGACGCGTTCGGCGGCCTCGCCGCCGAAGTAGGCGCCTGCGCCGAGGCCTGGAGCCGCTGGCGCGCCGCGCGCGAGAAGGCCGCCGCCCTACAAGACGCCGCCGGCCGCTCCGCCGAGGAAGCCGAGGAGCTTTCCGCCCGCCTCGCCGAGCTCGACCGCCTCGATCCGCGCGAGGGCGAGGAGACCGAGCTTGCCGAGGAGCGCGCGCTGCTGGGCGCCGCGGAAAAGATGCTGGCGGACATCTCCCAGGCCTCTGAGGGCTTCGGCGGCGGCGCGCTCGGCCACCGGCTCGGCGCCTCGCTGCGCGCCCTGGAGCGGGCGCGGGAGCGCGCGCTCTCCACCGGCGCAGGCGCTGAGGGCAAGTCACTGGCCCTTGTCGGCGAGGCGATCGAGGCGACGACACGCGCACTCTCCGAGCTTGCGGAGGCCGAAGCCGCCGTCGACGCCGCGGCCGAAGCGTTCGATGTCGAGCCCGACCGCCTGGAGAAGGTCGAGGAGCGGCTCTTCGCCCTGCGCGCCGCCGCTCGCAAGCTGTCGATCCCGGTCGACGCGCTGCCCGCCGCGCGCGTCGAGCTCGCCGAGCGCCTGCAGGCCATCGAGCACGGTGAGGAGGCGCTCGCCGGGGCCGACAAGGCGGCCGCCGCCGCCCGCGCCGCCTACGCCGCCGCCGCCAAGACGCTCAGCCTCGCGCGCCGCGCCGCCGGCGACCGGCTGGCCGCCGCGGTGGCCGCCGAGCTCGCGCCGCTCAGGCTCGAGAAGGCCCGCTTTCGCGTCGCCGTCGAACCGCTGCCCGAAGAGCGCGCCGGTCCGGCCGGCGCCGACCGCGTGCAGTTCGAGATCGCCACCAATCCCGGCGCGCCGTTCGGTCCGCTGGGCGCGATCGCCTCGGGCGGCGAGCTC
>DATNEH010000246.1:0-5065 GCA_035553015.1 Caulobacteraceae bacterium | reverse complement strand
GGGCCGCGACGTGTAGCTGGGTTGGAGAGGGGGACTCGACGAACCTGGGCTCGCCGACCAGGACCGAAGCCCGCGGCCGCTGTTTTCGGTCGCTGGAGCCGATCACGAACATCGCCAGCTGTAGCGGCTCCCCTTTGTTGGCAGCCAGGGTCGGCGAGGGTTCGACCCATGGCGGACGACCGACCGGTGGTTCGGCCGAACACCAGCGCAGACGCTGAACGCTTAGCCGGCGCGCGCGGAAGCGACGTCCGGCTGCGCCCCTGCAGAGTGAATGATCGACACAATCGTCCCCGGATTTGCTCCGGCAACCTGGACCCGCGCGTCGAGCTGCGCTGCAAGCGCTTCGATGATGCCCGTCCCGAGGCCGGCCTTGGCGCTCTCGGGATCGGCTGGCATCCCGACCCCATTGTCGCTCACCGACAGCTTCCACGCGGGGCCGTCCGACTGGTAGCGGACGGTTATCTTTCCCCGGCGGCGGCCGGGGAAGGCGTGCTTCAGGGCGTTGATCACCAGCTCGGTGACGATGAGGCCGAGGCTCACTGAGATGTTCGAACTGGCGACGCTCTCGTCGACCTCCACGTCCAGCGACAGCTGCTTGGGGTCCGGGATCATCGAGGCGCTGATGCTGCGGCAGAGATCGATGAAATAGGCGCGCACGCCGACTTCGCCCAGTCTGGTCGCCGCCAGTTGTTGCTGAATCGCGGCGACGGACATCACCCGGCTGTGGGCGTCGTAAAGATGGCTGCGGACCTCGTCCGAAGGGATCCGGCTGGCGCTCTGCAATAGCACGCTGGCGATGATCTGGAGACTGTTGGCGATACGATGCTGCAGTTCCTGGAGGAGGATGGTCTTTTCGCGCAGCAGGTCATCCTTGTGCTTCTCGCTGAGCCGAGCGTCCGTGACGTCCGACACCGACATGACAACGCGTATGCCGTCCACGTCGGCGTAGTCGAGCTTTCGGGCGCCAATCACGAGACGCCGCGTCTCGCGATCGGCGCGGTTGAGGTCCATCTCATAGGCGTCGATGTCGGCGTGACCATCGACGGTCGCCTTGAGCAGCGCGCGCAGTTGGCGCACGTCCCATTCGCCGGCCCCCAGATCGAAGATCGAGCGTCCGGGCGCGCTGGCCTGGTCGATCCCAAATGCCTGGCAGAACGACCGACTGACCGCGACGACGGTCAGATCGCCGTCCAGAAGCACCAGCGGCGCGGTGGAGGAGGCGATGAGCGCGAGCGCCAAGCCGAGCGCCGCGTCAGGATGTAGTGGCAAAGGGGCGGGCATGGAGCCCTACTTCTTAGACCGGCGGCCGCGCAACGCGAAGGCCCTCCTTGCGAGGTAGTGTCCAGGTTTGCACTCTGGCGGAGGTCTTCGACCTCACCGGCGCGATTCTTGATTTCAAAAAGGAATGGTGGCGGTGAGAGAGGGATTCGAACCCTCGATAGGCTTTCACCTATACACGCGTTCCAGGCGTGCGCCTTCAACCACTCGGCCACCTCACCACACCTCGCGTCGCCTTTCGGGCTTGGCGAGGAGCGGCGGAATATAGCGATGGGGACTTCGGCCACAAGCGGGCGTGAAAGCCGCAGGTGTTGTGACTATGTTGGTCCCGACCAGACTGACTACGGAGCGCCGCCGATGTTCTTCCGCAAGACCCCCGAGATGCCCACCGCCGAGAGCGCGCTCCCGGGGCGCGAGACGCCGATCCGCACCGCCGAGCGCCACTTCGTCAACGGGCGGCCGCTCAAGGGGCCCTATCCCGAGGGCGCGCAGATGGCGCAGTTCGCGATGGGTTGCTTCTGGGGCGTCGAACGCATGTTCTGGCAGGTCCCCGGCGTCTGGGTGACCGCGGCCGGCTACGCCGGCGGCATCACGCCGAACCCGACCTACGAAGAGGTCTGCTCTGGCCGCACCGGCCAGACCGAGACCGTGCTGGCGGTGTTCGAGCCGCAGGCGGTCTCCTACGAGGACCTGCTGAAGGTGTTCTGGGAAGGTCACGACCCGACGCAGGGCATGCGCCAGGGCAACGACATCGGCACCCAGTACCGCTCGGCGATCTTCTACTACGACGAGGCGCAGAAAGCGGCGGCCGAGGCCTCGCGCGACATGTACGCCAAGCAACTGGCCGCGGCGGGCTACGGCCCGATCACCACCGAGATCGCGCCGGCCGGGCCGTTCTACTTCGCCGAGGACTATCACCAGGAATACCTGGCCAAGAACCCGGGCGGCTACTGCGGCGTCGGCGGCACCGGCGTCTCGTGCCCGATCGGCGTCGGCGTGAAGGCCTAGGATCGCGGACTTACGGTTTGGGGCGCCACGCCCGCAGGTCAGGCGTCTTGGCGGCTTCGGAAGCCGGGTCGGCGGTATGCAGGTGCGCGTCGGCCCGGTTGATGTCGAGCGCGTAGAGCAGGCCCACCACCGCGCCCTTGATGATCGGCAGCGCGGTCAGCGTGATCGCGGCGACCGCGATCAGCGCGGCGGGGATCAGGATCGCCAGCGGCGCCTTCCAGATCAGCGGCGCGCAGAGGATCAGGAACGGCACGATCACCAGGTGACCGACGATCAGCACGGTGAAGTAGGCCGGTCCGTCGTCGGCGGGGTAGCGGTCGAGGTCGTGACCGCAGGTCTGGCAGACCGGCTCGACCTTCAGGTAGCGGTAGAACATCCGCCCCTTGCCGCAGTGCGGGCAGTGGCCGGCGAGGCCGCGCAGCATGGATGTCGGAACCGAACGGCGAGACCAGGGACCCATCGGCGCCATATGCGCTCTCCAGGGCCGGGGCGCCAGGGCGGGGCGCCGAACGGCGCTGCGGCCATAAGCGTCCCGGCGGACAAGCTAACGACATCCGAAGGGACGTAAGGCAGAACATCGGCGGCCCCTGCAATGTTTCGAGGGCGATGTTTCGAGGGCGGTGGCCCGAAGCGATGGTGAGCGGCGGGCGAGGAGGGACATGCGCATGGTCTACGAGCTGCACTATTGGCCGGGCATCCAGGGGCGCGGCGAGTTCGTGCGTCTCGCCCTGGAGGAAGCCGGCGCCGGATACGTGGACGTTGCCCGTCAGCCGGCCGACCAGGGCGGCGGCGAGCGCGCGCTGGTGCAGACGATGGGCGATCTCGATCCGCCGCCGTTCGCGCCGCCGTTCCTGGTGTCGGGGACCATGGTGATCGCCCAGACCGCCAACATCCTCCTCTACCTGGGACGCCACCACAACCTCGCGCCACGCGACGAGGCGGGGCGGCTCTGGGTGAACCAGCTGCAGCTGACCATCGCCGACCTGGTCGAGGAGGCGCACAACGTCCACCACCCGATCGCGGGCAGCCTCTACTACGAGGACCAAAGGGCCGCGGCGGCGCAGAGCGCCGTGGTTTTCCGCAAGGAGCGGATGCCGAAGTTCCTCGGCTACTTCGAGCGCATCCTGAACAGCGGCGGCGAGACCGGCGCGGGGCTGGCCGGCGAGCAGCTCTGCTACGCCGACCTGTCGCTGTTCCAGGTGGTGCGCGGGCTGCAGTACGCCTTTCCGAAGCGGATGGCCGCGATGAGCCCCGATCTCGCGGCCGTGCTGGCGCTCGCCGAGCGCGTCGAGCGGCGCCCGAACATCGCCCGCTACCTAAGCTCGCCCCGTCGCATTGCGTTCAACGAGCAGGGCATCTTTCGCCACTACCCCGAGCTCGACGCCGACTGAGGCGGCCGCCTCGGCCGCGCGCGACTGCACGCGGCACACGCGGCTCTCGCCCGACCAGATCTCGATCGCCAGGATGCGCGGAAAGGCGACGATGCGCTGGCGGGCGAATTCAACTGCGCGCAGATCGCTCTTCATCTGCGCGATCAACTCGAACGGCTGCGATGAGCCGCGCTCGTGAACGAACATGCGATAGGTCTTCATGGTCGTCGCCTTCGCGCCGCCCCCGACATCTCCCACACACGCCCCCAATGCAGCCGATTTGTGGCGACGCTTGGCGGGCGTTGACCATAATCGGGGGCATCCTGACGCACGCTTGTCAGGACGCCAGTTGGATGATGCTGTCCACTCCAGAGGCCAACCCGCAGGAGACGCGCCATGCTGAAGGAAAAGCCGCTCGACTACGCCACATCCACGGCGGGTTCGCTGGCCAAGGCGGTGGCGGCGCGGCAAGTCAGCGCAGTCGAGCTCTGCGACGCGGCGATCGCCGCCATCGAGGCCAAGGACGGCCCGATCAACGCGGTGGTCGTGCGCGATTTCGACCGAGCGCGCGAGGCGGCCAAGGCGGCCGACGCGGCGCTGGCCAGGGGCGAGGGCCGCCCGCTGCTGGGCGTGCCGATGACCGTGAAGGACTCGCACCACGTCGCGGGGCTGCCGACCACCTGGGGCCTCGAGCCGTTCAAGGACTGGCGCGCCAGCAAGGACTCCACAGGTGTCGCGCGGCTGAAGGCGGCGGGCGCGGTCATCCTCGGCAAGACCAACATCCCGCCCAACCTCGGCGACTGGCAGGCCGCCAATCCGGTCTACGGGCGCACCAACAATCCCCACGATCTTTCCCGCAGCCCCGGCGGCTCGTCGGGCGGCGGCGCGGCGGCGCTGGCGGCCGGCATGATCCCGCTGGAGTTCGGCTCCGACATCGGCGGCTCGATCCGGGTGCCGGCGCACTTCTGCGGCGTCTACGGCCATAAGCCGACCTTCGACCTGGTCCCGCAGAGCGGCCACGCGCCGCCCGGCCTCGAGGGGCCGAGCGCCGGCGTCCAGTTCGGGGTGATCGGGCCGCTGGCGCGCAGCGCCGATGACCTGCAGCTTGCTCTGAACGTGCTGGCAGGTCCCGAGCGCGACCTGGCGCGCGGCTATGCGCTCAACCTGCCGCCGCCGCGCGGCGAGGCGCTGGCCGACTACCGGGTGCTGATCGTGGACACCCATCCGCTCGCCGCCGTCGACGACGAGGTGGTGGGGCCGTTGCACGCGCTGGCCGACCGCCTCGAAGGCGCCGGCGCGGAGGTGTCGCGCATCAGCCCGCTGCTGCCCGACTTCGCCGGCTACCAGGAGACCTATCTCTCGGTGCTGGGGGCGATCATGGGCCGCGGCGCGCCGGGCGCCGATCCGCG
>DATNEH010000245.1:0-20785 GCA_035553015.1 Caulobacteraceae bacterium | reverse complement strand
TCGCGCGGCCGGCTTCGGTCGCCCAGCGACGGGCGAGCCGGGTGGCGTCGCGGACGCGGGGGCTGCGGTCACGGCCGAACGCCTCCAGGCGCAGCTCCAGGTCGACATGGCGACCGCCGAGGCCACGTTCGACGATCAGGGCGGCAATGCGGGCGGCGCGCTCGGCCTGGCCGGCGGCGGCGGCGCGCAGCACCATGTGCGCCAGCCGCGGCGGCAGCGCGATGTCGGCCATCCGGCGCCCGTGCGGGGTGAGCGCCCCGTCGGCGTCCAGCGCGCTCAGGCGCTGCAGCAGCGCCCGCGCCTCGGCCATCGCCGCCGCGGGCGGCGGGTCGAGGAAGGCGAGCCCCACGCCGTCGCCCGCGCCCCAGAGCGCCAGGTCGAGCGCCACGCGGGAAAGGTCGGCCTCCAGTATCTCGGGACGGTCGAAGGGGCTGAGGCCGCGGGTCTCGCGCTCGTCCCAGAGCCGGTAGCAGACGCCGGGCTCGGTGCGCCCGGCCCGGCCGCGCCGCTGGTCGGCCGCCGCGGCGGAAACGCGCACCGTGTCGAGGCGGGTCAGACCGCTTGCCGGATCGTAGCGCGGCACGCGCGAGAGCCCGGCGTCGATCACGACCCGCACGCCCTCGATGGTGAGGCTGGTCTGCGCGATCGAGGTGGCGAGCGCCACCTTGCGCCGGCCGGCGGCCGATGGCGCAATGGCGCGGTCTTGCGCCGCCGGCGGCAGCGCGCCGTAGAGCGGGGCGATCTCGACGGCCGGATCGCTCACGCGCTCGGCGAGGCGATCGGCGACGCGGACGATTTCGCCCTGCCCCGGCAGGAACGCCAGCAGCGAGCCGGTCTCCTCGGCGAGCGCGCGCGTCACCGCCCTGACCACCTGGTCCTCGATGCGCATCGCCGGGTCGCGGCCGAGATAGCGGGTCTCGACCGGGAACATGCGGCCCTGGCTCTCGATGATGGGCGCATCGTCCAGCAGCGCGGCGACTGGCGCCGGGTCGAGCGTCGCCGACATCACGACGAGCCGCAGGTCGGGCCGCAGCAGGCTTTGCGCGTCACGGGCGAAGGCGAGGCCGAGGTCGGCGTCGAGGCTGCGCTCGTGGAACTCGTCGAACAGCACGGCGGCGACGCCGTCGAGACCCGGATCGCCCTCGATCATCCGGGTGAAGACGCCCTCGGTGACCACCTCGACGCGGGTGCGCGCAGAGACCCTGGAGGCCAGCCGCACCCGATAGCCGACCCGCTCGCCCACCGGCTCGCCGAGCGTGGCGGCCATGCGCTCGGCTGCGGCGCGCGCAGCCAACCGGCGCGGCTCGAGCACGATCAGCTTGCCGCCGGCCGCCCACGGCTCGTCCATCAGCGCCAGCGGCGTCACCGTGGTCTTGCCCGCCCCCGGCGGCGCGACCAGCACCGCGGCGCTGCGCTCGGCCAGCGCCGCCTTCAGCGCCGGCAGCGCGTCGTGGATGGGAAGCTCTTCTCGCACCTTCTCAGACCGCCAGGGCCGGGTCCGTCAGAGGCAATCGCCTTCGTACGGATCGCGCCTTTCGGCCAGCCCCACCTCGAGCTTCGCGATGGTCTCAGGCGACGTGAGAATCCCGAAGTACATGACCGCCTTCTTCAAGTCCGGGTCCTGGCAGCGTGCAGGATCGATCGATCGGGTCTTGGCCGCGTGCTGCGCCATCTCCGCCTTCGCGGTCTCGGCGCTCTCTCCGGCGCGCAGCGAGGCGTCGCGCAGAATGGCCGCCTCGATCGCCTGGCGGAGCCCTTCGTAGCGGGACTCGACCTCGGGCGGGAGCGGCCCCGCGCAGCGGACTTCGACGGCATGCAGGTCGTGGAGCTGCGTCCAGAGGCACCAGCTGGACACCCCCGCGTGCGCGCTGGAGGCGATCAGCGCGATGGCGACGGCAGCCGCGAGCGTTCTTCGCATCAACTCGGTCTCGCGGCCTGCGGCTACGGTTCGGGCGCCGGCGCCTCCATGCCGGCCAGCTCGTCGGGGCGCGTCGCGATCCCGCGTCCTAGCTTGGAGTTCCAGAGGCCGTAGACGAAGTAGATCAAAAACCCGATGGCCATGTAGACGATGAAGAAGTTGCGGGTCTTCTCGACGCCCATCAGGCTCATCAGCAGCGTCAGGCACATCAGCATCCCGAGGATCGGCACCACCGGATAGAGCGGCGTGCGGAACGGGCGCGCCATCGCCGGGTGGGTCACGCGCAGGTAGATGACCGTGCCGCAGACGATCGTGAAGGCGGCCAGGGTGCCGACGTTGGTCACTTCGGAGAGCGTGTCGAGCGAGAGGAAGCCGGCGCTGAAGGCCGCCACCACGCCGACGATGATCGTATTGATCCACGGCGTCTTGAAGCGCTTGTGCACGACGGCCAGCTGCGAGGGCAGCAGGCCGTCGTGGCTCATCGTGTAGAAGATCCGAGTCTGGCCGTAGAGGAGCACCAGCATGACGCTGGAGAGCCCGGCGATCGCTCCCAGCTTCACCACGATGGCGAACCACCCGATGCCGATCTGGTTGACCGCGGTGGCGATCGGCGCAGGGCCGTCGAGCATGGCGTAGGGCACGATGCCGACCAGCACCGCGCAGGTGGCGATGTAGAGGATCGTGCAGATGAGGAGCGCGCCCAGAATGCCGATCGGCATGTCGCGCGCCGGGTTCTTCGACTCCGCGCCGGCGGTGGAGACCGCTTCGAAGCCGATGTAGGCGAAGAAGATCACCGCCGCGCCGTGGATCACGCCGCCGAGGCCGTAGCGCGAGGTCTTCGCGCCGGTGACCGTATCCCAGAGCGCCCGCCCGATCTGGTGCCAGATATCCATCGGCGTTCCGGGCGGGGGCGCGGGGATCTGCGCAGGGACCAGCGGCGACCACAGCGAGGTCTTCACGTAGAAGGCGCCGAGCGCGATGAAGGCCACCACCACGGTGACCTTGATCGCGACGATGACGTTGTTGACGGTCGCGGATTCAGAGACGCCGACGATCAGCAGAAGGGTGACCGCCGTGATGCCGATGATGGCCGGAAGGTTGATCGAGCCCTGGCCGATCACGTGGCCCAGGCCGTCCTTCACCGGATAACCAGGCGCGGCCTGCAGGGCAGCAGGCAGGTTGATGTGCAGGTCGGCCAGCAGGCTGCAGAGGTAGCCGGACCAGCCGACCGCCACGGTCGAGGCGGCCAGGCCGTATTCCAGCAGCAGCAGCACGCCCATGATCCAGGCGACCACCTCGCCGGTGGACGCGTAGCTGTACGAGTAGGCCGAGCCGGAGACCGGCAAGGCTGAGGCCAGCTCCGCGTAGCAGAGCGCCACCAGGCCGCAGAGGACGCCGGTGATCACGAACGAGATCATGATCCCGGGTCCCGCCCACTCGGCCGCCGCGTGGCCGGTGAGCACGAAGATGCCGGTGCCGATGATGCAGCCGATGCCGAGCAGCACCAGGTTGAGGGCGCCGAGCGAACGCTTCAGCTCGCCATGCTCGGTCTCCGCGTGGATCAGCTCCACGGGCTTGCGCTGGAAGATGCGCCCCACGACGCCAGTGCTGGCCATGATTGCTCCACTGCCCCCCGAGACTCGGAACCTGCTGACCCGAGTTTAGGGCACGCTAGCTGCGCGGCGGCGCGGCGGCAATGCGAGGTCCGGCGCCGCGCGCACCCGCCGCGGCCGGCGCCCAAACCGTGCGCCGGCTTTGCGAACCCGCGCCCCAGTCCCTATTCTCCCGTCCATGAGCGAGAGCGCCGAAAGCGAAACGCAGGGACCGCCGATCCGCGCCATCGTCGCGCCGGTGACGCCGCTGCAGCAGAACTGCACCATCGTCTGGTGCGCCAAGACCAAGAAGGCGGCGGTGATCGATCCCGGCGGCGAGGCGCCGCGCCTGCTGGCGATCCTGAAGGACCAGGGCCTGACGCTGGAGAAGATCTGGGTCACCCACGGCCACATGGACCACGCCGGCGCTGTCGCGGCGATGAAAGAGGCGACGGGGGTCCCGATCGAGGGGCCGCACCGCGACGACGCCTTCTGGATCGACCGGATCGCCGAGAGCGGCCAACGCTTCGGCATGCCGGAGGCGCGCTCGTTCACCCCCGACCGCTGGCTCGAGGACGGCGACACCGTCACGCTCGGCGAGACCACCTGGGAGGTCTACCACTGCCCCGGCCACACGCCGGGCCATGTGATCTTTTTCCATCGCGGCGGCCGCTTCGCGCAGGTTGGCGACGTGCTGTTCGCCGGCTCGGTCGGGCGCACCGACTTCCCGCGCGGCTCGTTCCCCGACCTGGTGGCCTCGATCACCGGCAAGCTCTGGCCGCTCGGCGACGACGTGACCTTCGTACCCGGCCACGAACAGCTCTCGACCTTCGGGCAGGAGCGCCTCACCAACCCGTTCGTCTCCGACGCCGCGCTGGCGGCGATGCGCGAGTAGACTAGGTCTCCGCCTCGTCTGGGGCGGAGACCGGCGCTGCGGCGATCGCTTCAAGCACCGTCTCCGGGTCGGCCGGCTTCGCCATCTCGTCGGCTTCCGCGTCGCGCCGGTTGTCCAGCAATGGGTTGTCGCGGCGGCTCTGCTCCATCAACTCGATCACTTTCGCCGTCTTCTGCTCGCCCAGGACGGCCAGCTCCAGGGTCAGCTGGGCGCGAAGGCCGGCCAGCTTGTCCGCACGCCGCTGGCTGGTGAGGACGATCACGGTGACGCTGAGCGCCGCCAGCGTGATCGCGCCCTGCAGCCAGCTGAACGGCGGGGGATCGATGGGGCCGTAGCCGAACCGGGCGCCGAGGGTGTTGCCCAGCGTCCAGGCTGCGACCGCCAGCGCCAGCCAGACGAGGAAGGCAGGCCGGCCGATCGCCGCCGTGAGCTGCTCCATCAGCCGCTCCAGCGCGGTGGCCTCGTTCTCGTGCTGGGCCTGCACGCGGGCGATCGCCTGCACCGTCTCCTCGATGTGGGCGGGCAGGATCGCGATTGCGTCTTCGGCCACGGTTTCCTTCACGGCGCTGCTGCCCTCCGGCCCATGCCAGGCTCTGCGACAACGTCCGGGCGCCAGCGGCGATCCCTACGGGCTTGACCGGGCGGCAGGCGCTTCCGACAAAGCCGAGATGGAAGCGACCCGCCGACGCCTCATCGCGCTTTCGGCCGCCGCGCTCGCGGGCCTGGCGGCGGCGCCCCACGCCAGCGGCGGACCTCCGATGAAGCAACTGCGCATCCTGATCCTCGGTGGCACCGGCTTCATCGGTCCGCACGAGGTCGACTACGCCCTGGCGCGCGGCCACCAGGTGACGGTGTTCAACCGCGGCCGGGAGGGCAATCCGTGGGCCGGCAAGGTCGAGGAGTTGCTTGGCGACCGCAACACCGGCGATCTCTCTGCGCTGGCCGGCCGCGAGTGGGACGTCTGCATCGACAATCCCACCACCCTGCCCTTCTGGGTGCGCGACGCCGGCAAGGCGCTCGCGGGCAAGGTCGGCCAGTACGTTTTCATCTCGACGATCTCGGTCTACGCGAACAATGACAAGCCGGCCGACGAGAGCGACGCGCTGGAGGTCTACAAGGGCGGCGATCCGCTGGCGGTGACCCCGCAGGCGCTGGCCGCGGACCCGGGCGGGCTCTACGGCGCCTTGAAGGCGGCCAGCGAGGCCGAGGCGCATCGCCAGTTCGGCGACAAGGTGACGATCATCCGGCCGGGCCTGATCGTCGGTCCCGGCGATCCCACCGACCGCTTCACCTACTGGCCGGTGCGGCTCGCCCGCGGCGGCGACGTGCTGGCGCCCGGCGACGGCGCCGACCCGGTGCAGATCATCGACGTGCGCGACCTTACCGAGTGGACGATCCGGCTCTGCGAGCAGCGCACCTTCGGCACGTTCAACGCCACCGGGCCGGCGCGCCCGATGACCATGCGCGCGATGCTGGATGGCGTCGGCAAGGCGGTGAAATCGGACGCGCACCTGGTTTGGGTCCCGGACAAGTTCCTCGACGAGAACAAGGTCTCGGCCTGGAGCGACATGCCGGTGTGGGTCCCCGGCCACGGCGACAGCGCCGGTTTCCACCGCCGCGACATCCGCCGCGCGCTCGCCGCCGGCCTCACCTACCGGCCGCTGGAGACGACCGCCGCCGACACCCTGGCCTGGTTCAGGCAGCAGCCGGCCGACCGGCAGGCCAAGCTCAGGGCCGGCCTCGCGCCGGACCGTGAAGCCGCGCTGCTGGCCAAGTGGAAGACCGGCGCCTGACGGGCGGTGCGGCCCTGCGCCGCTGGCGCGGCGGCCTTAGCGTTACGTGGTTGTTGCAATCGTGACATTCGTGCGCCACAGCGGCCTACGAGCCTTTGTGGCATGCAAGCGACATCCGAGATGGCGACGGTCAGCGCCGAGCCTGTTGAAAAGATCCTGGTCGTCGACGACGACCCCGGCATTCGCGACGTGGTCGCTGAATTCCTGCAGCGCCACGGCTACCACGTGGAGACCGCCGCCGACGGCAAGGAGATGGACCGGGCGCTGGTGCGCGGCGCGGTCGATCTCGTCGTGCTGGACGTGATGCTGCCGGGCGAGGACGGACTCGCCATCTGCCGCAAGCTGGCGCGGCCCGACGGACCGGCGATCATTATGTTGTCGGCCATGGGCGAGGAGACCGACCGGATCGTCGGACTGGAGCTGGGCGCCGACGACTACGTGCCCAAGCCCTGCAATCCGCGCGAGCTGCTGGCGCGGGTGCGCGCGGTGCTGCGCCGGCGGCGCGAGCCGCGCAGCGACGACAGCCTGGATGCGGCCTGCGAGTTCGCCGGCTGGCGGCTCGACCTGGTGCGCCACGAGCTGCGCTCGCCCGAGGGCGCGGTCGTGAACCTCTCGAGCGGCGAGTTCTCCCTGCTGCGCGCCTTCGTCGAGCGCCCGCAGCGCGTGCTCTCCCGAGACCAGTTGCTGGAGTATGCGCGCGGACCGCAGTCGGACGCCTTCGACCGCGCGATCGACGTGCAGATCAGTCGCCTCAGGCGTAAGCTCGACGACAGCGGCCAGGGCCAGGAGCTGATCCGCACCGTGCGGAACGAGGGCTACATCTTCACGCCGAAGGTGTCGCGCACCCCATGAGCGGCGTCTTGCCCGCGGGAGCCCGCGCGCCCACCACGCCGCTCTTCCTGCAGGCGCTCGGCCTCGTCGCCGCGACGCTGGCCGCCGTCTTCCTGGCGACCGGGCTGGTGGTGATCAACCTGCCGCCCCCCTCCCCTGATGTCTACACGGTGTCGGAGGTCGCGCAGGCGATCCGCACCGGCAAGACCTACCCGACGGTCGAGGGCCGCGCCCTGGAGGTGCGTCCGGTCAGCGGTCCGCCGCCGGTCACGATGCCGCTCGGCCGCCGCCATATCAATTTCCGGCAGGGATTGGCGCAGGAGCTGGGGCTGGGCGCGGACGCCGTCATCGTCGTGCAGAACCAGCCGCGGATCGTGTTCTTTGGCGGGCCGCCGCCGAGGCCGATGCGCCGCTCGCAGGGGCCGCCGCCGCGCGCGGCGCCCGACCAGACCGTGCTCTTCGGGACGTTCCAGGCGGCCGTGCGCACGAAGGGCGGCCGCTGGCTGATGGCGGAGCCCCGCCGTCAGCTGCTCGATCCGTGGGCGCAGCGCGTGCTGCTGGTGCTGGCGGCGGCGCTGCTGGCGGTGACGCCGCTGGCCTGGTGGTTCGCGCACCGGATCGCCGCCCCGATCGCCGCCTTCGCCCGGGCCGCCGAGCGCCTCGGCCGCGACCCCGACGCGCCGCCGCTGACCGTGCGCGGCTCGACCGAGGTGAGCGCCGCCGCCGCCGCGTTCAACCTGATGCAGGAGCGGCTGAAGCGTTACGTCTCCAACCGCACGACGATGATCGCGGCGATCGCCCACGATCTGCGCACGCCACTGACGCGGCTGCGGTTCCGGATCGAGTCCGTGCCCGATGAGCTGAAGCCGAAGCTCGCCGCCGATCTCGACGAGATGGAGGCGATGATCTCGGCCACGCTCGCCTTCGTGCAGGACGCTACGCGGACCGGCGAGCGCACCAAGCTGGAGGTCTCCTCGCTGGTCGAGACGGTGATGGACGAAGCCGCAGAGACGGGGGCGGACGCCGCCGTCGAGCACGCCGAGCGGGCCGTGGTGGACGGCGATCCGATCGCGCTGAAGCGGCTGGTCACCAACCTCGTCGACAACGCGCTGAAGTTCGGCTCCAGCGCCCGCGGGCGGGTGTTCGCCGAGGCCGGCATGGCGGTGGTCGAAGTGGACGACGACGGCCCCGGCGTGCCGGAGGGCGAGATCGAGCGCGCTTTCGAGCCGTTCCAACGCCTGGAAGGCTCGCGCAGTCGTGAGACCGGCGGCGCCGGCCTGGGGCTGGCCGTGGTGCGGGCGATCGCCCGCGGCCACGGCGGCGAGGTGACGCTGTTGAACCGCGCCGAGGGCGGGCTGCGCGCCCGCGTGACGCTCCCGCTCGCCCTGCGCGCGACGCGGCAGGCCTCTCCGGCCAGCGCCTGAGCCGCGCCTTCAACAAACTCGACTGAAACTATCCTGGCTCAGCCGGGTTGTGTAACTGCGACGCTGGGACTGCTCGTTCTTCCGTCGCAACCCCCGACGCCCCGCGACTCTTCGCGCACGTGGGGCGTTAGCAAGCTTGAGAAGAGCTGTGCCAGATCCGAAGGACCCAGATGTGCCGCCCGAAGTCCCGTCGCCTGAGTACGAGCCCGGCGGGGCTCCGGAGGAGTTTCCCGCCGAGCCGCCGGACACCGGCGATCCCGGTGACGGACGGCCGCGCGACCTTTGAGGGGACAGATCGCGATTGTGAAGGAGAAGAGTAGAGTCATGGATATGAACAAGGATGAAGGTTCGCGTCGCCCCAGCCGTCGCGGCTTTGCGGCGATGGATCCGGAACGGCGGCGTGAGATCGCCCGCCGGGGCGGCGCCAGCGTGCCGAGCGAAAAGCGCAGCTTCGCACAGGATCGTGACCTGGCCGCCAATGCCGGCCGCAAGGGCGGCGCGGCCTCGCGCGGCGGCGGCCGCCGGCCGACCCGCAGCCAAGGCTGAGATGAGGCGCGAGCGCGTCGCCGCAGCGCGGCGGCGCGCCTCGTCGCTGGCGTCGGGCCGGTAGCAGGCCGGCTTGGCCTGGAGGCGCTTCGACGCGTCTGAGCGCGCGCCGCAATGACTCGCCTCAACATTCTGCACCTGGACGCGGCTGAGCCTCAGGCGGGCGAGAGTCCGCCAGCGCTGTCGCGCGCCTAGAGCCTTTTAGGGTCAGATGGAATCATCTGACCAGTTGAAAAAGGCTCTAAATCAAACATGTAGAGCGTGTTCGGGCGGCGCAACCGCACACACTTTTTGCCTAACACGCTCTAGCCGAACAGGAACACCGCGAACGCGGGCGGCGGGCCGATCCAGCGCTCGAGCAGCCGCCAGCCGGCGCGCTTGGCCATGCCGGTGACGTCCTCGACCGTGAACTTGTAGGAGTTCTCGGTGTGCAGGCTTTCGCCGGCGGCGAAGTCGAAGGCACGGCCGGCCACGTGCACGATCTGCGGCGTGCGGGCGACCAGGTGCATCTCGATACGGCTGTCGACCGCGTTCCACACGGCTCTGTGATCGAACGCGGCCACATCGAAGTCGCCGCCCAGCTCGCGGTCGATCCGCGTCAGCAGGTTCTTGTTGAAGGCCGCGGTGACGCCGGCCGCATCGTCGTAGGCGGCGGTCATCACGGACGTCTCCTTCACGAGGTCGGCGCCCAGGATGAAGAGGCCGTCGTCGCCCATTAGCCGGCGCGCCTCGGCCAACAGCCGCACCGCCTCGGCCGGATCGAAGTTGCCGATCGTCGAGCCCGGGAAGAAACCGACCCGCCGCCGTCCCTTGGCGGCCGCTGGCGCCACGCCGCTGCGGGTGAAGTCGCGCGCCAGCGGCTCGACGATCAGCCGCGGATAGTCCCGACGGACGGATGCGGCCGCCGCCTCCAGCGCCGAGACGCTGATGTCGATCGGCGCGTAGGCGGCGAGCTGCGGCGCCGCGTCGAGCAGCAGCCGCGTCTTGGCGCTGGCGCCGCTGCCGTACTCGATCAGGATCGCGCCGTCCGGGATGCGGGCGGCGAGCTCGGGCGCGATGCGCGTGAGCAGGGCCGTCTCGGCGCGGGTCGGATAGTACTCCGGCAGCTCGGTGATTTCTTCGAACAGTTCGGAGCCGCGCGCATCGTAGAACCACTTCGGCGGCATCGACTTCGGCCGCCGCGCCAGGCCTTCGACGACGTCGCGCCGGAAGGCGTCAGCGCCCTCGCCGTCATCGTCCGCGGTCGTCTCGACGACGGCGTCGTCGGCCAGCCGCACGCCGGAGAACATCCAGCGCTGATGCGGGTAGAAGAAGTTGCGATAGCTGGTCCGCGCGTGGCCGGCGGGCGTGATCGAGGCGCCGCCGCGCAGCGTCATCTGGCCCATCATGAACTTGCCGTTGTACTCGCCGACCGCGCCGCGGGCAGGCCTGAAGCCGGGGTAGCCGAGGTAGGCGCTGGCGGTCCATTGCCAGGCGGCGTCGTCCAGCTGCTCGAACGCCTCGGGCCGCGTCGCCGCCGCGTGCTCCCATTCCGCCTCGATGGGCAGGCGCTTGCCGGCCCAGGTCGCGTAGGCGTCCGCCTCGTAGTAGCTGACGTGCAGCGCCGGCGCGTCGAGGTCGAGCAACTGCTGTCCGGTCAGGCCCATCTCGCGCCAGCCGCCGTCGCAGCGCGTCCAGTAGAGCGGCGCCTCCCAGCCCTCCTCGCGAACCCGCGCCCAGCCGTCGGAGAGCCAGAGCTCGGGGCGCGCGTAGCCGCCGTCCTCGATGAAGGCCAGCCACTCGCGGTTGGTGACGAGGCGGCTGGCCAGCCGGTACGGCCGCAGCAGCACGTCGTGCCGCGGGCCCTCGTTGTCGAACGCAAAACCCTCGCCGGCCGCGCCGATCGCCGCACAGCCGCCATGCAGCTCGACCCACTGCAGCGGGGCGCGGGCGCTGGACGGCTCGTGCCCGGGCCCGTAGACGGGCCGGATCGGCGACTGCGCGAAGAGGTGCAGCACGTCCATCAGGATCAGCTCCTGATGCTGCTCCTCGTGCGCGAGGCCGAGCACGGTGAGATCGACCACCTCCGGCGAGGGATCGCCGGCCAGCAGCCGCTCCATCGCCGCATCGACATGGGCGCGATAGGCGATGACGCGGGACAGGCCCGGCCGCGTGATCAGTCCGCGCGCCGGACGCGGATGCCTCGGCCCCACTGCCTCGTAATAGGAGTTGAACAGGTACCCGAACGCGGCGTCGAACGCGCGGTAGCCCGGCAGGTGCGGTACGAGCAGGAAGGTCTCGAAGAACCAGGTGACATGCGCCAGGTGCCACTTGGTGGGGCTGGCGTCGGGCATCGACTGGGCCTGCTGGTCCTCGGCCGAGAGCGGCGCGGCCCTCGCCAGCGAGGCGGCGCGCACGGCCCTGAACCGCTCCGCGAGCTCACGCTGATCGCCTTCGGCGCGCGCGCTCGGCGCGGTCCGCTGTTCGGTCGACGCCATGGAGAACCTCTCCCTTCCGAGCCTTATGTAGGGATCGACCGACAACGCGCACCCCAGACTTTGGTCTGGGTTGGCAAGCGGGGTGAACCCAGGGCCGGCTGCAATGTTCCACCGCGCTGCCCGAATTTGTCAGGAACGGTTCCGGTCAAGCCGCGTTCTCACCGGGATTGAGCGGGGACGGCGCAGCTGGCGCCACGGTCGCGACGCCCTGAGTGCGCGGGGAGAGTGCCTATGGAAATCGACGCCGACTGGCGCGATCAGGTTGTCGCGATGATCCCGGCCCTCAGGGCCTTCGCCTGGTCTATCAGCCGCAGCGGCTCCGACGCCGACGACCTCGTCCAGGACACCCTGATCAAGGCCTGGAGCCACCGCGACAAGTTCGAGACCGGCACCAACCTTCGGGCCTGGCTCTTCACGATCCTCCGAAACACCTACTATACCGCCGTCGTCCGGCGCCGCCGCGAGGTGCGCGACGAGGATGACCAGCACGCCCGCTCGCTGACCTCGGCGCCGACCCAGGAATGGGGTCTGGCGATCCGCGCGCTGCAGGCGGCGCTCGACCAGTTGCCGGCAGAGCACCGCGAGGCGCTGATCCTGGTGGGCGCCGCCGGGCTCTCCTACGAAGAGGCCGCAAGCATCTGCGGCTGCGCGCTCGGCACCATCAAGAGCCGGGTCAACCGCGCCCGCAACCGGCTCCTGAAGATCATGGAGATCGAGAACGCCGGCGACGCCATCTCGGCGGCGTCGCAGGACGTCCAGCCGATCTCCCTCTAGGACCAAGCCCCGCTAAGGAATCAGCAGCACCCGGCCCACCGCCTGCCGGCTTTCGATATAGGCGTGGGCGGCGGCGGCCTCCGAAAGTGGGAAGGTGCGGTCGATGATCACCTTGAACTCGCCTCTGGCCGCCTCGTTGATCAGCCGCTGGATGTTGTTGTAGCCACGCTCGGTACCGATCTCGGCGCCCAGGAAGACGCCCTGCAGGGTGCGGTTTCCTCCCATCAGGCTGGAGACGTCGACGGTCATCGGCTCACGCCCCGCCGCACCCACCATCGAGACGCGGCCGCGATAGCCGAGCGCCAGGATCGAGCCCTGCAGCGTGCTGCCGCCGACCGGGTCGACCACCAGGTTGACGCCCTTCTTGTCGGTGAGCCGCATGACTTCGGTCACGACGTCGTGGGTCCTGTAGTTGATCCCCTCGTCCATCCCGAGCGGCCGCAGCTGTTCGAGCCGGTCGTCGCTCGATGCCGTGGCGAAGACCCGCGCGCCGGCCCGCTTGGCCAGCTGGATCGCCGCGACCCCCACCCCGCTCGCCCCGGCCTGCACCAGCACCGTCTCGCCGGCTTTCAGGTGGCCGAACTCGAAGAGACAGTCGTCGGCGGTGCCGAACGCCACTGGGATCACCGACGCGAGCTTCACGTCGAAGCCGTCCGGGATCGGCCAGGCGGCCCTCGCGGGCACCGCGCGCAGCTCGGCGTGCGATCCAAACGCATTGCTGGTGGCGACCTTCTGGCCGACCTTCAGGCCGGTCACCTCCGAGCCGACCTCGACGATCTCGCCGGCGGCCTGATAGCCGACGACGTGCGGGTGCGTGATCAGCGCGCCGCGGGCGCGGTTCAGGGTGTCGCCGCCCTCGATACTTACCGCCTCGACGCGGATCACCACGCCCCGAGGATGGCACTCGGGATCGGGGACGTCCTCGTATTTCAGGACGCTCGGATCACCGTTCTCGTAGTAGACCGCTGCCTTCATGGTCGCGCCTCCCGGCTTTTCATACGCTCGTTTGAGTGTCATGCAGGGCGACGCTTCGCAAGCCGACGAAATCTGAAGGGCCAAGGAGAAAGGTACCTGGGCATGGATCTCGCCAAGCCGCGCATCGACTTCGGCCTGACCACCACCAACCTGGAGCCGATGCTGCGCTTCTGGCAGGACGAGGTCGGGCTGCCGTTCGACCATCTGCTGCCGATCCGCCGCGGCCACAACCAGCACCGCCACGATGCGCTGGGCTCGGTGATCAAGATCAACCACACCGAAGGCGCGCTCGCCGAGGGTCCGCGCACCGGCTACCGCGAGCTCTACGTCGCCCGGCCGGGCCTCGCCGAACCGAAGCCGATGGTCGATCCGGACGGCAACCGGGTGACGCTGGTCCCGCCGGGCTGGCGCGGCATCGGCCAGATCGGCGTGCGCCTGGCGGTACGCGAAGTCGCCGCGCACCGGCGCTTCTACACCGAGGCGCTCGGCCTCGCCGAAGAGCCGTGGGACGGCGGCGCTGCGTTTCGCGGCGGCGAGAGCCTGTTGATCGTCGAGCAGAGCGCCGATGCGCCCTCGCCCGACACGCCGCCCGGCGCCGGCGGCTGGGGCTACATCACCTTCCAGGTTTTCAAGGTCGACCGCGACCATGCCTTCGTGCTGGCGCACGGCGGCGGCGAGGCGATCGCCCCGGTGACGCTCGGAACGACCGCGCGCATCTCGATGGTCAAGGACCCCGACGGCAACCGCATCGAGCTCTCGCAGCGCGCCTCGATCGTCGGCTCGCTGGAGCCGCAGCCCTAGGAGCAGGATCGTTTCAGGCGGATTCGCCTGAAAGCTGAGTCCTGCTCTAGAATCAAAAGCATAGATCGCGATTCAGCGTTCAAGCTGAACCCATCGCGATCCAGCCGGCAGGCCTCAGTAAGGCGGCGCATGGGCCGCTCGCTGGGCCTTGGCGGCGTTGGCCCACCATTCGAGGTCGGCGGCGAAGCGCGGGAAGCGGCTCGCGAGATACGCGCCGCTGCGTCCGATCGGCCGCCCGTCCTCGTCGAGCGCCTCCGCCAGCGGCCCGATGTTGAACGTGCTGGAGATCACGACCATGCCCAGCTCCGAGAGCGTGCCGTGCCAGGCGAGGTTCGAGCGGGCGGCGCCCGTCCGCTGCGCCGAGTAGCTGGCGATCGCCGCGGGCCGCCAGAACCACTCTTCCAGGAAGTGGTCGGTGAGGTTCTTCAGGCCGGGCTGGACGCCCCAATTGTACTCTCCAGCCACGAACACGAAGGCGTCGGCGGCGCGGATCTTGGCCGCGAGCGCCTCCATCGCCGGCGGGGCCTCGCCCTTCGGATATTCCTTGTACATGCGGTCGAGCATCGGCAGCGCGACCTCGCGCGCATCGATCAGTTCGGCGGCGTGGCCCCGCGCGGCGAGCCCCTCCAGAACGTAGCGCGCCAGCCGGATGCCGATCCGGTCGCTGCGGTAGGAGCCGTAGAAAACGAGCGTGGCCAGGGGCATCGGCCGGCGTCCTCACCCGGCGTGGCGGCCCGCGCTCACCACTTCCAGCCCGGCGGATGGGCGGTGACGTCGTCGCCGAGGTCGATCATCGTCTCGTCGACGTAGCACCAGCCCCAGCCTTCCCCGGGGTAGTAGTCCTCCATGACCGGGTGCTTGGTCGCGTGGAAGTGCTTGGTCGCGTGCTGGCCGATCGACTGGTCGCAGCAGCCGACGTGGCCGCAGACCCGGCAGATCCGCAGGTGCACCCACTGCTGCCCGAGCTTCAGGCACTCCTCGCAGCCGTCGGCTGACGGCTCGACCGCCTGGAACAGGCCAAGGTGCGAGCAGCTCATGCGACGGTCTCCGGCTGACGCTCCAGCTCCGGGAAGCGCTGGGCGAGATAGGCGTGGATCTCGGCGACGACTGCGGCCCCCTCGCCCACCGCCGCGGCCACGCGCTTGGTCGAACCCGAGCGCACGTCGCCGATCGCGAACACGCCATCCAGGCTGGTCATCAGCCCGAGCGGGTCGATCTCCGTCGGCCGCGCCGCGCGGCCGGTCAGCACGAAGCCCTTGGCGTCGATCCCCACCGGGCAGTCGCTCAGCCAGTCGGTGCAGGGCGCCGCGCCGATGAAGAGAAAGAGATGCCGCATGGCTCGGTCCGGCGCCACCCCGCTCGCCAGGTCGCGCCAGACGATCCGGGCCAGCGAGCCCGTGCCGTCGACCTCGACGCACTCCACCTCGGTGCGGGTCAGGAGCTCGATGTTCGGCTGGGCTTCGATCCGTTCGATCAGGTAACGCGACATCGAGGCGGCGAGGCTCGGGCCGCGCACAAGCATCCAGACCTTGGCCGCCCGGCCGGCGAGGAACACCGCTGCCTGCCCGGCCGAGTTGCCGCCACCGACCAGCGTCACCTCCTGCCCCGCGCAGAGCCGGCCTTCCACGGGCGAGGCCCAGTAGTGCACGCCGTCGCGCTCGGCCGCAGCAAGCCCCGGGAAGACCGGCCGCCGGTATCGGGCGCCGCTGGCGATAACCACGGTCCTGGCCCGCAGCGTGGTCCCGTCGTCGAGCTCGAGCCGGTGGCCGTCCGGCCAGCGGCAGTCGAACCGCCGCACCGCGCCGGGGATCACGATGTCGGCCCCGAACTTGAGCGCCTGGTTGAAGGCGCGCCCGGCCAGCGCCTGGCCGGAGATGCCGGTCGGGAACCCGAGGTAGTTCTCGATCCGCGACGAGGCGCCGGCCTGGCCGCCGAAGGTGTCGGCCTCCAGCACGACCACCGACAGCCCCTCGGAGGCGGCGTAGACGGCGGTCGCCAGGCCGGCCGGCCCCGCGCCGACCACAGCGACGTCGTAGAGGCGGCCCGCATCGAGGCGCGGCCGCAGCCCGACGCGCTCGCCCAGCTCATGCTCGCTCGGATTGCGCAGCACCGTCCCGTCCGGGGCGATCACCAGCGGAAGCTCGTCCGCCGCGGGCCGCACGCTGGTCAGCAGGGCAGCGGCGTCGGGCGCATCTTCCGGGTCGAGCACGCGGTAGGGGATCGCGTTGCGGCCGAGGAAGTTCTGCAGCCTGACCACGTCGGGATGCCCCTGCGGCCCGATCAGCACCGGTCCGCCGGCGCCGGTCTCGATCAGGCCGACCCGCCGCAGGATCAGCGCCCGCATGATCCGCTCGCCGAGCTCGGCCTCGGCGATCATCAGGCGCCGCAGGCTGGCCGGCGAGACCACAAGCGCCTCCGTGTCGGACTCGGCCCTTACGTCGACGAACGACGCCCGCCCCGAAAGCTGGCCGACCTCGGCGACGAAGTTGCCCTTGCCGAAGTGCGAGACCGACTCGTCGTGCCCGAGCCCCGCGCGCCTGGAGACCAGCACCTGGCCGGCGAGGATCACCGCCATCCCGAAGCCGGTGTCGCCGGCGTGGATCAAGTATTCGCCCTGGGCGAGACGGCGCGTTTCGCCGAAGCGGCGCAGGCGGTCGATCTCGCTGTCGGTGAGCAGGAAGTACATCTGCTCCCGCCGGCTTTGCAGGATGGGCGGGGCGTAGTCGGACATGGACCAAGCCGACCACGGCCCACCGGCGATGTCCATATGTGCGAAGGTGTAGTTGGCAGACCGGCTGGAAGGCCGCCCGGTGGGCCGCTCAGACCGCCGCGGCCGTCGCCATCTCGTCCTCGTCCGCCGCCGGATCGAGCAGCGCATTCAGCGCTGCCATCAGGCCCGCGACGGTCACCGGCTTGGCCACATGGCCGTCGGCGCCGGCCGCGCGGCCGGCCTCGCGGTGCTCGGTCAGCGCGTTGGCGCTCAGCATCAGGATCGGCGTGCGCACGCCGGTCACCGCCTCCAGCCGGCGGATGCGGCGGGTGGCCTCCAGCCCGTCCATCACCGGCATCTGCATGTCCATCAACACCGCATCGAAGCGCTCGCGCTTGACCGCATCGAACGCCTGCGCGCCGTCGTCGACCACCACCGCCTCGATGCCGAACTGCTCGAGCATCATGCGCACGACCAGCTGGTTGGTGGCGTGGTCGTCGGCGACCAGCACGCGGACCGGCCGGTCCTGGGCGACCGTTTCCTCATCGTCGGCGCTGACCGGCGCCTCGAGCTGAGGCGCGTCGGCGTCGGCGAACGGCGCCTCGAACCAGAAGCGCGAGCCGTCCCCCGGCGCGCTCTCGCAGTCGACTGTGCCGTTCATCAACGAGGCGAGCTGGCGCGAGATGGCGAGGCCCAGACCGCTGCCGCCGAAGCGGCGGGTGATCGAGCCGTCGGCCTGCTGGAAGCGGGCGAAGAGCCGCGCCTTCACCTCCGGCGTGAAGCCGACGCCAGTGTCGACCACCGAGAAGCGCAGGTGGCCCGGCGCCGGCGCCTCGCCGCGGATCGTCACGCCGCCCTTCTCGGTGAACTTCACCGCGTTGCTGGCGAAGTTGGTGAGGATCTGGCGCACCCGCACCGCATCACCGGCGAACCAGCGCTCCAGCGCCGGATCGATCTCGGTGGTCAGCGCCAGACCCTTCTCGTCGGCCCTGAGGCGACAGAGCTCGGCGACCGCGCGCACCAGGTCGGCGGCGTTGAACGGCGCGGTCTCGATGGTCAGCTGACCGGCCTCGACGCGGGCGAGGTCGAGCACGTCGCTCAGCAACCGCTCCAGCGACTGGCCCGAGCTGCGGATGATCTCCGCCATCTTCTGCTCGCGTTCGGGCAGCCCCGAGACCGCCAGCATGTCGGCCACGGCCACGACACCGTTCAGCGGCGTGCGGATCTCGTGGCTCATGTTGGCCAGGAACTCGCTCTTGGAGCGGCTGGCGGCCTCGGCATGCTGGCGTGCGGCCTTCAGGCCGCGCGCCGAGCGCCGCTGCCAGATCAGCGCGGCGATCGCCACGGCCACCAGCAGCACCGCCAGCCCGCCGGCCCAGCGCTGCGAGCGCACCACCTTGGCCTCGAGCGTCGCAGCCTGCTGCGCCGACTCCAGCTGGCGCGCCAGCTCGGCGGTGACCTGGCTGACGCCCGCGCTGGACCGCGCCGCCTGCTGGCGGGCGCTCTGGTGCGAATAGTCGCGCAGCAGCGCGAAGGCCGGCCCAGTCTGCCCCTCGGCGGCCATCACCTCGGCCTGCAGCTCCGGCTCGCGGGCGAAGGCGGTGACCGCGAACTTGCTGGAGGCCTTCAGGCCCTGCAGCTGCGCCAGGTCGGTCTTGGCCGCGTCGATCCGGCCCTGCCGCGCCTCGGCGACGCCACGCATGGCCAGGAGCCGCGGGGCGAGGAACTCGGCGCCGGTCAGCTTGGCGTCGATGCCGTTCAGGCAGTCGGTGACGCTTTTCGGCTGGCCGAAACTCTCCTCAATCGAGGCGCAGAGGTATTTGTCCCAGACATCGAGGTGCGGCAGATCGGAGCGCGCGGCCAGCCGGTGGTGCGCCGCGGCGAGATCGCGGGCGAGGCCCGCCTCGCCCAGCTGCGCGGCCAGCACCGCCATGTTGTAGACGTCGTCGAAGTCGGGGCGCGGGTAGGCCTTGTCGGCCCAGACGAAGTCGGCCTTGTCGAACGCGTCGGCGGCGCCCTCCAGGTCGTTCAGCTGGATGAGCGCGATGCCGATCGTGCCCCAGACGTCGGCTTCGGCCATGCCGGTGTCGGGATCGCCGCGCGGGATCAGCTTCTCGGCCTGGAACATCAGCCGCAGCGCCGCGCCGCTCTCGCGCTCGGTGTTGAGGATCAGCGCCTGGATCGAGAGCGCATGGACACGGGCGTACCAGTCGGGCTCGCTGTCGGCGACGCGACCGATTTCCGCCTCGACCCTGGTGTCGCCGCGGTCGTAGCGGCTCTTCAGCTCGTCGATGCGCGCGATCTCCGCCCAGCGGCGGTCGCCCTGCTGGGCGGCCTTGGCCGCCAGCGCGTTGTTCCAGCGCTCGAAGTTGTCGAACTCCGACTGGTTAAGCATCACGAACGCCACGTGGTGCAGGCGTCGCAGCGCCTCAGGCCCCTGCTGCTGGTTGGCCGCCTGCCCGAAACGGTCAAGCTCGGCGAAGCTGGTGGCGGAGGCTCTGCGCTCGATCGCGGCGACGAGGCGGCGGGCGCTGGTGTCGGTGGGCTGGGCCAGAGTCGGGGGCGCGAGAGCGGCGCCCAGGACGAGGCCGAGCACCAGAGCCAAGGCCGCGCGAAGACGCAACTCGCCACCCCTCCCCTAAACTGGCGGCGGCGTTACCACTCAATCGCTGAGCAAGGGCTTAACGGTGAAGCTTTTTGTAAGGTTCCCGTCACGCGTCGGCCAGCGCCGGCGCCCTGGCCGGCCAGGCGGCCGGGTGGGTCCCGAGCTTGACCACCGGCCGCTTCCAGCGCGCCGGCGTGCGGCTGAGGCGCACGGCCGGGCGCAGGTGCGACATCGGCCCATAGCCGCCGTTGCTCTCGATGATGAAGCTGCGGATCTCGTCGCCCTCCAGCTTCTGGGCGCGGTCCACGCGGTCCTCCCCGGCTATGCCCAGGCTGCGCACCCACATGCCGGTCTGGCAGAGCGAGACGCGCACCAGGTAGCTGCCGCCATAGAGCGCGCGGCGCTGCAGGGCGATCAGGCTGCCGAACGCGGCGAGGAAGCCGGTCGTGTAGTCGGTGACCGCGCCCGGCTGCAGTTGCGGTCCTTCGGCGCCGCCGTGCACGTGCGCCATGCCGGTGACGGTCTGCGCCAGCTGCTCCCAGCCGGCGCGGCCCCGCCACGGCCCCTCGTGGCCATAGCAGTTGATCGAGGTGTAGACGATGCCGGGCCGCAACTGCGCCAGCTGCGTCGCCGAGAAGCCTGCACGCTCCATCGCGCCGGTGCGGTAGCCCTGCGAGAAGACGTCGGCGCTCTTCAGCAGCTCGCGCAGCTTGTCCGGGCCGCCGGGCTCGGCGAGGTCGAGCCAGGCCGAGAGCTTGCCGTGGTTGGTGTCCGGCAGGAAGCCGGTCGAGGCCGGCAGGTTTGGCGACGCAAGGTAGAGCACGTCGGCGCCGTACTGGGCGAGCGTGCGCGCGCAGGTGGGGCCGGCCAGCACGCGGGTCATGTCGAGCACCCGCACGCCGGAGAGCGGCATATCGCCCACGGCCGGCAGCGGCTCGGGCGGGCTGTCGCCGATCTTGATCACCTCGACGGGCGGGCGGCTGGCGAGCAGGCGGCCTTGCTCGGAGGCGTCCCACTCCTCAGGCGTGCGCACGACGCCGGCGCAGCCGCGCTCGGCGGCCACGGCGTCCTCGATCTCCTGCGCGGTCTTCGAGAGGCAGGCGGCCGCCACGGCGTCGCGCTCGGGCGGGCAGCCGAGCGCGCGCAGGATGCGATCGGTGCCGGGGGGGAAGCTCGGGTGCAGCATCACGTGGCGGTCGTCCTTGGTCGCGTGGAAGCCGGCGACGGCGCTGCGCACCACCGACGGATCGCGCCCGACGACCTCGTCCGGGTTCTCGATGCGGACGAACGTGTAGCTGGTCAGCGAGGCGGCCGCCTCGCGGGTCGCCACCTCGACGCTCTGGGTCTCGCCGGTGCGCTGCTCCCAAAGGTCCGCCGCCACCGTGCCGCCGGCAGCCAGCACGGCGCTGACCGCCTCGTCGGCCGCGAACCGCGTGGCGAGCAC
>DATNEH010000244.1:0-6993 GCA_035553015.1 Caulobacteraceae bacterium | reverse complement strand
AGAACACCCAGCCGGCGCTGATGGCGGTGAGCCTCGCGGTGGCGCGCACGCTGGAGAAGGAGTTCGGCGTCCCGGTCGAGAAGGCCGCCTTCGTCGCCGGCCACTCGCTCGGCGAATACTCTGCGCTGGCGGCCGCCGGGGCGCTGACGCTGGCGGACACCGCGCGGCTCTTGCGCCGCCGCGGCCAGGCCATGCAGCGCGCCGTGCCGGTGGGCGAGGGCGCGATGGCCGCGCTGATCGGGCCGAAGACCGACGTCGCGCTGGCCGAGGCGGCCGCGGCGGCGGGCGCCGAGGTGGGCGTCTGCGCGGTGGCCAACGACAACAACTCCGGCAACGTGGTGATCTCGGGGACCGCGGCGGCGGTCGAGGCGGCGATCGCCAAGGCCAAGGAGCTCGGCGCCCGGGCGATCCCGGTCAACGTCTCGGCGCCGTTCCATTGCCCCCTGATGCAGCCGGCCGCCGACGAGATGGCCGAGGCGCTGGCCGCCATCACCATCTCCGCCCCGCGCGCGTTCCTGGTCGCCAACGTCACCGCCAGGCCGACCAACGATCCGGAGGCGATCCGCCGCCAGCTGGTCGAGCAGGTGACCGGCCGCGTGCGCTGGCGCGAGAGCGTCGAGTGGATGGCGGGCGAGGGTGGCGTCACCCGCTTTGCCGAACTGGGCGCCGGTAAGGTGCTCACCGGCATGGTCAAGCGCATCGCGCCCGATGCGGACGGCGTGGCGCTGAACGCGCCGGCCGACCTCGAAGCCTTCGCCAAGTCGCTTTAGGAGCCGCGCGCGATGTTCGACCTATCCGGCAAGATGGCGCTGGTCACCGGCGCCAGCGGCGGCATCGGCGGCGCGATCGCCCGCGCGCTGAACGCACAGGGCGCGCACGTGGTGCTCAGCGGCACCCGCGAGGAGGCGCTGGCCGAGCTGCGCCGCGAATTGGGGGAGCGGGCGTCGATCGCGCCGTGCAACCTTTCGGAACCCGAGCCGGTGGACGGGCTGGTGGCGGCGGCCGAGGCGGCGGCAGGCATGGAGCTCGACATCCTGGTCTCCAACGCCGGCGTCACCCGCGACGGCCTCATCCTGCGCATGAAGGACGAGGACTGGCGTCAGGTGCAGATCGTCAACCTCGAAAGCTACTTCCGGCTCGCCCGCGCGGCGCTGCGCGGCATGATGCGCCGCCGCCGCGGCCGCATCATCGGCATCACCTCGGTGGTGGGCGTGACGGGCAACGCCGGCCAGACCAACTATGCGGCCTCCAAGGCCGGCATGATCGGCTTCACCAAGGCGCTCGCCCAGGAGATCGCCAGCCGCGGGATTACCGCCAACTGCGTCGCGCCCGGCTTCATCGAAAGCCCGATGACCGACGCGCTGACCGAGCAGCAAAAGACCGCGATCCTGGCGGGCGTGCCGCTGGGCCGGCTGGGCGTCGGCGCGGATGTCGCCGCGGCCTGCGTCTACCTGGCCAGCGACGAGGCGGCGTACGTGACCGGCCAGACGCTGCACGTGAACGGCGGCATGGCGATGATCTGAGGCGAGGCCGGGCGGCTTGCAACGTCAGGCCGTGCGTCGCCGGGTCTCCGGCGGGGAGCTTCTTCCCCCGCTGGCCTCCCCGAATGGAACATGATAGCGGGGAGACCGATTTTGCTAAGCCAGTATTGGCGCGCCCATGGGTGGCGCCATATGGGTGTAGAGGTCCGGGCGGCCGCTTGATGGAACTGGTAGGGCCGCGCGTCCAACATCAACGAGGGAAATGGAGCTGAATGTCCGACATTCTCGAGCGCGTGCGTAAGATCGTCATCGAGCACCTCGACGCTGACCCGGAAAAGGTCAACGAAAAGGCGAGCTTCATTGACGACCTCGGCGCCGACAGCCTGGACAACGTCGAACTCGTGATGGCCTTCGAGGAAGAGTTCGACATCGAAATCCCCGACGACGCGGCGGAGCACATCCAGACGGTCGGCGATGCGGTGAAGTTCATCCAGGAACGGCTGGGCGCCTGACGTCCGCCGGACGGTTCTGGCGACCGATCCTCAAGGCCGCCGCGCGGCGTTTCTTCCGAGAGGCGCCCGCGGCGGCTTTGCATTCTGGGGCAAACCGTCCATCACTTTGGCGGGGCGACGCGGACCTTGCGCGACGCCTCTGGTAGTTTGCTCTCAGATTCGAGGAGATTGACCTGAACATGCGCCGTGTCGTGGTCACCGGAATTGGCATGGTCACGCCTCTCGCGTGGGGCGCGGAGAAGACCTGGGCGGCGCTGCTGGCCGGCAAATCCGGAGCCGGCAGGATCACCGCATTCGACCCGACCGACTACGCCTGCCAGGTGGCGTGCGAGGTGCCGAGGGTCACCGGCCGCGGCGGCGGTGGTCCCGATGTCGAAGGCTCGTTCGATCCCGACCAGGTGATGAGCCCGCGCGAGCAGCGGCGCATCGACGACTTCATCCTCTACGCGATGGCCGCCGCCGACGAGGCCGTGCGCGATGCGGGCTGGACCCCCGAGGACGAGGCAGAAAAGCGCCGCACCGGCGTGATCCTCGGCTCCGGCATCGGCGGGCTCGCCACCATCGCGGAGACGGCGATCGAGTTGCACGAGAAGGGCCCGCGGCGCGTCAGCCCGTTCTTCATCCCCTCGGCGCTGATCAACCTGGCGTCGGGCCAGGTCTCCATCCGTTACGGGTTCAAGGGCCCTAACCATGCGGTGGTGACCGCCTGCGCCACCGGCGCGCACGCCGTCGGCGACGCCTCGCGGCTGATCCAGTACGGCGACGCCGACGTGATGATCGCCGGCGGCGCCGAGGCCTCGGTCTGCCCGATCGGCATTGCCGGCTTCATCGCCTGCCGCGCCATGTCGACCAACTTCAACGACACGCCGCAGAAGGCCTCGCGCCCCTACGACAAGGACCGCGACGGCTTCGTGATGGGCGAGGGCGCCGGCGTGCTCGTCCTCGAGGAACTGGAGCACGCGAAGAAGCGCGGCGCGAAGATCTACGCCGAAGTGGTCGGCTATGGCCTGGCCGGCGACGCCTACCACATCACCGCGCCCGCCGAGGACGGCGACGGCGGCTACCGCGCGATGGAGATGGCCATCGGCCACGCCGGCATCGAGCCGGCCGACATCGACTACATCAACGCGCACGGCACCTCGACGCCGCTGGGCGACGAGATCGAGTTGGGCGCTGTCGAGCGGCTCTTGGGCCAAGCGGCCGGCAAAGTCACCATGTCGTCCACCAAGTCGTCGATCGGCCATCTGCTCGGGGCGGCCGGCGCCGTGGAGGCCGCGTTCAGCGTGCTGGCGCTGCGCGACCAGATCGCGCCGCCGACCATCAACCTCGACAATCCGTCGGTCGAGACGGCGCTCGACCTGGCGCCCAACAAGGCCAAGCCGATGAAGATCGACATGGCGCTTTCCAACAGCTTCGGGTTCGGCGGCACCAACGCCTCGGTCGTCTTCAAGAAGGCGCCGTGAGCCGCAGGTCGACGTCGCGCCGGTTGGCTGACGCCCGCACGCGTCGCCGGCTCGCGACCCTCGTCGCCGCACTGGCGACGGTCGCCATTGCGCTGGCGGTCGCCGGCGCGGTGGCGCTGGCGCTGTTCTTCGGCCCGGGCCCGCCGGCCAGGCACGGCACGACCTCGACCACGGTGATCCTCCGACAAGGCGCCGGCCTGCCGGAGATCGCCGCCGACCTGCACCGCGCCCGCGTGATCGGCTCGGACACTCTGTTCATCCTGGGCGCCGAAGTGACCGGCGCCGCGCACCGGCTGAAGGCCGGCGAATACGCTTTCGCATCGCGCAGCTCGCTGGCCTCGATCATGAACGCCATCGCCGAGGGGCGGGTCGTCCATCACTTCATCACCATCCCCGAAGGCGTCACCTCCGAGTACGTGATGGAGACGCTGATGCGGGCGGACTTCCTGACCGGCGTGGCGCCGGCCCCGCCCGAGGGTTCGGTGCTGCCCGAAACCTACGAGGCGCTGCGCGGCGACGACCGCTCCGCCGTGCTGCGCCGGATGATGGACGCGCGCGACAAGCTGCTGGCCGGCCTCTGGGCGCACCGGCGCGCCGACCTGCCCTACAAGTCGCCCGAGGAGGCGGTGACCCTGGCCTCGATCGTCGAGAAGGAGACGGCGCTGCCGGCCGAGCGCCCGCGCATCGCGGCGGTGTTCCTCAACCGCCTGAAGGCCGGCATGAAGCTGCAGAGCGATCCGACGGTCATCTACGGCCTGACCGGCGGCAAGCCGCTCGGCCACGGACTGACCAAGCCGGACCTGGAGTCGCAGACGCCCTACAACACTTACGTGATCCCAGGCCTGCCGCCGACGCCGATCGGCAACCCGGGCCGCGCTTCGCTGGCCGCCGCGCTCGATCCGCCGCGCACCGACGAGGTCTATTTCGTCGCCAACGGCACGGGTGGGCACTCGTTCGCGTCGTCGCTCGCCCAGCACCAGCAGAATGTGGCGCTCTGGCGCGCGATCGAGGCCAAGCGCGAGTGCCAGGCTGCCCAAACGAACGCCGCCCAAACGAACGCCTCCCAGACGAACGCCTCGACAAACGCCGTGGGAAAGCCCGCCAAATGCTGAAGCTCTCGAGCATGACCGGCTTCGGCCGCACCGAGGGCGCGGCGGGGGCCTGGAGCTGGGCGGTCGAGGCGCGCTCGGTGAACGGCCGCAATCTCGAGGTGCGCTTCCGCGGCCCACCCGGCTTCGACAGTCTGGAGCGGCTCGCCCGCGAGGCGGCGCAGGCGCGGTTCCAGCGCGGCCAGATCAACGTCAGCATCCAGGCGCGCCGCGCGGCCGCGACCGGCGCCGCCAAGGTCAACCGCGAGCTCCTGCAGCGCTACGTCGAGCTCTCCGACGAGCTGGTCGCCGCCGGCAGCGCAGTGCTGCCGGGCGCCGACGGCCTCCTCGCCCTGCGCGGCGTCGTCGAGATCGGCGAAGAGGACGAGACGGCCGACGTACGCGCGGCGGTCGAGACCGCGATGGCGGCGAGCCTTGCGGAGGCGCTCGATGCGCTGAAGGCCTCGCGGCTGGCCGAGGGCGCCTCGCTGGGCAAGGTGCTGGCCGGTCTTGTCGACCGCATCGATGGCCTGCGCGGCGAGGCCGAGGGCCGGGCGGCCGAGCAGGCGCCGGCGATCCGCGACCGCTTCGCCCGGCGCCTCGCCGACCTCTTGGGCGAGGCCGCGCCGGTCGACCGCATCGTGCAGGAAGCGGCGGTGCTGGCGGTGCGCGCCGACGTGCGCGAGGAGCTCGACCGGCTGGCCAGCCACGTCGCGGCCGCCCGGTCGCTGATGGCGGACGACGCCGCAGCCGGCCGCCGGCTCGACTTTCTCACCCAGGAGTTCATGCGCGAGGCCAACACGGTCTGCTCGAAGTCGGCCACCACCGGCTTGACCGCGACCGGCCTGGCGTTGAAAGCGGCGATCGATCAGTTCCGCGAGCAGGTGCAGAATGTCGAGTGAGCGGATGCGTCGGCGCGGCGTGATGCTGGTGCTCTCCAGCCCGTCGGGTGTGGGCAAGACCTCGCTGTCGCGCCGCCTGGTCGCCGACCACGCAGACCTCGACCTCTCGATCTCGATGACCACCCGCGGCCCGCGCCCCGGCGAGCATCATGGCCGCGAATACTTGTTCGTCACCGACGAGGCGTTCACCCGTCACATCGAGGCGGGTGACTTCCTGGAATGGGCCGAGGTGCACCGCCACCACCGCTCCGGCACGCCGAAGACCGCGGTGATGGAGGCGCTGGAGGCCGGCCACGACGTGATGTTCGACGTCGACTGGCAGGGCGCGCGCGCCATCGCGGCGGCCGCGCCGGCCGACACGGTGCGCATCTTCATCCTGCCGCCCTCGATGGCCGAGATGGTGCGCCGCATCCACGCTCGCGCCGGCGACTCCGACGAAATGATCCAAAGGCGGCTGGAAACCGCGCGCGAGGAGTTCACCAAGTGGGGCGAATACGACTACGTCATCGTCAATGACGACTTCGATCACGCCTACGCCGAGCTCGCGCACATCTACCATGCCGAGCGGCTGCGCCGGTCCCGGAACCCATGGCTGGACGGCTTCGTCGCCGAGCTGATGGACCAGCGCGTGGAGTGACGCGCGCCGCGCCGGCTGCAAGCGGCGCGCCCCGGCTGCTGGCCGGTCTCGTCATCGTCGGCGCCTGGGCGGCCTGCCTGGCGCTCAACTGGCCCGGCCACTTCACCTGGGACTCGGTGATGCAGCTCGCCGAGGGACGGCGAGGGCTGTACAGCGGCCAGCACCCGCCGGTGATGTCGTGGCTGCTGGGCCTCGCCGACGCGATCCGGCCGGGCGCGGCGCCCTTCGTGGCGCTGCAGTCGGCGCTGGTGTTCGGATCGCTGCTGGCCTTCGCCCTGATCGGACGCGGCGCCTGGCTCGCGGCGCTGCTGGCCATCATCGTCGCCGCCTTCCCACAGCTGGCGGTCTATCCGGCCATCGTCTGGAAGGACGTGCTGTTCGCCGGCGCGGCCTGCGCGGGGTTCGCCGCGCTTGCCTGGGCTGGCGCTGTGTGGGCGAGGGCAGGGCGGCGCTGGGCGCTGCTGGCCGCCGCCGCGGCCCTGCTGGCGCTGGCGACGCTCGCCCGCCAGAACGGCGCGGTCGTGCTGCCGTTCGCCGCCGTGGCGGTGGCCTGGATCGCGGCCCGCAACAGCGCAGGCCGCCCGCTGGCTCGCGGCGCGGGCTTTTTCGCTGCGACGGTCGTGCTGGTGCTCGTCAGCTCCGCCGTGCTGAGCGCCAGGGTCACCGGCGACGCCGGGGTCGGCGAGCAATGGGAGCACCTGCAGACCTACGACATCGTGGGCGCGATGGCGCGCGATCCGCACGTCCGGCTCGGCGTGCTGCGGACGCGTGCGCCCAAGCTCGAGGCGTTGCTGCGCGACGATGGCGCGCCGGTCTATTCGCCGAGCCGCATCGACACGCTGGCCGACCCGATCTTCACCGAGACCGACGGCCGCCCGGCGCTGGCGGCGCCGGTCGCCGACCAGTGGCT
>DATNEH010000243.1:0-12144 GCA_035553015.1 Caulobacteraceae bacterium | reverse complement strand
CCCGGCGTTGACCCGCTCCGCCGGCCCTCCCTGTACGCACGCGGCGCAGGCCCAGTTCTGCAACCCGTTGCAGAAAACGCTGGCCGTGGCCTCGCCGCAGAACCGAGGCGCGCCCGGCGTGGACCCTCAAGGGGGGCGATGCTCGAATGGTGCTCGTCGGCGGTTCCTGCTCCGACAGATGTGAACGTGCGTCGGGTCGCCTCGCGCCGCAACAGTGGTTCGCTGCAGGTGGGGCGAGTTCGGCGAGGGTTAGGGTTCAGCTTGGGGCGGGCGCGAGCTTCGGCTACGGGCTCGCGTGACACCAAGCTGTGACGCTTTACGTGTCGATGTGCCCATTAAGTAGCTGTTTATTATGAGGAACTAAGAGTCATGGTTCGGGTCCTGCCGGTCCTACGGGCGGATGAGAAACACCTTCCCCGGCCCAAAACAGCTCGAAACAAGTGGCTTTCGCGGCGGCGATGACCGGGTCTCAGGTCTCTGCGGGCGCTAAGCAGTCTAGGGACCGGATGTGGCTAGCAGCGTACCTACCGCACGTGCGTCCTGCGAGGTGCGGCCGTTCCATCATGCCTGGCTTGAGGCGTCGGCAGCTCGCTGGAGCCTCACATTGTTCATCCACGGTCCCGATGCCCGCTACCTCAGTGGTAGCGCAGTGTTGTTCTCGAAGGACGTCGCTGCTTTCGCTGCGGGGCTGGAGAGCGCGGGAGATGTACCTTCAAACGACCCGCGCCGGCTGAGCGGTGCGGTTCGCGAACACGAAATCGGTCGGTACGGCTCGCCTGCAGTGCGCCTTGAGCTGAAAATATCCGGCGTTCAGGGCGTCACGGATCACTTTGTGGTTCTATGCCCGACAGATACCGGAAACGTCTTTCGGCGACTGCTGGCGATGACGGACGTGCCCCAGGTTATCGCTGATCTGAGGGCGGCAGCCGAACTGGGGGAACGCCTCCGCGCGACCATCTGAGGAACATAGGGATGATCCGGTGCTACAAGGTCCGCTACAAAGAGGTCGATGGACGTTCCAAGTAGCCCTTGTTTCTATTCATTAATCTCCAGGCGGCGTATTGTCCCCCCTCTCCGCCATTCGACCACAGCCCGTCCAGCCAGCCGGCGAACGCTCCGGCCCATCGGCCCGCTCCGAGCTTGCGATCAGCCGCCCGCGCTGGCCGGCGTCGCTGCTGGCGGCTGCGGGAGGCGGGGCGGCGGGGGCTCCGCAGGCTCTCCCTTCGCCTGCCGCGCCTTGGCCATCACCTCCGCCGTGTAGGCGTCGGCCTCGCCGACGGTCTTGATCGCGGCGACGCGCTGCTGGATCGCGGCGACCTTGGCCGGATCACCGCCGGCCAGCTCGGCGTCGGTCTTGGCCACGATCCCCAGGAACCCCTGGGCATTGCCTGTCGCCGGCAGCGGCGAGGCCGCCCGCGCCGCCGCATCCGGCGCCGCTGCACCCAGCGTCGCTTGGGGCGGCGGCGTTCCTGTGCCGGGCCCTGGCGCCGGATTGTGCAGAGTGGTCGGGCAGTTGGTGCGCAGCGTCGTCGGCGACAGCAGGTGCAGCACGTTGTTGGCGTTCGAATCCCGCTGCGTCAGGGCGTCGAAGTTTCGGTAGATTCCCTTCAGCGTCGCGGCCACCGACGCGTGGTCGTAGACGGTGTGGTCGACCGTGCCCTCGGCGATCCGTGGCGAGACGATCACCGCCGGCACCCGCACGCCATACCAGTCGAACAGGAAGCCGCCCAGATTGCTGAAGACGCTCTGCGGATCGCCGTCTTCCGGCGCGGGGGCCGCCGGCGGCGGCACGGAATCGTAGAATCCGCCGTGCTCGTCGTAGATGACGATGAGCAGGCTGCGCTCCCACAGCGGCGAGTTGCGGATCGCCTCGTAGGTCGCCTTGATCAGCGCCTCGCCGGCCCCGGTGAAGTCGTTCGGATGCTGGGATGATCCGCCTACGTACGAGCCCGAGAAGGTGTCGCCGTAGTTGGGCTCGATGAAGGTGTAGACGAAGGGGTACGGCCCCTGCACGTCGTCGGCGAAGGCGCCGAAGCTGTTGACCTTGTCCGACCCGATGCCGGCCAGGGCCGACACCTGTGCGACGGAGCCGGAGAGCGCCCCGGTCGGGTCCTGGTAGATGCGCCAGTGCATGCCGGCCCCCGTGAGCCGGTCGAACAGCGAGTCGCCGCAGGGATAGGTGAATCCAAGCGTCTTCATCTCGCCGATCTGCAGGGCCGTGGGCGAATCGGACCAGCCGCCGGACGAGGCGCCGTGGACGAAGAACCGGTTGGGCCAGGTCGGACCGGGAATCGACGAGAACCAGTGGTCGCAGACCGCGAAGGTGGTCGCCAGCTGGTAGATCACCGGCAGGTCGCTCGGCGTGTCGAAGCACTGCATGATGTCGCCCCACTGCGCCGGCTTCGGCAGGCTCGGATTGCCCGGCGACACGATCTCGGTGGTGGAGGTGGCGTAGTTGGCGACGAAGCCCGAGTTGGTCGGGAAGTTCGGACTGCCGGGGTTCGGGTTGTAGGGCCGCCCCATCGGCAGCGACGCCCCCTGGCCGCAGAGCTGCTCGCGCACGTCGGCGAACTCGTGGCCGGGATCGGTGGGCATGGCGGCCGGCGCCGACGAGCCGACCGGGTAGGTCGTTGTCAGGTAGACGTTGTTGTTCGCCGGGGTGGCGACGGTCAGGCCCTTGATCTTCGAGAAGGCGAAGATGTTGTCGAACGAGTGGTTCTCCAGCATCAGCACGAAGACGTTGTCGACCAGGGGCGCGGACGGCGTGACCTCGGGGTTGGATGGCGCGACGTTGTTCATCGCCACCGACGTCCCGCCCGAGACCAGCCCGACGTTGAAACTGCTCGTCGTGACGGCGAACTGCAGGTCCTTGCCGACGTCCGCCTGCTGCAGCTGGCATTCGGTCCAGAGGTTCGGCTGGCCGTTGCTGGCCGAGACGGCGTAGCTGGCGTAGACGCCCGGCGCGGACCCGTCCGGCGCCACCAGCTTGAGGGCCCAGTAGTCGGGCTGCAGCATTGCGGCGAATCCCACCCGGAAATAGACCGTCAGCGGCCCGACCTTCTGGCCCGGCGCGGCGGTCCAGGTGGCGGTCTGCAGGCCGTCGGTGGCGTTGCTATGCCAGAGCGTGATGGTCGCGTGGCTGTTGGTGCTGTTGGTCACGTAGACCTTCGCGGACGAGCGGCTGACTGCGTTCATCTGCGTCGAGGTCCCACCCGACGGCATGTTGATGGTGAAGGTCTTGGTGTTGACCTGGAAGGTCAGCGTCTGGCCGGCGTCGCTGCTCTGCAGCTGGCACTCTTTCCATTTGCTGTACTGGGTGACGCCGGTGCTCTCGAACGCGCTGACGGTCGATCCGCCGATCGCTTCGATCTCGCAGGCCCAGTAGTCCCTGACGATCAGCGAGCCGAGGCCGGTGTTGAAGCGCACGGCGAGCGGTCCGACGGTCTGGTTCGGCTGGACGTTGTTCCAGGTCGCCGTGTCGGCGCTGTAGTCGGCGTTCTGGTGCCACAGCGAGATGTTCACCGCGCCGGCGCTGGTGTTGGTGATCATCACCTGGGCGGATTGAGGCGTCGACATGGCGGTCCCTCGCTGGCGGCTAAGCTTCCCGGACGAAGCGCCTCGGCCGGCGCGCGAGTCAACGGGTGATTGAAGCGTCGGCAATGCAACGACCGAGCCGCTCGCGGCCGCGCGCTCTGGCGATCTGCGCCGTTCACCAACGCTGAACCGCGCGCCGGCTATGTGACCCCATGGCCAAGCCGGCTCAGCCACGTCTGCTCGCCCTCGATGGCCTGCGCGGGTTCGCGGCGCTGGCGGTGATGGAGCTGCATGCGACGCGCGGCGCGTTCCCGGCGCACGGCGGGCTGGCGGTCGATCTCTTCTTCCTGATGTCCGGCTTCGTGCTGGCGGGCGCGTACGAGCCGCGGCTGCGCGAGGGCCTGGCGTTCCGCGCCTTCATGGCCGAGCGGATCGCCCGGCTCTATCCGGTCTACCTGCTCGGCCTGGTGGTCGGGGTGGCGCTGCTCGGGCATCAGTTCGGCGGCGAGACGTGGGCCGCGTTCGCCGCCGGCCTCGTCTTCGCGCCGAGCTTCGGCGGCCCGCACGAGGCGGCGTTCTGGCTCGACGGGCCGCTGTGGTCGCTCTCGCTGGAGATCCTGGCCAACGGGCTGTTCGCGGCGGGGCTCTGGCGGCTCTCGAACCGGGCGCTGGCCGCCATCGCCGCCATCGCCGCCCTGGCGCTCGCCGTCGCGGCCTTCCGCTACGGCCAGGCGGAGTTCGGCTACTTCCGGGCCGGGTGGGACTACTGGCTGGGCTACGCGCGCGTCTGCTTCAGCTTTCCGCTCGGCTGGCTGATCTGGCGATGCCGGGCGGCGCTGGCGCCGGGCTGCACGCGGCGGGCCTCGGGCATCGCGGTCGCGGCCGTGGCCGTCTCGTTTGTCGCGGTGGCCGGGCAGGGCGCGCTCGTCGCGATCCTGCTGCTGTTTCCGGTCGTGGTGACGGCGCTGGCGCTCGGCCCGCAGCCGGCCGGCTGGCCGGGACGCCTGGCGACGACGGCCGGGATGCTGTCCTACCCGCTCTACGTCCTCCATGCGCACGTGGTCATTCTCGCCAACAGCCTGGCGCCGCCGCCCTGGCGGCCCTGGCTGATCGTGGCGGGGTCGCTGGCCGTCGCCTGGCTGGCGGCGCGCTCGGTCGACCCGCTCGGTCGCCGGCTGCTGACCCGCGCGTTCGCCGGGGCCGGCGCGCGCCAGCTGCGCGGCGCCGCAACGCAGCCGGTTTGAGCGCCTAGGTCGGGCCCACGTCGGGCGCCAACACCGCGCCCGGGCGGCCGGCCTGGACGTCGAACATCAGGTCGAACCACAGCACGCCGATCAGGAAGCTGGCCTCGGCGGCATGGCCGGCGCGTTCGTGCTCGGGCAGCAGCACCTGCAGCGACAGGGTGGGCGAGGCTGCGTAGCCGACGTTGAGCGTCACGAAGTTGTGGGCCGATCGTGTCGACGCCGGCGTCCGACCTGCGAAATTCACAGGTCGCTAGCCCACTGCCTCGACACGGGGGGCGGCGTCCGCCCGCTAGCCCCAGAGCTGCACGGCGGTCATCACCAGGGCGAAGATCCAGGCGGTTTCAATCACCATCGCGGCGACGGGGCGCCAGCCCACGGCGACCAGGGCCTTGAACGAGGTCTTCATGCCGAGCGCGGCGATCGCCGCGACCAGGCACCAGCTGGAGACCTGGTTGGCCGCTGCGCCGACGGGCTTTGGTATGAAGCCGAAGCTGTTGAGCGCCACCAGCGCGGCGAAGCCGGCCAGGAACAGCGGGAACGGCGGGCGCGGCTCGGCCTTGCCCTGGCCCCCGGCGCGCGCCGCGACGAAGGCGATGGCGATCACCACCGGCATCAGCGTCGTCACCCGCAGCAGCTTGACATAGGTGGCGATGTCGCCGGTCTGCTGCGAGATGGTGTAGCCGGCGCCCACCACCTGGGCGACGTCGTGGATGGTGCCGCCCAGGAAGACGCCGGCGCGCACGTGGCTGAGGCCGATGCTGGTGGCGATGATTGGGTAGAGGATCATCGCGGTGGTCGAGAGCGCGGTCACCGTGACGACGGCCAGGATGGTGTCGCGCTCGCTGTCCTTGTGGCGCGGCAGCACCGACGCGATCGCCAGCGCGGCCGAGGCCCCGCAGATGCCGACCGCGCCGCCCGACAGGATGCCGAACGAGCGCGAGAGACCGAGCGCGCGCGCCGCCAGGTAGCCGGCGGCGATCGTGGTGGTGACGCCCACGACCACGGTGGCGATCGGCATGACGCCAAGCCCCATGATCTGCGCGGCGGTGATGCGCGCGCCCAGGAGCGCGACGCCCAGGCGCAGCACCGCCTTCGACGAGAACTCGATGCCGGCGATGCAGCGGCCCTCCTCGTGCAGGAAGTGGAAGGCCATGCCGAACAGCAGTGCGAACAGCATCACCGGCGCGCCGTAGTGCTGCGAGAGCCAGGTGGAGGCGAGCGCGATGGTGGCGGCCGCCAGGAACCCCGGCCAGACCTTGCGCGCGGTGCGGACCCCGGGCCAGGCGGCGAGCCCGGCGGCCTTGGCGGCCGGCGGCGGCGGGCCGGCCAGGCCCTCCATCGCGTCGAGCGAATGGAAGATCTCGAACGCCGCCTGCGCGTCCGTCTCGATGTCGCTCATGCGAGCGGCCCGCCCTCCAGCCGCTCCAGCAGCGTGCGGCCCATCGGCCAAGGGCCATAGCCGCCGGCGGGGTTCAAGTGCCCGATCGCGCCGAGGTTCTCGAACTCGGCGCCCCAATCGCGCGCCAGCCCGGCGATGCGGTCGGCTCCGGCGAGCGCATCGGTGTCACTGCCGATGACGAGGGCCGGGAACGGCAGCCGCACGCGCGGGATCGGCAGCCAGCCGCCGGCGCTCAGCTCCTGCGGCCGCGGATAGGCGGGCGGCAGCGGTGTCTCGAGGTCGGCCGGCGTCGCCAGCAGCGCCGCCCTGATCGGCCGCGAATGGCGGCGCGCCCAGTGGACCACGGTCATCACGCCGGCGCTGTGGGCGGCCAGGATGACCGGGCCGTGGATCTTGGCCAGCGCAGCCGCCAGCGCGCCGACCCGTGCGGCGCAGCTGAGCTTGTTCTCGGTCAGCGGCGGCACGGTCGCCGAGCCGGGCAGCCCGGCGGCCATCAGGGTCTGCCAATGGTCGTCGACATGGTCGCGCAGACCCGGGACGAACAGGACGGTCGAAGGCAACGAGGATCCCTTCATTGCGAGGCTGCGGAAGCTAGGCGCGCGGGCTCGGTCGGCGTACCGGCCCGAACCCTGACGCCACGGTCGGGCGTTGCTACGCGTGCTGCAGGAAGCCCTTCTGGCCGGCCTTGCGGTTGGGTGCGAAGCCGTTCTTCGCCAGCGTCTCGTCGGCGTTCTGGTAGAACTCGCCGATCCGGTAGATGCGACGCGCCGCGTTGCCGCCGGCGATGTCGCGGCCGAACTCGCGCGAGATCCGCACCAGTTGCTCGACCTGGCGCACCGAGCTCATCTTCTCCGACGCGTCCTGGGTCCAGAGGTTGTCCTCGTTGCCGCAGCGCACGTGCAGCCCCATTGCGATCGCCATCATGTTCAGCGGCAGCACATGGCGCATGGAGGATTCCAGCGTCAGGACGGCGCCGTCGGGCACGTGGCGGATGAAGTTCATCATCGTGTAGGGGTTCGGCGCGTCGAAGCCGCCGCCGATCGCCACCCAGGTCAGGATCAGCGGCACGTTCGCCTTGCCGCGCCGCATCATGCGCTCCAGCGTCTCCAGCTGGCTGATCTGCGCCAGCTGGAAGTGGCTTTGTATGCCCTTCGCCGACAGCCGCTTCACGTGCTCCTCGACCCAGCCGGGGCCGGCCGGCACGGTCATCTCGCGATAGGCCTCGTAGAGCGACGGCTCGGCGAGCGAGGTGCCGTTCAGGTCCTTCTCGTCCATCAGCTCGACGATGTTGAACTGGCTGGTGTTGACGGCCACGGTCACCTGGTCGGGCGTCGGCAGCAGTTCGGCCAGCATGTGGCGGGCGTCGTCGCTCAGCCACTTGGCCGCCTCGCCCTCGCTCTCCGGCGCGAACGAGATCGAGCCGCCGACCTGCAGGATCATGCCGGGCACGGCCACGCGCAGCTCACCCAGCAGCTCGTTGAACTTGGAGAGGCGCTTGGAGCCGGTCCCGTCCTCCTCGCGGACGTGCAGGTGCAGCACGGTGGCGCCGGCGTTCCAGCAGTCGACCGCCTTCTGTACGTGCTCCTTCATGGTGATCGGCAGGTCTTCCGGAAAATCCTTCGGCATCCACTCGGGGCCATAGGGCGCGACCGTTATGACCAGGTCTTCCTGGTTCTCCGGCAACAGCGAGTCGTCGAGGAAGTTCATGGCGTCGCGTCCTTGGTCGTCGTGAAGAGCAAACTCAGTACGGGCGATCGCCGACGATGCCGGCGCGCTCCATCTTGCGGACCGCCGGCCAATAGTCCTGGACCGCGTAGTGCTGGGTGGCGCGGTTGTCCCAGATGGCGACGCTCATCGGCCGCCAGCGCCAGCGCACCTGGTATTCGGGGATCGCCGCGCGGCCGATCAGGTAGTTCAGCAGGTGCGAGGCGCCCGGCGCGAAGTCGGTCCCGTAGCGGACGTTGCCGGGCGTGTGGAAGTTGGTGAAGTGGGTCGCGAAGCCGCTGACGAACAGCACCTTCTCGCCGGTCTCCGGATGGGTGCGCACCACCGGATGCTCGGCGTCGGGATAGCGGGCCTTCAGCGCATGGCGCTGCTCGATCGGCATCGCCGCGCCGAACGTCGCCTCGATCGAGTGGCGGGCGCGCAGGGGAGCGATCTGTGTCTTGATGTGGTCGGGCAGGTCCTCATAGGCCTTGACCATGTTCGACCAGACGGTGTCGCCGCCGACTTCGGGGCACGCGACGCAGCGCAGCACCGCGCCCATCGGCGGGATGTCGCGCCAGGTGGCGTCGCAGTGCCAGCCGTTCTCGTAGTGCTCGGGCGGTGAGGCGAGGTCCTTGTAGATCCGCACCAGGCCGGGGTTCTCGGGGTCGCTGCCCAGCACCGGGTGGTCCTCGAGCGGCCCGAAGCGGCGGGCGAAGGCGACGTGCTCGGCGCGGCTGATGTCCTGGTCCTGCAGGAACAGCACCCGGTGCTTCAAGAGCAGCGCCCTGATCTCGGCGAACAGGTCGGCGTCGCGGGCCGCCGCGCCGAGATTGACGTTCCTCAGCTCGGCGCCGATCCAGCAGGTGAGCGGTTCGGCCTGCACCGAGCCCAGCGAGGCGCGGCTGACGATGGCCGGGCCTGGGGCGGGGGCGGCGATGCTCTCGGTCATGGCGGGCTGCCTTTCCGTTCGAGCTTCAGATGACGAAGACCGACGATCCGGTGGTGCGGCGGCCTTCCAGGTCGCGGTGCGCCTGCACGGCGTCGGCCAGCGCATAGCGCTGGTTGACCTCGATCTTGATGCGGCCGGCGGCCACATGGCCGAACAGCTCGCCGGCCAGCTCGGCCCGCTCGGCTGGGTCGGCGATGTAGTCGGCGAGCGCCGGGCGGGTCAGGTACGGCGAGCCGTGGATCGCCAACTGCAGCAGGTCGAAGTTCTGCACCGGCCCGGACGACGTGCCGAAGTTGACCACCAGGCCACGGCGCTTCACGGCGCCCAGCGAGCCCATGATGGTGTCCGCGCCGACGCTGTCGAACACCACCGACGCGCCGACGCCGTCGGTCAGCTCACGCACGCGCTTTGCGACATCCTCGGTACGGTAGAGGATCACGTGGTCGGCGCCGTGGGCGCGGGCGAGCGCGGCCTTCTCCTCCGATCCGGCCGTGCCGATCACCGTGAGGCCCAGGAGCTTGGCCCACTGGCAGACGATCAGGCCGACGCCGCCGGCCGCAGCGTGCAGCAGGATGACGTCGCCCGCCTTGAGCGGCCAGATGCGCCGCATCAGGTAGGCGCTGGTGAGGCCGCGCATCATCATCGCCGCCGCGGTCTCGAAGCCGATCGCCTCGGGCAGCTTCACCAGCGAGCCGACCGGCATGACGCGCTCGGTCGAATAGGCGCCCAGCGGGCTGCCGGTGTAGGCGACCCGGTCGCCGGCGGCGAAGCCGGTGACGTCGGGCCCCACCGCCTCGATCACGCCCGCGCCTTCCATGCCGATGCCGCAGGGCGGCGCGACCGGGTAGAGGCCGGTGCGGAAGTAGGTGTCGGCGAAGTTGAGGCCAACCGCGGCGTGGCGCACCCGCGCCTCGCCCGGCCCCGGATCGCCGACCTCGGCGTCCTCCAGGGTCAGGACCTCGGGACCGCCGGTCCTCTGAAAGCGGACCACCTTCGCCACGCGCTCAAGCTCCTTGGGGTGCTGGTTCTGCCTGTTTAGGAGTCAAGCACGGGGCCGCGCCCCGTGCTTGACAGGCGGCGACACGGGCTTGCCATTTCGCGACAGGCGCCCGCCGCCCCCCTCGCCGCCGTCCTAGAACTTCGCCGCGATGCGCCCGCCGAAGGTGATCGGCGCGCCCATGAAGCCGCGCAGCAGCGTCGCGCCGGTGGCCGGCACGCGCACGCCGAACAGCGAGTCGAGCGTCTGCGGGAACTTGATGGTGAAGTAGTGCTGGTTGGTCAGGTTGTCGCCGTAGAGCGCAACGCTCCAGCGCTGGTCTGGGCTGGTGAGCGTCGCTCGCGCGCCGATCAGCGTCACGTCGCCGGCCAGCGACTGCGGATTGTCGTCGTTGGTGGTGAAGTAGCGCGAAGTGTAGTTCAGCGAGCCGCGCAGCTGGGCCGTCCAGCCGCCCGCGAACGGGGCGGTGGCGTACTCGAGGCCGAGGTCCGTGGTCCACTTCGGCGCGAAGGTGGTGGTGCGGCCGGTGAGGTCCTGCACCAGCGGGCACGACCCTGGCAGCCCCGTGCACCCGGGCAGGCCAGGCGCGGCGTGGTTGGCGGTGAAGATGCTGTCGAGGTAGGCGACGCCGAAGTCGATCGAGACATGGTCGATCGGCTTGAGCACGCCTTCCACTTCCGCGCCGCGCGCCCGCACGTCGCCGGCGTTGCGCACGATGAAGGTCAGGCCGTTGAACGAGCGGTCCTGGAAGTTCATCAGGTTGGTCTGGTAGAGGTCGGCGTCGATCAGCAGCCGGCGCTCGAAGAAGGTCGACTTCATGCCCAGCTCGACGTCGTCCGAGGTCTCCGACTGGAAGGTGCGGTTGGCCGAGCCGAGCGCCACGGCGCCGCCGCCGTTGTTGAAGCCGCCCGACTTGTAGCCGGTCGAGTAGCTGACGAAGGTCATCACGTCCGGATTGATCTTCCAGCTGAGGTTGACCCGCCAGTTGGGGCGCGAGTCGCTGAACGACAGCGCATCCTTCTCCGGCGCGCGAAGCACTCCCGCGCCGACGAATGGGTTGGCGACGGTCTGGACGAACGAGCCCGACTTGGAGTCGTGCGTGTAGCGGCCGCCCAGGGTCAGGGTCAGCGCCTCGGTCAGCTTGTAGTCGGCCTGCGCGTAGGCCGCGTAGCTGGTGGCGTCCTGGTGGAAGACGCCGTTGGTGGCGCCGATCGCCGGCGCGGCCTGGCAGCGCCCGATGAAGGCCGGCTTCAGCACGCCGTAGACGAAGCTGCAGAGCTGGCTGCCGACGTCGAACACCTCGGTCGTGCCGTACGACTCGCTGAAATAGTAGAGGCCGGCCACGTACTGCAGATGGCCGTCCAGCAGCTTGTCCTTCGGCGAGATCAGCTGCAGTTCGTGGCTCTGGCTGTCGCTGGTGAACGAGCCGTGACGGTTCAAGAGGTCGAGCGGCGTGAACACCACGTCACCGTCGGTCTGCGCGTCGCGCCACCAGTGGAAGCCGTCGATCAGGCGCAGCTCGTAGCCGTTCGCCACGTCCCACTTCAGGTCGCTGGTCAGGCCCGTCTGGTGGTCGGTGAGCGTCGGGTTGTCGAAGCGCTGGATGGTGTCGAAGCTCGGCCCGTTCAGCATCGACAGCGGGATCGTGCTGCGCGCCGAGAAGTGCGCCAGCTGCGCAGCCGTGGCGGTGGCGGCGTCCGGCTGGCTGAGGTTGATGCCGTCGCCGGTCGTGCTGGCGTAGTCGACCCGGCCGGTCCACTCGAGATCGTCGGTGAGACGGGCGCGCAGCGAGCCGCGGACGCCGTAGGTGTCGGCGCGGCCGTAGGTCTGGCCATTCGCGGTGTCGTCGTAGTAGCCGTCGGTGTGCTGGCCGAACGCGGCGACGCGGGCCGCGAACTTGTCGTTCACCGCGAGGTTGCCGATCCCCTCGAATTTGTAGGTCCCGTAGTTGCCGCCCTCGGCGGAGACCTCGGCGCTGTCGCCGGCGAACGAGGGCGCGACGGTGGTGATCGAGATCGCGCCGACGGTGGCGTTGCGGCCGAACAGGGTGCCCTGCGGGCCGCGCAGCACCTCGACATGGTCGACGTCGAGGAAGCTCGACAGCATCGCGCCGGGACGCGGGATGTAGACCCCGTCGATGTAGGGCGCGACGCTCGGGTCGATGGCGGCGTTGGAGCCGGCGCCGATGCCGCGGATGCGGAAATAGACGCCCGCCGACTGCGCGGTGGTCGAGAAGCTGAGGTTGGGCGCCAGCTTCTGCAGGTCGGTCACGTTGGTGACGCCTTTGGCCTGCATCTGCGCGCCGGAGACCGCC
>DATNEH010000242.1:0-22070 GCA_035553015.1 Caulobacteraceae bacterium | reverse complement strand
CAGTAGGCGGTCCACTCGGTCGGGCGGCCGGGGCCGGCGTTGTAGCCGGCGGTCGCCATCACGAACGAGCCGCCGAACTGGTCGAGCAGCTGGCCGAGGTAGGCCGCGCCCAGCTGCATGTTGTAGTCGGCGTCATCCAGGCTGCCCGCGCCGAAGCCATACTTGTGCGAGAGCGTTCGGGCGGTCGCCGGCATCAGCTGCATCATCCCGGTCGCGCCGGCCGGCGAGCGCACGTGCGGATCGAAGCCGCTCTCCTGGCGGGTGATGCCGAGCACATAGGCCGTCTCCACCGCGCCGGAGCCGGGTGTCGAATGCAGCGGATACCCGCGCTCGGGCAGCACATAGCCGTGCTTGGCCGTGACGCGCACCACCTTCATCGAGAGGTACTGGTCGCCCATGTTGCGCGCCAGGTCGACCAGCTGGGCCGCCTCAGTGTCGCTCGGCACGACCTCGGCCAGGCCAAGCATGAAGCGCGCAAAGGTCTCCTTGGCGCCGATCGTCGCCAGCATGCGTGCGGCGCGGATCTCGTCGCGGTCCTCGAAGCGGGCGCGGTCGGCGGCGGTGATCACCGGATCCTTGCCGATCGTCAGCGTGGCCTGGCCGGCCTTGGCGGCGCCGAGCTGGCCATAGAAGGCGGTCGGGTACTTGGCGGCGCCCGCGTAGAACAGCTGGGCGTTCACCATGTCGCCCTCGGCCTCGGCCGCGCGGCCGCGCCAGTAGAGCGCGCGGCTGGCGGTGATCGGCGACTGGCCGATCTCCTGCAGCTTGGCGAAGTGGGTGTCGGCCAGGCGCGGCTCCTTCAGTCGGGTCAGCGCGATCCAGCCGGCGTAGAACTCGGCCTCGGCGCCGTCCTGGCCCTGGTCGCAGCCGCTGCCGGACGCGGCGCGATAGGCGGCGCGCGAGTCGCCGCTCTTCAGCGCCTCGATCACCAGGCCTTTGCGCAGTCGCCACATCGCGTGCTGCGCCTCCGGATCGGGGATGGCGGCGGGCAGGTTGGGGATCAACGCCAGCGCGCCGAAATCGTCGCCGCGCCGCTGCGCCTTCAGCGCTTCCTCGTAGGCGAGACCGGGCGCGTTGCGGACGCTCGCCGGCAGCGCGTTGATCTGGCTGTCGGCGGTGGAGAGGCCCTCGCGCACCGCCATGCGCGCCTGCGCTAGCGCCTGCTGGTCGGCCGGCAGGAACGGAATGAGCTCGCGGGCCGCCTCGCCCTGGCTGCCGTAGAGCAGCATGTCCTCGCGCGCGACGTGGTCGTCGGCGGTCAGCATCGAGCCGAAGCGCGTGAGGATCAGCTGCTGGGCGGCCGCATCGAACGAGCGCGTGCGCCAGATGTGACGAATCACCTCGGCCGCCTTCGGCTGCTGGCCGGTGGCCTGGTAGGCGGCGGCCAGCGCCATCGCGCCCTGCGCCGTGGTGGGATCGGCGCCGGCGAACCAGTTGATCACCGAGGCGGGCGACAGGCCGCCGCCTTCCAGCACCTTCTCGGTCGCCGATTCGCGGCCGGCCGCGCCCGGCCAGCCGGCGAGGTCGCGCCGCGCGCCCTCCAGTTCGGCGAAGCTCATGCCGTCGGCGCTGGTGTCGACCAGCGCCCAGAGCGCGATCTTGCGCGCAAGCGGGTCGCTCAACGTCGTCATCGCGCTGCGGATCCGCAGCGTGTCGCCGCGGCGGGCGGCTTCCAGCGCATCGCCCAGCGTTCGCGCATCAGCCTCGCTCAGCGGCGCACGGTAGGAATATTGGAGCGTCTGGGCGCCGCCCAGGCCGCCGTCGCCGGCCAGCGCTGCGGTCCCTGCCGCCACCCCGGCCGCCCCGACGGCGAACGCTGCGCTGATCAGCGCCCGGCGCAGACTGAATTTCGATGCCACGCGGCCTCCGTACGCACCTGAGCCGACGATTGAAGCGCAGGTTGCAGGCCCGCGACTCCCCGACTAATTCTCCTGACCGTCCCATACAGCCGGGTTAACGCCCGGTGAATTCACGGCTTCTTGCACTCTCATGCCCTACCCGAAGCTTCGCGGCGTCTTCACCGCGCTGGTCACGCCGTTCCGAGAAGGCGCTCTCGACGAGGCCGCCTTCGTAAAACTGGTCGAGCGCCAGATAGCGGGCGGCGTGCACGGCCTGGTGCCGGTCGGCACGACGGGCGAGTCTGCGACATTGAGCCACGACGAGCACCGGCGGGTGATCGAGCTTTGCGTTAAGACCGCCGCCGGGCGCGTGCCGGTCATCGCCGGAACCGGTTCGAATTCGACCACCGAATCGATCGAGCTTACGCGCCACGCTCGCCAGGTCGGCGCCGATGCGGTGCTGGCCGTGGCCGGCTACTACAACCGTCCGAGCCAGGAGGGGCTCTATCGGCACTTCGAGGCGCTATCTGCCGCCGCCGACATCCCGATCCTCGTCTACAACGTGCCGTCGCGGACCGTGGTCGATCTCTCCAACGAGCTGGTGGAGCGGGTCGCCAGGCTGCCGCATGTGATCGGCATCAAGGACGCTACCGGCGACATGGCCAGGGCCAGTCTGCAACGGCTGACCTGCGGCGCGGATTGGACGATGCTCTCGGGCGACGATCCGACCGCGCTCGGCTACATGGCGCACGGCGGCCACGGCTGCATCTCGGTGACCGCCAACGTCACGCCCGAGGCCTGCGCGGCCTTCTTCAACGCCTGCCTGGCTGGCGACTGGGAGACCGCGCGCAACTGGCAGGACCGGCTCGTGCGGCTGCACAAGGGCCTCTTCCTCGACGCCTCGCCGTCGCCGACCAAGTTCGCGCTGGCGCAGCTCGGCCTTTGCTCGGACGAGACGCGGCTGCCGATCGCACCGTGCGCCGATGCGGTGAAGCCGGCCGTGCTGGCGGCGATGCGGGAGGCTGGCGTCGAGCCCGAAGCATGTCGAAGCTGATCGCCGAGAACCGCCGCGCCCGGTTCGACTACTTCCTCGACGAGACGCTGGAAGCGGGCCTGATGCTGACCGGCACCGAGGTGAAGGCCCTGCGCGAGGGCCGCGCCAACATCGCCGAGTCGTACGTCGGCGTGGAAGGCCGCGAACTGGCGCTGATCAACGCCCACATCCCGGAATACGGCCCGGCCAACCGCTTCAACCACGAGCCGCGCCGCCAGCGCCGGCTGCTGTTGCACCGCAAGGAGATCGACAAGCTGATCGGCGCGGCGCAGCGCGAGGGCCGCACGCTGATCCCCACCAAGCTCTATTTCAACGACCGCGGCATGGTTAAGCTGGAGGTGGCGCTGGCCAGGGGCAAGAAGGCGCACGACAAGCGCGCCACCGAGTCCGAGCGTGACTGGAAGCGCGAGCAGGGCAGGCTGATGCGGGACAGGGGCTGATGGGGGCGCTGATTGGCCGGACCGGGACTCTGGCGTTGACGATCTGCAGCGCGCTGGCCGCACAGGCGGTCGCCGCCGCGACGCCGACAGTGCTGCACATCTCGTCCCACCTGCCGAAGACCGCGAAGGCTTCGCTGGACGGCAAGCCGGCCGTCGCCGCGCCGGGCTACGGCTCGACCAACACGCCGGCCGCCGCCGGCCATCACACGCTGAAGATCGTCACCGCGACCGGGGCTGCCTACCAGGCCGCGCTGGAGTTGAAGCCCGCCCAGCTGATGACGTGGAAGGGCAGGGGCTACTGGTGCGTGAACCTGCTGGAGCACTCGTTCGAGGTCTATTCGGCCGAGGACTGCCAGGAAGAGGTCTCCGACGCCGGCTAGGCCGACATTGGTCTCCTGAACCGAGTTTGAGGGTCGCACGATGCATGTGTTCTTCGCGGGGCTCGCCACCGAGACCAACTCGTTCTCTTCGATCCCCACGTCGGAGGCGGCGTTCGCGCTGGGCCAGCGGCGCGGCGAGAGGGTGTTCGCCGATCGCGGCATGTACGGCGAGATGGCGCGCGCGCTGCGTGAGCTGGTCGAGGCCGAGGGCGGGCGGGTGACGCCGGGCCTCTTCGCCTTCGCCCAGCCGGCCGCGCCCACCGTTCAATCCGTGTACGAACGCCTGCGCGACGCTCTGCTCGATGACCTGCGAGCCGCCATGCCCGTCGACACGGTGCTGCTGTTCCTGCACGGCGCGATGATCTCGCAGGACTGCTGGGACTGCGAAGGCGAGATCCTGACGATGGTGCGCGACATCGTCGGGCCTGACACGCCTGTCGGCGTGGTGCTGGACCCGCACGCGCACCTGACCGACACCATGCTGGAGCAGGCCACCGTGCTCTGCTTCCAGAAGGAATATCCGCACACCGACGGCGTCCCGCGCCTGCGCGACGCGTTCGGCATCTGCAAGCGGGTGCTGGCCGGCGCAGTGCGGCCCACGTACGCCGTGCATGACTGCCGGATGGTCTCGTTCTGGCCGACGCAGAGCGGGCCGATGCGCGGCTTCGTCGACCGCATGCTGGCGCGCGAAGGCAAGGCCGGCATCCTGTCGATTTCGTTCGTGCACGGATTTCCGTGGGGCGACACGCCAGTGACCGGCGCGAAGATGCTGGTCTATTCCGACGGCGACGCGCGACAGGCCGCGGCGCTCGCCCAGACGCTCGGCGAGGAGATTTGGGCGCTCAGGGACGAGACCAAGATCCAGCAGCTGTCGCTCTCCGATGCGTTGGCGCGGATGGCGGCGGTGAACCTCGGGCCGCTGGTGGTCGCCGACATCGCCGACAATGCGGGAGGCGGCGCGCCGGCCGACTCCACCTTCGTCGCCCGGGAGATCCTGGAACGCGGCCTCACCGACGTCGGCCTGGCGCTGTTCTACGACCCGCAGGCCGTTTCCTTCTGCCACGAGGTGGGCGTCGGCGCGGAGATCGACCTGCGCTTCGGCGGCAAGCTGGGTCCGTCGTCCGGCGATCCGCTCGACGTACGAGCGACCGTGCGGGGCCTGGCGAAGAACGCCACCCAGGTCGGCCTTTCCGGCCTGGTGGGCCTCGGCGATGCGGCCTGGATCGAGGTGGCCGGCGTGCACTTCATCCTGTGCTCGCAGCGCACCCAGTGTTTCCACCCGACCGCGTTCACCGCGCTCGGCCTCGATCCGACCACCCTGCGCTCGATCGTGGTGAAGTCGACCAACCACTTCCGCGCCGGCTTCGATCCGATCGCCACCGACACCGTCTATGTCGACTCGCCGGGCGCGATCCGCTCCGACTTCGCCGCTATCCCCTACCAGCGCTTCAAGGCGCCCTATTGGCCGAAGGTGGCCGATCCCTGGAACGCGTGAGGGAACGGGACCTTGCCTGGGGCGTCAGGGGGCGCAAAGTCGGGCCCTCAGCACCGAGGACGATAGACCCATGCCGGACGCCGGAGACGCCAACGTCAAGACCGTGAGCGAGCAGCTGGACGCGCTCTTTGCGCCCTGGAACCGCACCGACGAGCCGGGGCTGGCGGTCGGCGTCGCCAAGGACGGAGAGGTCGTCTATCGGCGCGGCTTCGGCATGGCGAGCCTTGAGACTGCCGTCGCCATCACGCCGAAGACGCGGATGCGGATCGGCTCGACCAGCAAGCACTTCACCTGCCTGCTGGCGCTGCTGCTGGCCGAGGAGGGCAAGCTCGACCTCGACCAGCCGGTCCGCACCTACATCCCCGAGCTGACCGGTCCCGGCGGCGAACCCACGCTGCGCCAGCTGATGCAGCACCGCGGCGGCTCGCGCTGCTATCTCGATCTCGGCTTCATCGGGCACGGGATGAACGCGCCGCCGCTGGGGCGCGCCCTGGCGATGCAGGTCCGCCAGCAGGGCCGCAACTTCGCGCCCGGTTCGGCGATGATCTATAACAACGGCGGCTATCACCTGACCTCGATCGCCATCGAGCGGGTCGGCGGCGCGCCGTTCGAGGCGCAGCTGAAGGCGCGACTGTTCGACGTGGTCGGCATGCCCGACACCGTCTCGCTGCCCACCGACCACGCCATCACGCCGGGTGTGGCCACCATGCACACGCCCAGCCGTGACGGCTGGCGGCGTGGCCTGTTTCCCTCCGACGAAGTGCGCGGCGAAGGCGCGATCGTCTCGACGGTCGACGACATGCTGCGCTGGACGGCGCATTTGCGCGCGCGGAACCGGTTCGGCTCGACAGCGACCTGGGCGGCGATGACCGAGCGGCCGCGCTATGACGACGGCTCGCTCGGCAGCTACGCGCTCGGATTGATGGTCGGCGACTATCGCGGCCGGCCGATCGTGCACCACTCCGGCGGGGTGATCGGCGGCACGGCGCAGATGCTGACCTTCCCGGACGACGGCGTCGACGTGATGATCCTCGCCAACGGCGCCCGGGCCGCCGATGTCGTCAGGCTCGCCCAGCAGGCCGCCGACATCGTGCTGGCCGGGCGGCTCGGTCCGGAGACACCGACGGTTCCGGCCGAAGCGCACAAGCCGCTGGTCGGCGACTACTGGTCGCCCGAGAGCCGGATGATCTACAGTCTGATGGACGACGGCGGCGTGCTGAAGCTCGGCATGGCCAAGTCGGCAGTCGGCGTGCCGCTGGTGAGCGGCGCGGACGGCGCGCTTGTCTGCCCGGCCGGCGGCATCGGCGAGGTGGCGGTCAAGCCGGATGGCGAGCGGCTGCAGATCCGTTTCGGCGCCGAGACGCTGGCTTACGAGCGGCTCTCCCCGCTCGATGGGGACGCCGATGCGTTCGCCGCCGCCGCAGCCGGCCGCTACGTCAGCGACGACGCCGACACGGTCGCTACCATTGCGCCCGACGGGGAGCGGCTGGTCCTCACCCTCTCGGACGGCTTCGGCAAGACCGCGGCCCCGCTGACGGCGCTGTCGCCGAGCGTCGCCTACAGCCGCCCGCCGGGCGCGATGAGCGTGTTCCGCACGACGATCAGCCTCGACGTCGAGGGCGGCCACGCCACCGGCTTCCGGCTCAACACCCCTCGCACCCGCAACCTCGTCTTCACTCGCACGTGACGGATCGGCTCACCGGTTGAGCGCGCGCGGGCCGCTGACGAAGGGACTGCCCCGCTTGTAGAACCGCAGCAGTCGTTCGGCGGCGCGCGTGATGCCGATCCGCATGCTTTCGCCGATATCTCCGGGCGCCAGCCCGTCCGATCCGAGCCAGAGCGGGCCGGCATGACAGAGGTCGGCGCCGTCCAGCTGGGGACCGACCCTTAGCGCCGCGCTCAGCCGTCCCGGACCGCGCGCCAGGTCGCGCAGCCTCGTGGTCCCGCGGTTTCGCTCCATGATCGCGACGCCGACGGTCGGCTCGATCGCGCGGATCAGCACCCCGCCGCCGACGCCCGCGCTCTCGCTCGAGACGTTGGTCATCCACGCTGTGCCGTAGGCGAGATAGACGTGGGCGTGGCCGCGCTCGAGGAAGAGCACGCGGTTGGCGGGTGTCATGCCATGATAGGCGTGGCCGGCGGGATCGCCTGGAGGATAGGCCTCGGTCTCGACGATCCGGCCGGCCACCGTCCCTTCAGGCAACGTCCGCACCAGCAGCTTGCCGATGAGAGTGCGCGCCAGCTCGGCAGCCCCCGTCGGGAGCTCGGCCCGGTCCAACAGGCGCGGTGAAGGCGCAGCCGCCATGCGATCAGCCCGTCGCGCCGAGCAGCCGCCTTGCTTCCTCGAACACGGCCTCGAACATCACCGGCGTCAGGCGGCCGGTGTTCGTGTTGAGCCGCGAGCAGTGGTAGCTGTTGATCAGGGCATAGGGGGCGGCCGCGATCTGCGCGCCGTGGCCAGCGCCGCCGGCCGTAGCCTTCAGCCCGAGCGCGCGCAGCACGTTGCGGCGGGCGACGTCACCCAGCGTGACGATCACCCGCAGGCGGGGCAGCGCGGCGATCCTGGCGGCCAGGAACGGGCGGCAGGCGGCTTCCTCCGCGGTCTCCGGTTTGTTGCCGGGCGGCGCGCAGCGGACCGCGTTGGTGATCATGCAGTCCACGAGCGTCAGCCCGTCATCCGGTCGCGCCGCGTAATGCCCACACGCAAAGCCCGTCTTCAGGAGCGTCTCGTAAAGCAGCACGCCGGCGAAATCGCCGGTGAACGGGCGGCCGGTGCGGTTGGCGCCGGTGCGGCCAGGCGCGAGGCCCACCACCAGCAGGCGCGCGCCCGGATCGCCGAACGAGGGCGCGGGGCCGTTCCACCAGTCCGGGTGGTCGGCCCGGTTGGCGGCGCGGTAGGCGACGAGGCGCGGACAGAGCGGGCAGTCGCGCGGCGGCTCGGGATCGTTCCTGGGGGCCGCGGCGGACGCCGGCTCAGTCCTCGGCATCGGCCTCCTGGTGGTGATGGTTGTCGTAGTGCTGCTCGCGCTGCACCGCCCGGGCCTGCGCCTTGGCCTCCTGGATCACCCGCGGCAGGCGCGCCGGCCGGCCGATGATCTCGGAAAGGTCGGCGAGGTCGATGAAGACGTCGGCCTGACGGCGCAGGTCGTCGGAGGCCATCGGCGGCTGCGACTTCACGGTGGAGACGACGGTCACGCGCACGCCCTTGCGCTGCACCGCCTCGACCAGCCGGCGGAAGTCGCCATCGCCGGAGAACAGCACCACGTGGTCGACGCGGTCGGTGATCTCCATCATGTCGACCGCCAGGTCGACGTCCATGTCGCCGCGCCAGCGCTTGCGGCCCTGCGAGTCGACGTATTCGCGCGCGGTCTTGGTCACCAGGGTGAAGCCGTTGTAGTCGAGCCAGTCGACCAGCGGGCGGATCGGCGAGTAGTCCTGCTCCTCCACCAGCGCGGTGTAGTAGTAGGCGCGCACCAGGACGCCGCGGGCGCGGAACTCTTCCAGCAGGCGCTTGTAGTCGATGTCGAAGCCGAGCCCCTTGGCCGAGGAGTAGAGGTTGGCTCCATCGATGAAGAGCGCCAATCGCTCGGTGGGATAGAAGGTCATCTGACGTGCCAATCCTTCCGGGATCTCGTTCCGCCCCCCATGACGAGGCAATCATCCTCGCGCTCGGCGGAGATCTGGCCGGGGACTATCCCAGCCTCGAAGCGCTTTTGGAAGCGGCCCTTTCTAGCTTCCCGCGCGCCGGGTTGCGCATTGTCCGGCGATCGGGCTGGTGGCGCTCGGCCGCGTGGCCCGATCCAAGTCAGCCTGCGTATCTCAACGGGGTCGTCATTGTCGAGACGGCGCTGTCCCCGGACGAGGTCCTGGCGGCAGTCCATGCCCTGGAAGCCGACTTCGGCCGCAAGCGTGGCCTCGCCAACGCCCCGCGCACGCTCGACATCGACCTCATCGCCTACGGCCGCCGGGTGACCGACGCCCCGGGCATGACGGTCCCGCACCCGCGCGCCGCCGAGCGCCGCTTCGTGATGGGGCCGCTCGCTGAAATTGCTCCGGATTGGGTGCATCCGAGGCTCGGCAAGACGGCCGTGGAACTGGCGGCCTGCGCCGCCGTGGGGGCGGACGCCACGCCGGTGGGCTAGAGCCGAGCCGAGCGAACATGCGCGCTGGCCCGGGCCGCCAGGTTCGGACTTTGGCGGGCCGTCGACGGCTGGCCAGCGGGCGCGGATTGCCGCAAGTCAATGCGCTGCAGCAGCAGGGCGACCAGCGGAACATATGTCCCGATCACCGCTCCAGCGCCCACCCTCCGGCCTGAGCGCCGCCGAAGCCGCCGCGCGCCTCAGTACGGAAGGCCCGAACAGCCTTCCCGGGCGCGACAGCCGCGGCCTGGTTGCGATCGCCGTACAGACCCTGCGCGAGCCGATGTTCGCGCTGCTCGTCGTGGCGGGGATCGTCTACCTGGCGCTCGGCGATCCCGCCGAAGCGGCGGTGTTGCTGGCGCTCGCCTGCCTCACGGTCGGCATCGCTATCATCCAGGAGTTCCGCAGCGAGCGTGTGTTGCAGGCTCTGCGCGACCTCTCGGCGCCGGTCTCGGCGGTGATCCGCGACGGGCAGAGACGCCGCATCGCCAGCGCCGACCTCGTAAGCGGCGATGTGGTGGAGCTGTCCGAGGGGGAGCGTGTTCCGGCGGACTGCGTCCTGCGTCGCGGCGACAGCATCCAGACCGACGAAAGCCTGCTCACTGGCGAGTCGGTCCCGGTCGACAAGCGCGCCAGCTCCGACGCCGTCCCGATGCGCGCCCCGGGAGGCGGCGAAAGGACGCCGTTCCTGTATTCCGGCACGCTCGTCGTGCGCGGTCAGGGCCTGGCCGAGGTCCTCGCCACGGGCGCGAGGTCCGAACTGGGTCGTCTGGGCGGAAGTCTCCAGACCATCGTCGACCCGCCTGGCCGGCTCACGCTCGAGACCCGACGGATCGTCCGCACCGTCGGCGCCTTTGCGATCTGCGTCTGCGCCGCGGTCGTCCTGATGATTGGTTTCGGGCGCGGCGCATGGATGGAGGGACTGCTCGCCGGTATCGCGCTGGCGATGGCCCTGCTGCCGGAGGAGTTCCCCCTCGTCCTCACCGTCTTCATGGTGATGGGCGCCCGTCGGCTGTCCAAGGCAAACGTGTTGACGCGGCGCGCCGCCGCTATCGAGACGTTGGGATCGGCGACGGTTCTCTGCACCGACAAGACCGGCACCCTGACCCAGAACCGCATGCGGGTCGTGGCCGTGTGGGTTAACGGTCATACCCTCGAGTGGTCGGCCGAGGCGTCGCCGCCCGAGGGCGCCCGAGCGCTGCTGGAGGCGAGCCTGCTCGCGAGCGCCGAGCACCCCTTCGACCCGATGGAGCGGGCGTTCCACGACGCCTGCGCGAACCGGTTCACGCCGTCGGACGCCGGGCTGCGGCTGGACAAGACGTTCGGGCTGACGGCCGAGCTGATGGCGGTCAGCAACGTGTGGACGCAGGCGAGCGGCGGAACGCGACGGATCGCGTCGAAAGGGGCGCCCGAGTCGATCCTGCGCTTGTGCGTCCTCTCCGACGAGAAGCGGGCGCAAGCGGTCCAGGCCGTGGAAGCGATGGCTGCGCTCGGCATGCGGGTGCTGGCCGTGGCCGAGGGCGAAGCGCTGGGTCGCTGGCGGCCCGCGCAGGGCGGCCTGCGATTCCTTGGCCTCGTGGGACTCGCCGACCCGCTGCGGCCGGACGTCGCCGACGCCGTTCGCCAGTGTCGCGAGGCCGGCGTGCGGGTGGTCATGATCACTGGGGATCATCCGAGCACGGCCGCCGCGATCGCGCGTCGCGCAGGGCTCGTGCAGGGCCAGACCCTGACGGGATCCGAGCTGTCGGTGATGGACGATCTGGCGCTGGCGGCTCGCGCGCCGGCAGTCACCGTGTTCGCGCGCATCCTGCCGGAACAGAAGCTGCGGATCGTGCAGGCCCTGCAAGCCGCCGGCGACGTGGTCGCCATGACAGGCGACGGGGTGAACGACGCACCGGCCCTGAAGGCGGCAGACATCGGCGTCGCCATGGGCGCGCGGGGGACGGACGTAGCCCGCTCGGCTGCAGACCTCGTGCTGCTGGATGACAGCTTCGCTTCGATCGTGCGCGGTATGCGCCAGGGTCGGCGTATCTACGACAACCTGCAGAAGGCGATGGGCTTCATCCTGGCCGTCCACGTGCCGATCGCCGGGCTCGCCCTGTTCCCGTTGCTGCTGGGGCTTCCGATGCTCCTCGTGCCCGCGCACATCGCGTTCCTGGAGATGATCATCGATCCGGTCTGCTCGATGGTGTTCGAAGCCGAGCGCGAGGAGCGTGGTGTCATGCGCCGGCCGCCGCGCGATCCGCGGGCGGCGCTGTTCACCGCGTCTCGCATTGGCGAGGCGCTGGCGCAAGGCGCGGTGGCGCTTGCGGCGGTGATCGCCGTCTTCGTGTCCGGGCGCGCGTTCGGCCTGAACGAAGGTCAGATTCGCGGCGCGTCGTTTGTCGCCCTGGTGGCGTGCATTTTCGGACTTGTGCTTGCGAACAGGTCCCGCCGGTCGGTGTTCGCCGCGCTGGCCAGAGGCAATACGGCTTTCTCGGTGATCGTCCTGGGCGTGACGCTGGCGATCGCCGCAGTCGCCGCGAGCGCACCGCTGCGCGAGCTCTTCCGCTTCGGCGAGACGGCGCCGGTCGGCTGGGCGCTCGCCGCCGCCGGCGGCGCGGGCTGCCTCCTCGCGCTGGAGGCGCTCAAGCTCGGCCTTCGCCTTTTCGGGAGGCGGGCTGCGGTCTAGATCGCGATGGGTTCAGCTTGAACGCTGAATCCTGCGCTAGCGGGCGCCGACCGTCCGGCGCAGCAGGCTGCGCCGCTGGCTGGTTCGGCCGACGGGGCGTGGCTCCCCGAGCGCGTCCTCCACGTAGAGCCGCTCGACCAAGACCATGAGGACCACCGTGAACGGACCCGTCAGCAGCACCCCGATGGGCCCGAACAGCAGCCCGAAGACCGCGGTCGAGAAGATCGACAGGACCGGCGGGATGTCGACCGTTTCGTCCTGGACGTAGGGCGTGATGAACGTGCCTTCGATGAAGTGGACACACCAGAAGAGCAGCGCCACCACGACCGCCTTGATGGGCTCCTGCAGGAAGCCGATCAGCATGCCGGGCAGCGCGGCGGCGATGGAGCCGACGAGGGGCACGAAGGTCAGCACTGCGCCGGTCAGGCCAAGCGCGAACGGCGCGTCGATTCCGAGCGCCCAGAGCCCAGCGCTGGAGAGCACGCCCACAGCCAGCATCACGATGACCCGTCCCATCAGCCATCGTCTCAGCACGTCCGAGAGCTCGCCGAGGACCTCCCGATACCGATCGCGCCGCGATCGTGGCACGAGGCGCAGGACGCCCTCGCGGTAGCGCCCGGGGTCCATCGCCAGGAAGACGCCGGCGGCGATCATGATGAGTGCGTAGCTGACCCCCTGCGTCATGAGAGCGGCGGCCCGCGCCACGAGCCGCGCCGCCGATCCGTCCGCGCCGGAATGGAGCAGCCCACGCGTCTGCTCCAGCAGCGCACGGCCCCACGGCGAGCCTTGCAACTCCTCGGAAATCGTGTGTGCGCTCTGCGGAAGCTTGCGCGAGAGCTCGCCATACTGCGCCACCATCGCCGCGCCGAAGACCTCGAGGGTGAGGGCTGTCACACCGAGGCAGAGTGCGACCGCCCCGATCAGCGCGAGCCAGTGGGGGATGTGGGCGCGCCGGGCGAGTGCGTCGGCTATGCCGCGGAAGCCGACTGCCAGCACCAGTGCGCCGAAGCCGATCGCGACCAGGTCGCGCAACCGCCACAGCACGAGCCCGAGACAGACATAGATGCCGATGATCAGAACCCGGGCGGAGAAATCGGCCAGGCTGGAGCGCGTGCCTTGGCCGCGAGGAAGGGTCGGATCGTCCGCCACGCGCGCCGCCCGTCTTTGCGTTGGAGTTGCGGCCGAGTACGCCCGTCGAGCGGCTTGTCGCCTTGATGTCCCTCAATTGCGCCTGGCGCTGCGCAGCCGGGCCGGACCGCGGGCGCCGATGCTCAGCCGCTCGCGGCGCGCCGGAACGTGACGTCCGGCCAGAGCGGCGAGACGTAGTCGACGCGCTGGAAGACGCCGCGTTCGGGCTCGGAGAACCGGTACTCGATTTCCGGGTCGTTCGCCTCGCACAGCGTGTCTTCGGCGATCGCCAGCTGGGTCGAGCGCTCGTTGAACACCATCGGCCCGTCCTGGCCCTCGTAGCGGCCCGCGAACGCCGCCCAGTGCGCGGCGGTCGGACGGGCGCGGAAGGGCGGATCGTAAGCCCAGCCCTTGGCGATGCGGATGAGGCCGCGCGTCACCGGGTCGAACGGGAAGAGGTAGAGGTTGGAGAGCACGATGGTGGTCAGCGCCTCGTCGCGCAAATGCGCCATGTGGCAGCCGAAACCGCTGACCCCGCCGGTGTGGTGGAAAATGCGTGCGCCGCGCCAGCTCGCCGTGCCCCAGCCGAAGCCGTAGGGAAATGTCGACCCGTCCGCGAGCGGCGTGTCTTCCAGCATCCGCTCCAGCGTGTCGGCGCGGACCAGGCGGCCCGCGCGGACCGCCGCGTCCCAGTGGGCGAGGTCGTCGAGCGTCGAGCCAAGCCCACCGGCGGCGTGCGACCAGTTGTGGGCGTCGGGCCGCGCATTGTGGAAGCCGGTGCGGCCGCGCACGTAGCCGTGCGCCCGAAGCGGCGTGACCGCCTCCGGCGTCAGCGGCGCGGTGCGGGTCATGCCGAGCGGCGCGAAGATCGCCTCGCGCAGGAACTCGGCGTACGGGCGCCCGCTTGCCCGCTCGATGATCGCGCCCAGCAGCAGGTAGCCGGAGTTGTTGTAGCGGTAGCGGGCGCCGGGCTCGAACTCGAAGCCGCGCTCGGCGATCATCTTCAGGATCTCGGCGGGCTCGAGGTTGGGGCGGCGCGTGCGGTCGGGCAACTCGCCGGAGTCGTGCCGCCAGATTCCCGAGGTGTGGTTGAGCAGGTGGCGCAGGGTGACCTCGCGGCCGCGGACCGGCCAGTCGGGCAGCCAGCGCTCGACCGGATCGTCGACGCTGAGTGCGCCGCGCTCCTCGAGGATCATCACCGCCGTGGCGGTGAACTGCTTGGTCAGCGAGGCGATCCGGAAGACGCAGTCGGGGCTGAGCGGCGTTCCCCACTCGAGGTCGGCGAGTCCGTAGGCCTTGCGGCAGACGAACGCGCCGTCGCGGATCACCGCGATCGCGGCGCCGGGACCGTCCGGCGCCACGTGCTCGGCGAGCAGCGCATCGATGTCCTGTTCCATGGTCATCACAGCCACCCCTGCCAGTGGCCGCGCACCATCATGGCGCGGACGTAGAGCTGCAGGCTTTCGCGCCAGGCGTCGGCCAGCCACGACAGCCAACGCCGGGCGAGGCCCGTTCGAAGCGAGGTCGGCCAAGGGGAGACGAACTCGAACGACGCCAGCTCAGCTGGCGCCGCAACATCGTTTTCTGCTGACATGAGCGCCCCAATGTTGTGGTGGGGCGCGGAAACTATACATAAAATCGAATTCGAGGCAGTCTTGAACTACAGATTGTTTCTGTTACGTTATAATCAACGGAGGGTCAGGCCGCCTTCGGCCACCGCCGTCTCCTCAGCATCCTCAGTCTGGCGAACAGCCGGCGTCGTTGTGGCGGCGGCAGCGGCGCGAGGTTGCGGCGGAAGTCCTCGGCGCAGGCCCGCCACGAGAAGCCCTCGGCGTAGGCGCGGGTCGCGGTGCGATCGAAGGTCAGCGCCTCGAGGCAGGCCGCGCGCAGGTCGTCGCTGACCGCCACGAATCTGCGGTCGAGATCCTTCGGGCCCGGCGCGTCGAACCCGGCCACCGGCGTGCCCGCAGCCAGCGCCTCGACCATGACGCCGCCCCACGTCTCGGTGAGGCTGGGGAAGACGAAGACGTCCGCATCGGCGTAGTAGCGCGCCAGTTCCTCGCCGGACTTGTAGCCGGTGAACACCACCTCGGGGTGGCGCGCCTGCAGCAGCTCGCGATCGGGTCCGTCGCCGACGATCACCTTTGTGCCGGGCAGGTCGAGGGCGAGGAACGCCTCGAGGTTTTTCTCCACCGCCACGCGCCCGACGTTGACGAAGATCGGCCGCGGCAGGCCGGCATAGACGTCTCCGTTGTCGCCCGACAGCCGGGGGTGGAAGAGCTCGGTGTCGACCGCGCGCAGCCAGGGCGCGAGGTTCTTGAAGCCGCGCCGCTCCAGCCGTTCGCGCATCGAGGCCAGCGAGACCATCACGCGGCCGCTGCGATTGTGGAAGGCGCGCACCACCCCGTAGCCGGCCGACAGCGGCACGAACGGGAAGCGGGCGGTCACGTACTCCGGCCATTGCGTGTGGTAGCAGGTCGAGAACGGGAAGCCGTGCTTCAGGCAGACCGCCCGCGCCTCCCAGCCGAGCGGGCCTTCGGTCGCCAGATGCACCGCGTCGGGGGCGAATCGGGTGAAGCGCGCCTCGATGTCCTCGCGCGCGCCCAGCGCCAGCCGGATCTCGCTGTAGGTGACCAGCGGCACGGTGCGGTAGCCGTCGGAGGGCGCGATCACCTCGACCACGCAGCCCATGGCGCGCAACTCGTCGACCAGGCGCTCCAGCGTGCGCACCACGCCGTTCACCTGCGGCGCCCAGGCGTCGGTCACCAGCAGGATGCGGTGGGCGAGGGGGGCTTCGAGCTCGGGCATTGCGTGGCGAAGTCTAATCGCCGGCCTCGACGGCGCAACCGGCTTGACGATGCCGTCGAGCGAAGTTATGAACCACATGGTTATCTAACCAAGTGGTTGTTTATGCCGCCGCCCGACCACCTCTCCGACACGCTGTCGGCGCTCGCCGATCCGACCCGCAGGGCGATCCTGGCGCGGCTGACGCTGGGCGAGGCGACGGTGGGCGAGCTGGCGGCGCCGTTCGACATGTCGGGGCCGGCGGTCTCCAAGCACCTGCGGGTGCTGGAGCGCGCCGGGCTGATCCTGCGCGGCCGCGACGCGCAGCGCCGCCCGTGCCGGCTCGCGCCCGGCCGGCTGAAAGAAGCCGCCGACTACCTCGCCGGTTTCCGCCAGTTCTGGGAAGGCACGGTCGACCGCCTCGAGGACTACCTGCAAGAGCTTCAGAAGAAGGACTGACGCCTATGCCAAACGCCGACACCGTTGCAGCGGGCGTCGAGCCCGAAGCGGACCGTGAGATCGTCATCGAGCGCCTGCTGGATGCGCCGCGCGAGCTGGTGTTCGAGGTGTTCACGAGCGCCGAGCACCTGGGGCGCTGGTGGGGGCCGACCGGGTTCTCGGTGACGACCTCCGCGTTCGACTTCCGGGTTGGCGGCGTCTGGCGCTTCGTCATGCACGGACCGGACGGGCGCGACTACCAGAACCGCATCGTCTTCGACGTGATCGACCCGCCCGCGCGGCTGCTCGCCCGGCACGGTGGCGGCGAGGACGTGGAGGCCGTCCACCACGAGCTGCGCATCTCGCTCGAGGCCGAAGGCGGCAAGACGCGCCTCGTCTGGCGGCTGGTGTTTCCAAGCGGCGCCGAGCGCGACCATGTCGTGCGCGAGTTCCACGCGGTGGAGGGCGGTCAGCAGACCATCCAGCGCCTCGCCGACTACGTCGCCAGCCGGAAGTGAGCTGCGCCCGGAGAGCCAAAACGCCATGTCTCTGACACTGCACTACCACCCGCTGTCGTCCTACAGCTGGAAGGCGCTGATCCCGCTCTACGAGAACGGCACGCCGTTCGAGCCGGTGCTGCTCGATCTCTTCGACCCGGCCGCCAAGGCTGCGCACCTGGCGCGCTGGCCGATGGGCAAGATGCCGGTGCTGGAGGACGCCGCGCGGGGCGAGACCGTGCCGGAAGCCAGCGTGATCATCGACTACCTCGATCGCTACTACCCGGGCCCGGTGCGGTTCACCCCGGCGGATCCGGACCAGGCATGGCGCACGCGGCTGTGGGATCGCTTCTTCGACCTGCACATCCACGCCCACGTGCAGAAGATCGTCGGCGACCGCATCCGGCCCGCCGGGCAGCAGGACCCGCATGGCGTCGCCGACGCTCGCGCGCAGCTGGCGACGGCGCTCGCCCACCTCGAAGCCGAGGCGACGAAGCGGACCTGGTTCTCGGGCGACGGGTTCGGCCTCGCGGACTGTGCCGCCGCGCCGGCGATCTACTACGCGGACCGAGTGCAGCCGCTCACAGCCGGGCGCGCCGCCACGCGCGCCTACCTGGATCGTCTGAAGGCGCGGCCCTCGTTCGCCCGGACGCTTGAGGAGGCGGAGCCCTATTTCGCGATGTTCCCGGCCGGTTGACCGCGACCCCCCGGCGACCAATCGCCTCGCGGCGTTGCACTGCAGCGCGCGCCCCTCTATCTTTATCGATCCCACCGCAAGGCGAGACTATTCATGGCGCGCGTCACCGTCGAAGACTGCATCGACAAGGTTCCCAACCGCTTCGGCCTCGTGCTGCTGTCGGCGCACCGGGCGCGGGCGATCTCGGCCGGCGGCCAGATCCTCGTCGATCGCGATAATGACAAGAACCCTGTGGTGGCGCTGCGCGAAGTCGCCGACGACGTGATCGACCCCGAAGAGCTGAAGGAAACGCTGATCGGCACGCTGCAGCGCGTCGACGAGCACTCCGAGGCCGAGGAAGAAGCCGAGACCCTGGCGCTGCTGGCCGATCCTTCGCATATGCAGATGAGCGAGCAGGAGCTCGTGCGGGCGTTGCAGAGCGACCGCGATGGCGGCCAGGAGGAGCGCTACTGAGCGCGGAAGCTCTAACCAGGCTCTCCGAACAGACGTCACCGATCAAACCGGCGGCCGTCCCGATCGCGGACGGCCCCAGCTCATCGACCTTTGGCGGACCCAGCGTCGCGCTCGCCAAGCCGGCCGGCGCGGGCCCGCCGAAGTTCCTCCGCCAGTACGAGCTCATCGAGCGCGTGAAGGCCTACGATCCCACTGCGGACGAGGGCCTGCTGAACCGCGCCTACGTCTATGCGGTGCGCTCGCACGGCTCGCAGAAGCGCGCCTCCGGCGACCCTTATTTCGCCCATCCGATCGAAGTGGCCGGCATCCTCACCGACTACCGGATGGACACCGCGACGATCGTCACCGCGCTGCTGCACGACGTCATCGAGGACACCGAGGTCACCCGCGCCGAGATCGAGAAGACGTTCGGCGAGGAGATCGCCGACCTCGTCGAGGGCGTCACCAAGCTCTCCAAGCTGGCGCTGGGGTCGGAGTACAAGCGGCAGGCCGAGAACCTGCGCAAGTTCATCCTGGCGATCTCGCGCGACGTGCGGGTGCTCCTGGTCAAGCTCGCCGACCGCCTGCACAACATGCGCACGCTGGGCTTCATCAAGAACGCCGCCAAGCGCGAGCGGATCGCCCGCGAGACGCTGGAGATCTACGCGCCGCTCGCCCGCTCGATCGGCTGCCACCGGATCTGCATCGAGCTCGAGGAGCTGGCCTTCTCGCACCTCAATCCGGTGGCGCGCGACGCCATCGTGCGCCGGCTCGACGCGCTGCGCGTCGACCAGGGCGAGGCGGTCGCCATGGTCAGCCGCGAGATCTCCGCCAAACTCGAGGAAGCGGGCGTGCCGGCCCGCGTGTTCGGCCGCGAGAAGCACCCCTACTCGATCTGGCGCAAGCTGCAGCGCAAGTCGATCGGCTTCTCGCAGCTCTCCGACATCTTCGCGTTCCGGGTGATCGTCGACTCGGAGGCCGACTGCTATCGCGCGCTGGGCGTCGTGCACCGCACCTGGCCGTGCGTGCCGGAGCGCTTCAAGGACTTCCTCTCGACGCCCAAGCGCAACAACTACCGCTCGATCCACACCACCGTGGTGGGGCCGAAGGGCATGCGGATCGAGATGCAGATTCGCACCGAGTCGATGGACCTGGTGGCCGAGGAGGGCGTCGCCGCCCACTGGCGCTACAAGGACGAGAGCTACGGCTTCGACCCAGAGGCCGCCCAGGCCGCCGGCGGGCGCGATCCGCTCGCCAACCTGCGCCAGCTGGTGCAGATGCTGGAGCACGGTGGCGATAGCGACGAACTGGTCGAGCACGCCAAGCTCGAGATGTTCCTCGACCAGGTGTTCGTCTTCACCCCGAAGGGGAGGCTGGTCAGCCTGCCGCGCGGGGCGATGCCGCTCGACTTCGCCTACGCGGTGCACACCGACGTCGGCGACACCTGCGTCGGCGTGAAGATCAACGGCGAGCTGCGCCCGCTGCGCACCGAGCTCACCAACGGCGACGTCGTCGAGGTGATCCGCGGACCGAGCGCCCAGGCGCCCGCCGACTGGCCGTCGCTGGCCATCACCGGGCGCGCGCGCTCGGCGATCCGCCGCCACATCCGGCAGGCGGAGAAGGACGAGTTCAGCCGGATGGGGCGCGCCTCGCTGGAGCGCATGATGGAGCGGGCCGGCAAGCCGAAAGAGGGCGTTTCGCTCAGGCCCGCGCTGGAGCGCTTCGCGCTGCCAAGCGAGCCCGAGCTCTACGACGCGGTCGGCCGCGGCCGCATCACGCCGGCGCAGGTGCTGGAGGCGGTGTTCCCGGGCCTGAAGGAGACCGAGCGGGCCGCCGCGACCGCCCGCCGCAAGATCGTCGACGGCCCCACCGCGCGGTTCTACGTGCGCGGCGGTGGCATCAGCGTGGGCGCCGAGCTGCATTTCGCCCACTGCTGCAAGCCAGTGCCGGGCGACCGCATCGTCGGCATCATGCAGGGACGCAAGGGCGTGGTGATCCATGCGATCGACTGCCCCGAGCTCGCCAAGTTCGAGGACCGCGAGGAGCTGTGGCGCGACCTGCAGTGGACGCCCGAGGCCGAGCGCGACACCATCTCCGAGGCGACGCTGCGCGCCACCATCCTCGATGCGCCGGGCGTGCTCGGCCAGGCCTGCGCGATCATCGGCGAGGCCGGCGGCAACATCATCGGCCTCTCGATGCACCACCGACACTCGTCGTTCTTCGACGCCAACATCGACATCGAGGTGAAGGACGCCCGTCACCTCACCCACATCGCAGCGGCGCTGCGCGCCTGCCCGTCGGTCGAGACGGTGGAGCGGGCGAGGGGAGAGGCCTAGGCGGCCCCCCCATTGCGGGCGATGCTTAACCGCTGACGCCTGCCTGCCTGCCGATCTGGCGCGCTGAGAGTGGGCTCGACCGACCGCTCTGGCGCCAAAACTGGCCTCGGCGCTTCCCTGAGCGCTGCGGCGCCGCGCCACGGCTGGGACGGTCGGCAAAAAAATGAGCGTTAACCTGGCCGGTTAACGCCCAAAGTATTCGAGACCAGGAAAGCGACGGGGCGGCGGCCGAGTCTTACGCTCTGCTACTGACGCGTCGCATCGGTCGCCTCAGCACGCCGCGCCGATGCGGCAGGACAACCCCGACCGCCGCCCCGCCCTCGGTAAACGCCTCCACCACTTCGAGGCGTGTGCGCGCCGGCGGCGGGGGAGCAGGCCGCAGACGCGGAACTCATTCAGCCGCAGCGCCTGGCGAGCGCGCGCGGCGCGGGAAAGCCGGTGACGCGGCCCGCCTCGTTGGCGGCCGCAACGATGGCGCTGAGCGGGGTCTCTTCGACCGAGATGCTCTTGAACGGGCTGACCACCAGCCGGGCGTTCTCGCCAGGCTTGAGGTCGCGCGTGACCGAGTAGTCGCCGAAGTCCTCGGTCAGCTTCACCATCTGGCCGCTGCCCAGCACGTTCTCGATGAAAATCAGGGTGGTCATGACTTCTGGCTTTCTGGTCAGGCTGCATCCGCCTGACGTGGCGGCGTATCGTTGGGAGGAATGAGGCGGATCCGCCGTCCGGTCGGCGCGTCGCCGCTCGCGTGGCGGCGCAGCGAATAGAGCTGGCTGGCGATCCGCACGTAGGGGATCTGCTGTTCCGGGCTGAACACGCTGCGGCCCGGCGCCCGCCCCAGCAGGCCGCGCAGCGTCGGATGACGCAGCACCGCCAGCGCGCGGTCGAAGACCGTCCGCCGGGTCGGCTCGGCGTGCAGGAACAGGGTCGGCTGCAGCACCCGCTCGGCGATCGTCGCCGGGCAGCGGGGGCGGCGGCCCTCGGTCAGGGCGACGTCGTCCGGCTGGCCGCCGCGGCGCGGCTCGCTCTTGGGCGGCGCGCCGGCGGCGGCCGTCCGCGGCGCAGGCAGACCGCAGCAGCAGATCATCACGTGCGGCAACCGCCCGAAGGCGGCGAGGCTCTCTTCCCAGAGCCGCACCTCGGCATGGCTGCCGAGATCCACCTGCGCGGTCTCGATCCGCGTGCGGTAGAGGCCGAGATCGCGCTCGAGCCGCGCCAGCCTGGCCAGATCGCGATCGGCGGCGATGACGCTCGCCCCCTCGCCGGCGACGAGCCGCGCCACGTCTCGGGCGATGGCGGCGTCGACGCCGGTCACCACCACCTGCAGCTTTTCCAGGACGAGCGCGTTCATCGCGGCATTTTCCGCCAAACGAGGTGGGCGAACTTGGTGGTTCAGGCGAACGGGTGAGTTCAGGCGATCTCGCGCAGGGCGACGTTGCCGCCGCCGTGATGCTCGCCGGGGCCGCTGTCGCCGAAGCGGATGACCATGCGGTCGATCTCCTTCGTCTTCATTGGCGTCTCGCGGCGGCGCACCGCCATCGGCGCGTGCCCGGCGCAGTAGGGGCCCGGGCCGTCCCGCAGCCGGCCGCAGAAGCCGAAGCCCTCCTGATCGGGCTCGCCGATCGGCCAGCGACAGCCGTGCGCGGTCAGCGTGTGGATGGTGGCGGTGGCGGGCGCCTCGAATGCGACCCGCGGCAGCGCCGGCTGGCGAGGAGCGCGCGGCGCAGCCTGGCGGCGGCTGCCG
>DATNEH010000241.1:0-8030 GCA_035553015.1 Caulobacteraceae bacterium | reverse complement strand
TTCCACTCGGCCTCCGGCAGGCCGCGCCGCTCCAGGTAGGCGCGCGCTTCCCGGCCGGCGGGGCGGCGCAGCTCGGCCTCGAACCAGGCGGCGGCCATCTCCAGCCAGTCGGCGAGGCTGGTGAGCTTCTTCTCGGTCTCGGCGGCCCTGGGATCGGGCGTCGGCAGCGCCAGCCCGGCCTCGGCCGCCAGCCGCTCGACCGCCTCGGCGAAGGTCAGCCGCTCGGTCTCCTGCACGAAGCTGATGACGTCGCCGTTCTTGCCCGACGAGAAGTCGAAGAAGCGGCCCTTGTCGTCGTTGACGAAGAACGAGGGCGTGCGCTCCTTGGAGAACGGCGACAGGCCGACGAACTCGCGGCCCTGGCGCCTGAGCTTCACCGTGCGGCCGATCACGTCGGAAGGCCGCAGGCGCGATTTCAGCTCGTCGAGGAAGGCGTCGTCGAAGCGCACAACGGGGATGATAGCCTGCGTCGCGCCAATGTCGCAGACGCCGCCGCGTCGCGGCCGCCGATTCAGCTCCCGTTGACCATGCCGGTTATTGGGTTGTTGGCGCCCTTGCTGCCAGAAGCTTGGGCGTAATGGCCCATCGGATCGCCCCATCGCTGCCGCTGGTCGGCCCGGCCAGTCCGGTCCCGCAGAGCACGCCTGCGCCGCGGGCCGCCGGCGCGCCGCGCTCGATCTGCGTCCTGATCGGCAAGCCGGCCAGCCTGATCAAAGTGATGGCGGTGCTGCACGAGGCGTTGCCCGGCGGCGACCACATCATCTGCGCCGACGCGGCCAAGGCGCTGGAGAAGGCCGAGACGGTGCGCCACTTCGGCTGGGCGCCGGCGATCTTCGTCTTCGACTATCGCGGCGGCCATGCCGGCGACCTCGCCGATTCGCTGCGCAAGGTGCGCGAAGCCGAACCCAACTCCGAGCTGCTGGTGCTGATCGACGACGCGGGCCTGGAGCTGTCGCGCGCGGCGCTGCAGGTGGTGCAGGCGCCCAACAAGCTGACCTTCCTGATGACGCCGTTCTGGCGCCCGGATGCGATCGCCACTTTCAAGTCGCTGACCGAACGCTACCAGGCGGCCGGCGAACGTGGCGCCGCGGCCGAGACCGGCAGGGGCGCCATCCAGGGTCTGGAGTCCGAGGTCGTCGAGCTGAAGGCCAAGCTCGAGATCGCCATGCACGCGGCCCAGCACGACTCGCTGACCGGCATCCTGAACCGGACCGGCTTCGTCAACGAGGTCACCGCGCGCCTCGCCCGCGGCACGCTCTCGCAGACCGTGCTGTTGATCGACCTCGACCGCTTCAAGCTGGTCAACGACACGCTGGGCCACCACGCCGGCGACGACCTGGTGCGCAAGATCTGCTCGGCGATGGCCGCGGTGCTGCCGGCCGGCGGCGTGCTGGCCCGGCTGGGCGGCGACGAATTCGGCATCGTGCTCGAGGCCACCAGCGAGCAGGGCGTCAACGATTTCTGCAATCAGATCCTGCGGGTCTGCAGCCAGACGCGGCGCGTGGCCGGTCACGAGGTGCAGATCAGCGCCTCGATCGGCGTCGCCCGCCAGGACGCCAGCCGCAGCGAGGTCTCGCTGATGCGCCGCGCCGACCTGGCGCTCTATGCGGCCAAGCGCGAGGGTCGCAACCGCTACCGGCGCTACGACGCGGCGCTGGAGAAGGTCACCAAGCGGCGGCTGTCGATCGAGAATGGCCTGGAGGCGGCGCTGCGCACCGGCCAGTTCCACATGGCCTACCAGCCGATCGTCACCGCGCGGAACGGCAAGGTGCTGGGCTTCGAGGCGCTGGTGCGCTGGAACAGCCCCGAGCACGGCGCGGTCTCGCCGGCCGAGTTCGTGCCGGTCGCCGAAGAGACCGGCCTGATCCTCGACCTCGGCGACTGGATCACCCGCCAGGCCTTCAAGGACGCGCGGCGCTGGGGCGGGCCGTACGTGTCGGTGAACCTCTCGGCGCGGCAGTTCCTGCGCCAGAACGTCTCCGAGCGCATCCTGCGCTACGCCGAGGAGGCCGACCTGGCGCCCAATCGCATCCAGATCGAGCTGACCGAGACGGCGATCATCGACGACGTCGAGCGCGCCGCCCACAATCTCGAAGTGCTGCGCGGGGCCGGCATGCGGGTAGCGCTGGACGACTTCGGCACCGGCTACTCGTCGCTGACCTACCTCAACCAGTTCGCCATCGACTGCATCAAGATCGACAAGTCGTTCGTCGACAACGTGGCGCGCGACAAACAGTCGGCGATCATCGTGGCGTCGGTGACCAAGCTCGCCTCCTCGCTCGGCATGGGCGTGGTGGCCGAGGGCGTCGAGACCGACCAGCAGCGGCACGTGCTGACCGCAGCCGGCTGCGGCGCGTTGCAGGGCTATCGGTTCGGCCGCCCGATGTCGCCCAGCGAAGCCAAGACGATGGTCCTCGCCGCCCAGCAAGAGGACGAATAGCCCGGCCCGAATCGCGCCGGGCGCCCATCGTGCGGGCGCCGCTCGCGCCGGGTCGGCCGGGGATTCCTTTTGTATCCGCGAACGAGAACGCGGCGGAGCGCTGGCGCGGCTTCTCGCTGCGCTCAATCCCTGGCGGGCGGCGACGCGGGGCGCGGGCGGAGGCTGGAGCCGCCGAGCGACGCCTGCGCGAGGCGCTCGACGCCCTGCCGACGGGCAGTGGAGGCCGCGGAAGACCTGGTCCTGGCAGGCGCCGAGGGCCGCGCCCGCGCGCCCCGCTGCCGAGTACGCCAACGAGCACGGAAAGCGAACAGCGGGCGCCGTCGCTGCTGACGGACGATTGAACCGTGTGGCGGCAACATTACTTCCCTGGCGGAACCCAAGGAGGCGCCGATGAGCGCTCAGCTCAACCACACCATCGTCTGGTGCCGTCAGAAGGAGGCGTCCGCGCAGTTCCTGGCCGACATGCTGGGCCGGCCGGCGCCGACCCGGTTCGGGCCGTTCTGCGTGGTCGACATGGACAACGGCGTCTCGCTCGACTTCCACGACGTGGAAGCCAGCCGCGAGATCGTCCCGCAGCACTACGCGTTCCTGATCAGCGAGGCCGACTTCGACCGGGTGCTCGGCAAGATCGAGGCGGCCGGCCTGCCGCATTGGGCCGATCCGGCGCGCCGCCGGCCCGGCGAGATCAACCACAACGACGGCGGCCGCGGGGTCTACTTCCCCGATCCCGACGGCCACTTCCTCGAGGTGATCACCCGGCCCTACGGCAGCGGGTAAGCGGCCGCGCAGCCCCTACCCACCGCCCTCGGCGGCGGTCCTCCTCCCCCGCCTTCATCGGGGGAGGAGGAGAGCGCGCCTCAATGGTAGTGGTGGTAGCCGTAGCCGCCGCGGTCATGGCCGCCGCGGCCGTAGTAACGGCCGTAATGGCCGTAGTACCAGGTATGGTACGGGTACGGACGGTAGAGCCATTCGCCGCCGTACCAGATCCAGGGCTGATACCAGGACGGGGCGGCGTACATATAAGGCCCGGCGTAGCCGCTGTAATAGAAGCCGGGGGCCCCGCCACGCAGCACGTAGCCGGGCGGGCAGCCGGGGCTGGTCGCGCCCTGCTGGCCGGACGCGATGGCCGCGCCGGCGGTGCCGCCGATGGCCGCGCCGATCGCCGTGCCGGCGCCGGTGTGGCCGTAACCGGAGACGCCGGCGCCGATAAGCGCGCCGAAGATGCCGCCGATCACCGCGCCGGCGGCGACGTTGCCGCCTGACTTCACGCAGTTCTGGGCCGCCCACTGCTGGGCCGCGGTGGCGTAGGCAGCGTCGGCGCGCTGCTGCGCCTCGCTCAGCGGCGCGCCCTGGTAGCCGGGCGGCGGCGGGGGCGGCTGCGAGGGATCGTACCCAGCCGGCGCCTGGTTCGCGTACGCGTCGAACCCGGGCGGAGGCGCCTGGTTGTAGCCGTTATAGCCGGGTTGCTGGTTGTAGCCGTTGTAGTCAGGCGGCGGTTGCTGGTCCTGGTCATAGCCACCCTGCTGGTCGTAGCCGTTGTAGCCGGGCGGCGGCTGTTGCGGCGGCGGCTGGTCGGGGTAGTTGGGCGGCGGCTGGTTGTAGCCCCCCTGATAACCGCCGTAGCCCTGGTCCTGGGCGAGCGCAGCGGGAACCGGCAGCGAGGCGACGGCCACCGAGGCGGTGGTCGCCAGCAGCATCGCCCGGCGCAGCAGCTTCGAGATCATTCGAGATGGATCCTAGTGATGAATGGCGCTGCCCCTTTGAAGCCGACCGAAACTGAACGGCGGCTGAAGGGGTTGCTCCTGTAAACGCACAGATCCAGACTTGGCGCCATTCCACCTCGGAATGACGGCTGCGGCCGCCTCAATCGCCCTCGGGGCCCGACGCGTCCGCCTCCAGGGCCCGCAGCTTCTCCGGGTTGCGGACCACGTAGATCGCGCCGATGTGGCCCTCGCCGTCCGGCTCGAACGCCATGGTGGCGAGCCCGTCGGGCGCCTTGATGATCGCGCCGGGCGCGCCGTTGATCCGCACCAGCCGCACCACCTGCAGGCCCTCCGGCCACTTCTGGCGCCAGATCAGGCCGTGCAGGAAGCCCAGCACGTCGTCGCGGCCGACGAGCGGGCGCAGCGCCGCGCCGCGCTTGCCGCCACCGTCGGTGATCATCACCGCGTCCTCGGCGAGCAGCGACTTCAGCGCGCCGAGGTCGTTGCGCTGGGCGGCGGCCATGAAGGCGGTGGCGAGCCGCGCCGCGGCGTCCTTGGCGACCTGGAAGCGCGGCTGCGCCCGGCGCACGTGCTCGCGCGCCCTCGCCGCGAGTTGGCGGCAGGCCGCCTCCGAGCGCTGCAGAGTCTCGGCGACGTCCGGATAGTCGGTCTCGAACACGTCGTGCAGCAGGAACACCGCCCGCTCCAGCGGCGAGAGCCGCTCCAGCGCGAGCAGGAAGGCCACCGACACCTCCTCGGCGCGCTCGACGGGATCCTCGGCGATTTCCTCGATCAGCGGCTCGGGCAGCCAGGGGCCTCGGTAGGCGGCGCGGCGCGCCTTGTCGGCCCGCAGCCGATCCAGCGCCAGGCGCGTGGCGACCCGCACCAGCCAGGCGGCCGGGTCGGTGATCGCCGCGCGATCCGCGCCCTGCCAACGCAGCCAGGCGTCCTGCGCGACGTCCTCGGCCTCGGCCATCGAGCCCAGCATGCGGTAGGCCAGCCGGATCAGCCGCGGTCGCTGCGCCTCGAAGGCGTCATCCTCGGTCATGCCGCCAGCCCCAGCGGCCGCTCGACCGGCGCGGCCTGGCCGCCCACCACGATGCGCGAGCAGGTCTTGCCGTGGCCGAGCGCGTACTTGAGCGTCGGGTACATCCGGCCGGTGACGATCGAGAGCGAGACGGCGACCAGCGCCTTCTGGCCCCAGCGCTGGAGGATCTCGTCGCGCAGCGGATCGGCGACGGTCATATCGCGGTCGATCGAGGCGTTGGCGAAGCGCCAGGCGAGCGCGGCGGTCTCGCCCATGGCGCGCGTATCTCCGGCGAGGATGGCCTTGAGCACCTCCGCCCGTACGCCCGAGCGCTCGGCGATGTCGACGCCGATCTGGGTGCAGGGGCCGCAGTCCTCGCGCAGCGTCGCGGCAATGCCGGCCGCGGCCAGCGCCTCGGCCGGCGCGGCGCGGCGCTGAACCAGGCCCGAGAGCATCGAGAACCTCAGGAAGCTTGCCGGGCTCGCAGCCAGCACGTCGCGCATGTAACCGGCGTCGTAGTTGAACGCCCTTTCGAACGGGCGGATGGCGAAGCGGTCAAGCAGGGCTTTGAGCATGGCGTGGCTCCCTTGATTGATATGGGGCGGCGACGGTCCAGACGGCCAGCAGGGCCGGCAGGATGACGCCGGGAAAATCGCGCGCGAGGTCGGCGAGCCCGGCCGGCGCGCCGACGGCCTCGGCCAGGTGGATGCCGGCGTGCAGCGCGAGGAAGGCGGCGGCGGCCATCGCCGCGCCGCGCGCCTCGGGGGCGGGCCGCGCGGCCAGCCAGGCGAACGCGGCGCCGACAACGAGGTAGGCCGCGCCGATGTCCTTGACGAAGTGCGGGTTGAACGGCCCGGTCTCCGGAACCCCGGCCACCGCCCCGTACCACCAGCGTCCGGCGGCCAGCATGACGAGACCGTTGCCGCCCATCGTGACGGCCAGCAGGATGGCGATTGCGCGTCTCATGGCCCAAGGACGCACCGGACGCCCGGCGTGTGACATGCCCGGCCCGATCAAACGTGACCGGCCTAACGCAATCTTGTCATGCTCGGGTCACGCCGTTCGGTCTAACCTCTGGCCCGTGGGGTGGCGGCCAAAGCTTGGAGGAGGCCGCTCATGAGCACCGGAACCTGGCGCGAGGACGCCCGACGAAGCGGCTGGCCCGAGGCCGCGCCCGACGCACGACCTTTCGTCCCGCAATCGCGCGCACACGTACTCATTCTCGACGACCACGCGCCGAGCCGCGAGGTCTGCGCCGGCTATTGCGATCTCTTCGACCACACCAGCGAGAGCGTCGCCGCGGCCGGCGAGGCGGTGACGGCGCTGCGGCGCTCGGCGTTCGGCGTGGTGGTGCTGAGCGTGCACGCCGAGGCCTGGGACGCGCTGGAGGTGGTCCCGGCGATCCGCGCCCTGCCCGGCCCGGCCGGCCGCACGCCGATCATCGGACTGACCGGCGTCGGCCGCGATGACGAGGCGCAGCGCTGGCTGGCGGCGGGCCTCGCCGCCGTGCTGCCCAAGCCGGTGACCGCCGCGCGGCTGTTCGCGGCGCTGGGCGCGGCGCTCGACGACGGCGACGCCGAGCCCCGCAGCTGGGCGCCGGTGCGCTGACCTCAAGCCTCCGCGCAGGCCGCGTGGGGTTTCAGCACCCGCTCCGTCGACGCCGGGAACCGCGCCAAGAGCGCCGCCGCGCGCGGCGGGCGGGCGACCAGGACGCCGCCGCAGTTGGGGCAGCGGCCGCCGAGCCGCGTCTGCGCGCACTCGGCGCAGAACGTGCACTCGAAGCTGCAGATCATTGCGCCGGGCGCGTCCGGCGGCAGGTCGACGTCGCAGCACTCGCAGTTGGGGCGCATCTGCAGCATGGCGGTCTCCTTCGAGCGGCGAAGGTGAGCGGCGGCGCGCCGGGCGCGTCAAGTCCCGCGCCGCCCAAACGGCGCCGCCCTGCGGCCTGACGCCCGGCGCATCCCACCCCGAATTGACCTTGCGGATGCGAGACCCTACCTAACCGGCCGTTTGCCCGCCCGCCTGTAGGAGTAGCCCCGTCATGACCGATCTGCTGTCCGGGACACTGCTGCCTGGCGTAACCGGCGTGCTGGCGCTCGCGGATGGACGCGTGCTGCAGGGGATCGGGTGCGGCGCCGAAGGCAAGGCGGTGGGCGAGGTGTGCTTCAACACCGCCATGTCCGGCTACCAGGAGATCCTCACCGATCCCTCGTACATGGCGCAGATCATCGCCTTCACCTTCCCGCACATCGGCAACGTCGGGACCAACGGCGAGGACGTCGAGCAGATCTCCGGCGCGGCGGCGACGGCCGCCCGCGGCGCGATCTTCCGCGATGCCCCCACCGACCCGGCCAACTGGCGCGCCGACAGCGACCTTTCCGGCTGGCTGCGGCGGCGCGGGGTCGTCGGCCTGTGCGGCGTCGACACCCGCGCGCTGACCAAGTCGATCCGCGAGAAGGGCATGCCGCACGGCGTCATCGCCCACAGTCCCGACGGCCGCTTCGACCTTCCGGCGCTGATCGCCGAGGCGCGCGCCTGGGAAGGCATCGTCGGCGCCGACCTCGCCAAGGAGGCCTCCTGCCTGCAGCCCTTCGTCTGGGAGGAAGGGCTCTGGGGCTGGCCCGAGGGCTACGCCCGGGACGTAAAGCCCAAGTACGAGGTCGTGGTCGTCGACTACGGAGTGAAGCGCAACATCCTCAGGGCGCTCACCTCGGTGGGCGCGCGGGCCACGGTGGTGCCGGCCACGACCACGGCCGAGGAGATCCTGGCGCGAAAGCCCGACGGCGTCCTGCTCTCCAACGGCCCTGGCGATCCGGCCGCCACCGGCGAGTACGCCGTGCCCGAGATCAGGAAGCTGGTG
>DATNEH010000240.1:0-7235 GCA_035553015.1 Caulobacteraceae bacterium | reverse complement strand
GGATTCCGGGCCGGGCTCGACGCGGCGCCTGTCGCTGATGCAGCTGCCGCCGGCGCAGGTCAGCGCCGTCTTCCTCACCCACTTCCACTCCGATCACATCGGCGACCTCGGCGAACTGATGCTGCAGCATTGGGCGGCCGGCGCGGCGACCGCGCCGTTGCCGGTCTACGGCCCGACCGGCGTCGACCAGGTGGTGGCGGGCTTCGAGCAGGCCTACACGCTCGACCGCGGCTACCGCATCGCGCACCACGGCCCGAAGGTGATGCCGCCGACCGGCTGGGGCGGCGTCGCGCACCCGTTCGCGATCAGCAAGGCCGGCCCGAACGTCCTCGTGCTGAGCGGGCCTGACCTGCAGGTGATCGCCTTCCCGGTCGACCACGCGCCGGTCGAGCCGGCGGTGGGCTACCTCTTCATCTACAAGGGCCGGCGGCTGGTGGTGAGCGGCGACACCGCGCCCTCGCCGCGGCTCGAGGCGGCCGCCCACGGCGCCGATGTGCTGACCCACGAGGGTCTGGCGCCGAACCTGGTCGCGGTGCAGCGCGCGGCGGCGCTGAAGGGCGGCAAGTGGAACACCGCGGCCATCCTGCACGACATCCTGTCGTATCACACCAGCCCGGAGGCGGCGGCCGGCATCGCCCAGCGCGCCGGCGTCCGCTACCTCCTCTTCGACCACATCATTCCGCCGCTGCCCACCACCGCGCTCGACGGGCCGTTCCTTGGCCGCGCGCCGCAGATCTTCCACGGCCCGATCCGGGTAGGTCGGGACGGAGATTTTGTCAGCCTGCCCGCCCACACCACGCAAATCAGCTATACCAACCGCCTACACAGCGTTTGGTAGGCGCAGGCCCGGCGATGAACGTTCTGGACCTCGAAGAGACCGACGGCCGGCGCCGTCGCTCGATGGACAGCCGGGCGCGGATCGTCAACGCGATGCTGGAGCTGACCCGCGAGACAGCGGTGGCGCCGAGCGCCGAGCAGGTGGCGCAGCGGGCGGGCGTCGGCCTGCGCACCGTGTTCCGGCACTTCCAGGACATGGACAGCCTCTACAGCGAGATCGCCCGCCCGTTCGAGGCGGAGCTCCGTCTCTGGGCCCAGCGGCCGTTCAAGGGGGCGACCTGGCAGGACCGCGTCGTCGAGTTGATCGCACGACGTGGCGCGGCCTTCGAGACGGTGGCGCCGCTGCGGCGCGCCTCGGACGCCATGCGCCACAACTCGGCGGTGCTGCAGGCCCAGCACGCGGTGCTGACCACGTCGCTGCGCACCATCCTGCGCGGGCTGATCCCGAAGGGCGCGATCGATGCGCCGACGTTCGAGGCTCTCGATTTGCTGCTCGGCTACGAGGCCTGGAGCCGCCTGCGCCGCGAACAGGGGCTGAGCCCGACACAGGCGCGCAAGACGCTGCAGACGGCGGTGAGGGCGCTGATCGGGGAGCGGTGACGCGAGCCCCGCTGCGTCCCTCCCCTTCATGGGGAGGGTGACCGCGAAGCGGTCGGGTGGGGATGTCTCGAGCGTCAGCAGCGCCAGGCGGCAAGCGCACGGGATGCGTCAGATTCGCCACCCGCTCGCTGCGCGACCACCCTCGTGCTTAAAGCTCCGCCGTCTGGCCCATCCCGCGCGCTCGCGCCGCCTCCAGCACGTATTGCGCAGCCGCCAGGTCTTCGGCGGCGACGCCGAGCGAGCGGAAGAGGGTGATCTCGGCCTCCGACCGCCGGCCGGGCCTGGTTCCGTTCGCCACCTCGCCTATCTCGGCGGCGATGTGATCGGGCCGCACCACCCCGGCCTCGAGCGCGCGCAACCAGTCGCCGGCTTCCAGCTCGGCCGAGGCGCGGCAGTCGACGAAGTAGCGCGCACGCACGACGGCGGCGGTGTCGATCTCGGTGGCGTCGGGCCGGCTGGCGCCGACCACGTTCAGATGGGCGCCAGCCGCGATCCAGTCGCCGGCCAGCACCGGCTCGCGCGAGGCGGTGACCGTGCAGACCAGGTCGGCGCCGTCGACCGCTGCGCGGGCGGTGGGCGCCACCTCGATCTCGAGCCCCTGCTTCGCGCCTTGCGCCGCCGCGAACGCGCGGGCGCTGGCCTCGGTGCGCGACCAGACCCGGACGCGGCGGACCCTTCGCGCCGCCCGCATCGCCGCCAGGTGGCTGGCCGCCTGCTCGCCGGCGCCCAGGATGGCGAGGTCGCCGGCGTCCGGGTTGGCCAGCAGCCGGGTGGCGAGGCCGCTGACCGCCGCGGTGCGGATCGCGGTAAGCTCGGCGGCGTCTAGCAAGGCCGCCGGGCGGCCGTGCTCGGCCTCGAACAGCACCACGAGGCCAAGATGCGAGGAGAGCCCGGCCGCTGGGTTGCCGGGGAAGAGGCTGAGCAGCTTGACGCCGAAGCAGGCCGGATCGTCGAGCGCGCCCGGCATCCAGGCCATGAAGCCGCCCGGCGCGGCCCTCGTCACGGCGCGCGGCGGAAAGTGCGCGCGGCCCTCGGAGACGGCGGCCATGGTCCGCCCCATGAGGTCGATGCAGGCGTCCATCGGCAAGAGCTCGGCGATGTCGCGCCCGTTCAGGATCCGCAGCTCCATGCCCCACCTCCCCTAGCGCGCCCCCAACGTTCCCGGGCCTCGAAGCGGGAGCCTAGCACGCGGGCGGGATTGACAAGGGCGGCCCTCGCCGCGCGGATGGGCGGCGACGGAGGAACCCGGAGCCCCAGGCCTCAGTACCTCGAGGGCTCCCGCGCGAAGGAGGCGCATCTACATCATGGCGGAACCGGCGCAGGCGGCCACCCAGGACGCCGAAGTGCTCTACTCGACCGGCGACCACGTCGCCACGATCACGCTGAACCGGCCCGAGCGGATGAACACCATCTCCGGGCCGATGCTGCGCCAGCTGACCGAGCGGCTGATCGAGGCCGACGCCGACCGCGACGTGCGGGTGATCGTGCTGACCGGAACGGGGCGTGCGTTCTGCGCTGGCCTCGATCTCTCGGAAGTGGTGCGTCCCAGCCAGCCCGGCGACATCAGCAACACCAACGCCGGCTTCAACGACCTCGACCTGCGCAACACCCCGCCGACGGTGCTGTTCAACCTCGGCAAGCCGACCATCTGCGCGCTGAACGGCTCGGCGGCCGGCTACGGCATGGACACCGCGCTCGGCTGCGACATCCGGATCATGGCGCAGAGCGCGAAGATGGCGGCGGCCTTCACCAAGCGCGGCATCGTGCCGGAATCGGGCGGCACCTGGTTCCTGCCGCGACTGATCGGCTGGTCGAAGGCGGCCGAGCTGATCTTCACCGGCCGCACGCTGACCGCCGACCAGTGCCTGGAGATGGGCCTGGTCTCGCGTGTTGTCCCCGATGCGGAGCTGGCCGATGCGGCCCGCGCGGTGGCGCTGGAGATCGCCGCCAACGCTCCGATGGCGGTGCAGGCGTCGAAGAAGATGATGCGGATGGGTCTCGGCGAAGGCTTCAACGACCACGTCCACCACGTCTATCTGCAGTTGCTGCCGCTGCTGCGCAGCCAGGACGCGGCGGAAGGCATGCGGGCGTTCATGGAGAAACGTGAGCCCAACTTCACCGGACGTTGAGACGCCCTCGGACGATACGAGTAGATGACAGACCCGTCACACGCCTCTAGCTTCAACTTTCAGCGAGTCGCCGGCAGGCGGCGGCGCCTCTCTTAGGAGCCGAGAAACCATGGCCGAGAAGAAAGCAAACGCCCTGCAACAGCCCCTGACCCCCTCGCCGCAACTGGCGGCAGTGGTCGGCTCGGGTCAGATCACGCGGGGCGACGTGGTCTCCAAGATCTGGGCCTACATCAAGCAGCACAACCTGCAGAATCCCAAGAACAAGCGCGAGATCCTCGCTGACGACAAGCTGAAGGCGATTTTCGACGGCAAGGCGGCGGTCAGCATGTTCGAAATGAACAAGTACCTCGCCAAACACCTGAAGTAGCAGCCTCCAGGGTTTTGGAACTTCCGGCGGCCGGTCGCCCACGCGTCCGGCCGCGGCGCTTTGCGCCCGCGTCCGCCAAAGCGGCCGATCTCTTCCAACTAGATTGTTCTCATCCCGGAAGCTCGCGGCAGCGATCTGTCCAGGATCTGCTTTGCTGAGTGGTTGCAAGTAGATTCCGGACAAGCACTGCGCGCTTTCCGGGATGACACTTATGTGAGATCTGAGCGACGGCCGCTCGCCGCCCGTCAAGATGTTGTTAACCAACGAATCGTCTCATGTTCGCCGATGGCTCGGGGGGCCCTTGCTTAGTGTAGGGCCGCGCCATGTATGCGGAGCGTTCGGAGCCGACCAGGCCTCCTGAAGCCGCGCGATCGCGTGCGGCAGGCAAGGAGTCCCCTGCCCTGCCCCAGATCGCCGTGCGTGGGCGCAGCGTGCTGGCGCTGGTGGTCGCGCCGGAGCCGCCGCTGGAGGTCTGGCTGTCGGCGCTCGACGCGCAGCTCGCCACCGCGCCGGACTTCTTCGCCGGGCGCCCGGTGATCGCCGACCTCACCGCCACCCACGCCGGCAGCGCCGACGCTGAGCCGGTGCTCGCGGCGCTGAGCGCGCTCTCGGTGCGCGGCCTGAAGCTGATCGGGGTCGAAGGGGTCGACGCCGCCCTCCTGGACGACACGCTCTGGGCGCGGCTGCCCACCTCCCTGCGCGGGAAGGAAGCGCCGCGCGAAGTGCGGCGCGTCGTGCGCCAAGCCCCCGCGTCGCGAGCGGCTCCCGCCGCGAGCGCCTGCTCGCTGGTGGTCGACCGCCCGGTGCGCTCGGGCCAATCGATCGTGTTCGAGGCCGGCGACGTGACCGTGATCGGGTCGGTCGCGTCCGGCGCCGAGGTCGTGGCCGGCGGCTCGATCCACGTCGAGGGACCCCTGCGCGGCCGCGCGATCGCCGGGGTCAGGGCGGGTGAAAGCGCGCGCATCTTCTGCCGCCGGCTGGAGGCCGAGCTGGTCGCCGTCGCCGGTCTCTACCGCACCGCCGACGACTGGGCCGCGGATGCCGAGAGCGCCGCCCTGCACGGCCGTCCGGCGCAAGTGCGCTGCGACGGCGGCGCGCTGCTGCTGGAGCCAATCGAATGAAAGACTTCGGGACAACGACGGACAACATGGTGGGACGAATGGGCAAGGTGTTGGTGGTGACGTCCGGCAAGGGCGGCGTGGGCAAGACCACCACATCGGCCGCGCTGGGCGCGGCGCTCGCGCAGGCCGGTCAGAAGGTGGCGCTGGTCGACTTCGACGTCGGCCTCAGAAACCTCGACCTGGTGCTGGGCGCCGAGCGGCGGGTGGTCTTCGACCTGGTCAACGTGATCCACGGCGACGCGCGGCTCTGCCAGGCGCTGATCCGCGACAAGCGGCTGCCGGAGCTCTCGCTGCTGGCGGCCTCGCAGACCCGCGACAAGGACGCGCTGACCCATGACGGCGTGGCCCAGGTGATCGCTGACCTGCGCGCCGAGTTCGACTGGATCGTCTGCGACAGCCCGGCCGGCATCGAGCGCGGGGCCCTGCTGGCGATGCGGTTCGCCGACGTCGCCGTGGTGGTGGTCAACCCGGAGGTCTCGTCGGTGCGCGACTCCGACCGGATCATCGGCCTGCTCGATTCCAAGACCTGCCGCGCCGAGCGGGGCGAGGTGATGGAGAAGCGCCTGCTGATCACCCGCTTCGACCCGGTGCGCGCCGGCCGCGGGGAGATGATGAACATCGAAGACGTACTCGAGATCCTGGCCGTGCCGCTGCTGGGCATCATCGCCGAGAGCGCCGACGTGCTCACCGCCTCCAACGTCGGCTGCCCGATCACCCTGCACCGGCCCGCCAGCGCCCCGGCCCGCGGCTACGCCGAGGCGGCGCGGCGGCTGCTGGGCGAGGACATCCCGGTCACCGCGCCGGTGGAGCGCCGCGGGCTCATGCGCCGTCTCTTCGGGAGGAAGGCGGCGTGAACCTGATCGGCCTCTTCACCCGGCGCGCGTCGGCGCCGCAGGCCCGCGAGCGGCTGCAGGTCCTGCTGGCCTACGAGCGCGCGGGCGGCGGCGGACCGGATCTGGTCGCGATCCTGCAGCAGGAGATCCTGGCGGTGATCGCCCGACGCGTGCCGATCGAGCGCGACAAGGTGGTCGTCCGCCTCGACGCCGGCGAGACGGTCTCGACCCTGGCCATCGACATCGAGGTGCCGCAGCGCGCGTTCGCAGCGAACTGAAACTTGGCTCCGCGGAGCACGGGCGCGTGCAGCAAGCGCCCGGCCCGCCGCGGGGGACGCGGAGAAGGCAGCAGAGGTCGCGGAGTTTCCGCGTTGTGTTCGTGACCTGCGCACCTTCTCCGCGGACCCGCCCGCCCTCAGCGAGCAGCCTTCCCCTCGGCCGCCGCCAGCCGTGCGGGCGCGTAGAGTGACTGGGGCTCGGCGGCAAGCAGCGGTTGGGACCAGGCCGGCTCTTTGGCCAGCCAGATGACGATCGCGGGACGGGCGGCAGCGCTGCCTCGGGTCGCGTCAGCTTGTGCTGCCGCGAGCTCGGCGGAGGCCAGCGCCAGCGCGCGCCGCTGCGGGGCGAGCGCCTCGCCACGGTAGCGCTCGTCGATGTCGCCGAGCTGCGAGCGGGCGGCCTCGATCATCAGCACCGCGGACGGCGCATCGTGGTGGTCCAGCGCAACGATGGCCGCTGCGGCGGCGCGGCGCGCGTCGGCAAGCGCCTGCGCGGCGCCGACCGGCTCGCTCGCCGCCGGCGGGCAGGCGCCGGGCGACAGCGCCCGCACGTAGGCCGCCAGCCCTTTCAGCACTGCCGGCGGCGGCGGCGGGCCGTCGAACTCGCGGGTGATGATACGGCCTATCGCGCCTTCCAGCGCGTCGGAGGCAGGGTCCTGGTCGAACTTCAGCGCCGACTTGGGGCCGGAGAGGTCGGGGATGGGCTTGGGCCCGTGCACGCTCTCCATCTCGTGCGAGGAGAGCACCGAGGTGGTCACGTCGGCCGTGCCGGGCGCGCCGGAGACGCCCGGGAAGGCGAAGTCCGGGTTGTTGCGCCCGTCGCGGTGGCAGCTCTCGCAGGACAGGCCGGCGCGCGCGCCCTGCCCACCCAGCAGCAGCGGCGTGCGGAACGCTGCACGGCCCAGCTCGACCAGGTATGCCGTCTCGGCGTCCTTCGGCGCGGCAAGGCACTCGGTGGGCCGCCGGGTCAGCGCCGCCGACGCGTCGACGCCCGGCGCCAGCCAGCGCATGGCGCGCAGGGCAGGCGCCGGCGGCGGGGGCGCCGCCGCCAGCAATCCCACGCTGACGAG
>DATNEH010000239.1:0-24018 GCA_035553015.1 Caulobacteraceae bacterium | reverse complement strand
GGTCTGCGTGCAGAACCTCTACAACATCGCCAACCGCGCCGACGACGCGCTGGTCGACGAGATGGCGGCGGCGGGCATCGCCTACGTGCCGTTCTTCCCGCTGGGCGGATTCGCGCCGCTGCAGTCGGAGGCGCTGTCGGCGGTGGCCGCCGACCTCGGCGCAACGCCGATGCAGACGGCGCTGGCCTGGCTGCTGGCCCGCGCGCCGAACATGCTGCTGATCCCCGGCACGTCGTCGCTGGCCCACCTGCGCGAGAACCTGGCCGCCGCCGAGCTGAAGCTGCCCAGCGCCGCGATGCAGCGCCTCGACGCCATAGGCCGGGTCCCTGCCTGACCCATTTGTCGCACCTGAGAATGCCGCGTTGCAGCGCGGTGACAGCGGAGTTGATTTCACTTCCGCGGCCGGCCCCGCCATTGTCACGGCGGCCGTGACGCGGTGTCATCGCGCCCGGCGTTCGACCCGTCAGGGGCTGTTCCTGTGCAAGTGTACGTCTACTTCGTCCACGACGATCGCCGGGACGCGCCGGTGGAACGACGCATGAATCTGCATGGCCACGACGACGCGCGCCGGCAGGCCGAGCGGATCCTGCGCGAGACTTACCACCACCAGATCGTCGAGGTGTGGTCGGAAGGCAGGCACTTCCTGACCATCAAGGACGGCGAGGCGGACGCCGCCTGAACCGCCCCGCTGAGTGAATGCGGCGGCTTTGGGCGAATCGGGCTTTGGCCGAATCGGTCCGGGCCGGCTTGTCTTCCCTGGCGACGACCCGCTAACGCCCGCACAGCGACGTTTCGGAGTCCATCGCGATGCGTGTTGATCTTTCCGGCCGGACAGCGCTGGTCACCGGGGCGTCCAGCGGCTTTGGACGGCGGTTTGCCAAGGTGCTCGCCGCCAGCGGCGCCCACGTCGTCGCCTCGGCGCGACGGACGGACCGACTCGCCGAGCTCGTGGCGGAGATCGCGGCCGAGGGCGGCAGCGCCGAGGCGCTGACGCTCGACGTCACCGATGCGGCGGCGGTCGAGGCCGCGATCGCGGCGATCCCGAAGCTCGACGTCGTCGTCAACAACGCCGGCGTGCCGAGCGGCACCCCGGCGATCGAGATGCCGCTGGACGAGTGGCGCCAGACCTTCCTCACCAACACCGAAGGCGCATTCGTGGTCGCCCAGGCCGCCGCGCAGAAGATGGCCAAGGCCGGCGGCGGCTCGATCATCAACGTCGCCTCGATCACCGGGCTGCGGCCTGGCGGCGCGGCGTCGGCCTACGGGGCCTCGAAGGCGGCGATCATCCGCCTGACCGAGCAGCTGGCGATGGAGTGGGCGAGGTTTCGCATCCGCGTCAACGCGCTCGCCCCCGGCTACTTCGAGACCGACCTCACCCACGAGTTCCTGCAGTCGGACTTCGCCGACAAGATGCTCAAGCGGATTCCGCAGCGGCGCTATGGCGAGCTGTCCGAGCTCGATGGGCCGCTGTTGCTGCTGGCCTCCGACAGCTCGAGCTACATGACGGGCGCGACGATCGCCGTCGACGGCGGACACCTGGTGAGCGTCCTCTAGAACCGACCCGCGCGGCCAGCCGCGCTCACGCCCACGCGCCACCGCGCCGCATGGATGGCGGACGGCTGGTCGCTGGTTGGGAGGGAGAATGGTGCCGCCGCAGAGATTCGAACTCTGGACCTCAGCCTTACCAAGGATGCGCTCTACCACTGAGCTACGGCGGCATGGCCCGCGCCCGTGTTCCGGGCGGGGAGGCGCGGGTGTTAGCGGACCGCCCCTTCCGTGTGAAGCGGAAAAGGGTTGACCAGCCGATCCGCCGCATTAGCTCGGGCGCCATGAGCGAGGATCGGGACCGGCCGTCGGGCGCGTCGTCTGGCAAGGCAGCGACTCAGCGAGCCGTCGAGGCGGACGACCGCGAGGCGCGGCTGGCGGCGGCGTTGCGGGCGAACCTGCGGCGGCGCAAGGCGGCGACGCGGGGCGCCGAGCCGAAGACCGGGCGCTAGGCGGGCGCCAGCGCGCGCCTGGGCCGGGTCGCCAGCGCCACCAGCGCGAAGATCGCCGCCGCGGCGACCGCCGTGCCGAACTCCAGCCACAGCAGCGCGCTGGCGCCGCCGCGGGTGTCGGCCCATCCGTCGGCGAGCGGCATCAGGGTGACCGGGATGTTCGCGACCGAGGCGAACAGCGTGTACTTGGTGGCCGCCGCGCCGCGCCCGATCGCCTCGAGGTTGGCGGCCGCGTAGGCCGCGTAGGCCATGCCGAGCGCGGCGTTGTAGGAGAGCCCGAACACCACGAACCACTCGGGCGTCTTCGGCGCGACGGCCGCCACCGCGGCGGCGACGCCGCCCAGCACGCCGAAGAAGGCGTAGGCGGCGCGGCGGTCCGTGCGGTCGCAGACGTAGCCGCCGACGATCGAGCCCAGCCCCGTCGCGACCGCGCCGGCGAGCGCCAGGGTCGCCAACAGCCCGGGGCCGACGCGCCACTCGCGCGCGATGCCGGCTGCGAGGTTGGCCGCGCCGCCCGAGCCGAGCGGCAGCGCGAACAGGAACAGCGTCAGCCAGCCGATGCGGGCGCGAACGACCTCCCAGCAGTCCTTCACGACCACCATCAGCGTCGCCAGGTAGTTCGTCTGCTTCGGCAGGCTGTGCGACCGCGGCGCGAAGACGAGGCCCAGCGCGCAGGTCGAGACGAGCGCGGCGACGCCCAAACCCGCCAGCAGCAGCGAATGCGTCGCGCCGACGATCGCCAGGCCGGCGCTGGCTCCGGTCCCCGCGCCGCCGAGGTTGCCGGCCTGGCTCCAGCCGCCGGCCGCGCCGCGCTCGGCGGGCGAGGTGTTGTGCGCCATCAGGCTGTCGGCCGACATGCCCAGGAAGCTGGCGCCCACCGCCACCACCATCGAGATCACCGAGAGGGCGGGCAACGACGCGACGCGCACCGGCAGCGACGCCGCGGTCAGGATGGCCGCGACGACCACGACCGTCGCGGCGGCGTACCAGATCTTAGGGGTCAGCGTGGTGTCGACCAGCGGCGCCCAGAGCACCTTGGCGATCTGCGGGGCGAGCGAGATCGAGAGCACCGCGCCGAACGCCGCCGTCGAGACGCCGCCGGCGACGTAGACATTCTCGGCCGCGCCGGCCAGGAAGCCGCCCGAGGCCCCGAACGAGAAGTAGAGTACGAAGAACAGCGCCGGATGCACGCTGCGCCCGGGTTCAGCTTCGTCCACGTGCGCTCCCGCCTTGAGGCCCCAAGGTGGGTAACCATGCGGCGCCGGTCATCCTTGCGCAACCGAACCGGCCGCCACCCCTTATCGGGGCGGCAAGGCTTGGGCTATGTATTACGTTCGGACGGCGCGCCCCCGCTCTTCGCGCTTTGGGGGGCCTCCGCGGAGGCGCTGAATGGATCGTATCGCCATCACCGGCGGAGCCGAGCTGGAGGGGGAGATCCCGATCTCCGGCGCCAAGAACTCCGCCATCAAGCTGATGGTGGCGAGCCTGCTGACCGACGAGCCGCTCACGCTGACCAACATGCCGCGGCTGGCCGACACCCGTTTCCTCGGGCGGCTGCTGCAGCGGCTGGGCGTCGAGGTGGCCGAGCACGACGGGCCAGACGGGGCGCAGACGGTGCTGACGACGCCGGAGATCGTCTCGGCGATCGCGCCCTACGATCTCGTGCGCCAGATGCGCGCCTCGTTCAACGTGCTGGGGCCGCTGGTGGCGCGCACCGGCCAGGCCAAGGTCTCGCTGCCCGGCGGCTGCGCGATCGGCGCGCGGCCGGTCGACCTGCACCTGATGGCGCTGGAGGCGCTGGGCGCGCGGATCGACCTCAACGAGGGCTACGTCTACGCCCAGGCGCCGCGCGGCCTCTGGGGCGCGTCGATACGCTTCCCGTTCGTCTCGGTGGGGGCGACCGAGCATGCGCTGCTGGCCGCGGTGCTGGCGCACGGCGAGACGGTGATCGAGAACGCCGCCTGCGAGCCGGAGATCGCCGACCTCGCCGAGTGCCTGATCAAGATGGGTGCGCGGATCGAGGGCGCCGGCACGCCGGTGATCCGCGTCGTCGGCGTCGCCCAGCTGCACGGGGCCACGCACGCGGTGACGCCCGACCGCATCGAGACCGGCACCTACGCGCTGGCGGCGGCGATGGCGGGCGGCGAGGTGCGGCTGACGGGCGCGCGCGCCGACACCATCGAGGCGCTGCTGGTCAAGATGGAGGAGGCCGGGGTCGAGGTGCGCCGGCTGGAGGACGGCGTCGTGGTCAGGCGCAACGGCTCGCGGCTCTCGGCGGTCGAGGTCACCACCGATCCCTATCCGGGCTTCGCCACCGACCTGCAGGCACAGTTCATGGCGCTGATGACGCTGGCGAACGGCGAGAGCGTGATTCGCGAGACGATCTTCGAGAACCGCTTCATGCACGCGCCGGAGCTGGCCAGGCTGGGGGCCGACATCGTCGTCGCCGGCGGCGAGGCGCGGGTGCGCGGCGTCGCGGGCCTGAACGGCGCGCCGGTGATGGCCACCGACCTGCGCGCCTCGGTCGGGCTGGTGATCGCGGCGCTGGCGGCGCGCGGCGAGACGGTGGTCAACCGCGTCTACCACCTCGACCGCGGCTTCGAACGGCTGGAGGCGAAGCTGTCGGCAGTGGGCGCCAAGGTGCGGCGCATCCGCGAGGTCGGCGAGGAGCTCGAGGCGGCCGAGTGATCCTTCGCCGAGGCTTCGCAGGATTTAGCGGACTTGTCCGCCGAAGCTCCGTAAGGGAAGGCAGATGAGCAAGACCGAACCCCTGCGGCTGCTGGCGGAGGACGCCGACGACCTGGCGGTGATCTCGGCCGCGCTGCAGGACGCCGTGGCGCTGGTCGGCGACCTCGAGTGGGACGCGCGCGGGCGCCGCTTCACGCTGGCGCTCAACCGCTATCGCTGGGAGACGCCGGGCGGGTTGCTGGGCGCTCGGGTGCGCGCCGGCCTGCAGTTCAGCTCGGTGCTGGCGGTGAAGTCGCGCAACCTGCGCCGCGAGGCGCCCGAGGCGGTGGTGGAGCTGCTGGCGGTGAGCTTCGAGCCGGGCGAGGCGCCGGGCGGCGAGATCCGCCTGACCTTCGCCGGCGGCGGCGACCTGGTGCTCACCGTCGAATGCGTCGACGCTGCGCTGGCCGACATCTCGGCGCCGTGGGCGACGCCCAGCACGCCGGCCCACGAGGGGTAGCGGCGCTGCGCGCGTGATTAAGGGTCTGGTGACCGAAGCGCCCCCCAGTCCCGACAGATGCGGACCGTTCGAAAAACACCTGACCATGGCGCGGCGCTTCGCGTGCCGCCCGCACACGACGCCAAGGGCTGGAGGGTCCTGATGGGCTGGCTCGGCGACTCTGGCCAGCTCGTCGGTCGGGGTGAGGTCGAAGTCGCGACGGCGGTCGGCGCCCACGTAGCGACGCCCGGGGACTGGATCGTCCTGTCGGCGAGCGGCGCATATCACGTGACCAGGCCGCGCCAGCATTGAGCAAGGGCGAGCGCCAGCTTGGAGCTGGGGTTTCGAGGACACGATACCTATCCCCGAAGCGCTGCCTGGCATGAGAGCAACGCCGCTCCAGGGACAGGTATCGTGTCCCCAGAACCTTCGATGACATTGCAGGCGAGTTGAGCCTGGAGGCCCTCAGCGCCGGGCAGCGCGCTGGTAGACGCCGTTGAAGCTGACGTTCATGCCGCCGCAGCCCATGTTGTCGAAGACGACAAGGTAGGATCCGACCAGCCACATCTCGGCGGCGCAGTCGTCGTCGCTGCCGATGCGCAGGCGGTTGCCCGCGGGCGTCGCCTTGCCGTCGAGGTCGCCGACGTTGGGGACGCGGCCCTTGCCCGAGGCGTTGCAGGCCGGCCAGCAGGCCGCGCCGCTGACCACCAGCGCGCCGCCCTTCAGCGTCAGGTCGATGCTGTCGCCGCCGTACTGCGTCCAGTGGCCGACCCAGGCGGCGGGCGGGGCAGGGGGCGTCGGCAGCGGCTGGACCTGGGACCCTGCGACCCAGCCGGCGGTGTCGCCCTGGCGGTTCGGCATGGCGACGCAGACCGCGTTGCCGGCGCGGGCGCCGACGACCACCGTGTCGCCCGGGATTACGTAGGGCGTATGCCCCGGCTCGGTGCAGCCGGCGTCGCCTGGCGGGCAATTCTTCAGGAACACCTTCGGCGCGCCGACGACCTTGGCAAGGCCGATGCTGGTCGCCGACGGGCCAAACGTGCAGAGCGACGCCTCCACCGGGCCGGCCCGCGCGGCGCCTGCCTGGCCGAGGACCGCGCAGGCCGCGGCGCCGACCGAGATCGCCAGCTGTCGCATCGCATCACCCTCCCACCGGTGCGGCCAGTCGACCACGCCTGAGGCGCTTGGTCGAGGCCGGCCGTAGAACCCCCTTCCAGTTTCCGGCCGCGTCCGCCACAAGCGGCCCATGCGCCGCTTCGACGCCTCCGACGCCGACTTCGACCAGGCTTTCGACGCCTTCCTGGCCGAGCGTCGCGGCATGCCCGCAGATGTCGACGAGGCGGTGGCCGGCGTGCTGGAAGCGGTGCTGACCGATGGGCTCGACGCGGTGCTGCGCTACACCGAGCGCTTCGACCGCGTGCGGCTGACCGAAGAAACCATCCGCGTGACGCCGCGCGAGTTCCAGGCCGGCCTGGATGCCTGTCCAGCCGAGGTGCGCGACGCGATCGCCTTCGCGGCCGCGCGCATCCGGGCCTATCACGAGCGCCAGCGGCCGGCCGACGCACGCTTCGTCGACGAGACCGGGGTCGAGCTCGGCTGGCGCTGGACGCCGCTGGAGGCGGTGGGCATCTACGTGCCCGGCGGCCGCGCGGCCTATCCGTCGACGGTGCTGATGAACGCGGTGCCGGCGCGCGTGGCCGGGGTCGACCGCATCGCCATGGTGACGCCGCCCGGGCGCCTGGAGCCGGCGGTGCTGGCCGCCGCGCACGAGGCGGGCGTCTCGGAGATCTGGCGGGTCGGCGGGGCGCAGGCTTGCGCGGCGCTGGCGTTCGGCGCGGGGCCGATCCGCCCCGTGGACAAGATCGTCGGGCCGGGGAACGCCTACGTCACCGCCGCCAAGCGCCGGCTCTACGGCATCGTCGGCATCGACGCGCTGGCCGGGCCGTCGGAGATCGTGGTGGTGGCCGACGCCGCCAACGACCCGGCCTGGATCGCCGCCGACCTGCTCAGCCAGGCAGAGCACGACCCTGCCGCGCAGTCGATCCTGATCGCGGAGGACCCGGCCTTCGCCGCGGCCGTTACCGATGAGGTGGACCGGCAGCTGAAGGCGCTGGATGCGGCGGCCGCCGCGTCGTGGCGCGACCACGGCGCGGTGGTGATCGCGCCGCTGGAGGACGCGCCCGGCCTCGTCGACCGCATCGCGCCCGAACACGTGGAGTTCGCGCTCGACGAGCCGGAGCGGCTGGCGGACCGCGTGCGCCATGCGGGCGCGATCTTCCTCGGCCGCTATGCCCCGGAGGCGATCGGCGACTACGTGGCCGGCTCCAACCACGTGCTGCCCACCAGCCGCGCGGCGCGCTTCTCGTCGGGCCTCTCGATCTACGACTTCATCAAGCGCACCTCGATCATCCGCTGCGACGCGGCCGCCTTCCACGTGCTGGCCGGACCGACCGAGGCGCTGGCGACGGCGGAGGGCCTGCCGGCGCACGCCCGCTCGGTCTCGATCCGCCGCAACGCGCCGCCGCCCTCCCGGTCCGGAGGGGGGTGATGGCGGGCGAGCACCGGCTCCAGAGCGTCCTCCTCGACGAGGAGTCGCTGTCGGCCGCCTCGCGCGACCAGGAGCAGGAACGCCAGATCGCCATCTTCGACCTGCTCGAAGAGAACCACTTCGCGCCCGAAGGCGCCGACGGCGGGCCCTATGCGCTGACCATCTCGCTGGTCGAGAGCCGGCTGGCGCTCGACATCAGCGGGCCGGGCTACCAGCGCCGTCACATTCTGTCGCTATCACCGTTCCGCAGCGTGGTGCGCGACTATGGGATGATCTGCGAGAGCTACTACCAGGCCATCCGCAACGCGACGCCGCAGAAGATCGAGACCTTGGACATGGGCCGCCGCGCGCTGCACAACGAAGGCTCGGAGCTCTTGAAGGCGCGGCTGGCCGGCAAGGTGGACACCGACCTCGACACCGCGCGGCGGCTCTTCACGTTGATCTGCGCGCTGCACTGGCGAGGCTGAGCAACACACCGCCATGGCCGCCGATCCGCCTCCAGCCCTGCCCGGCGCGGTGCTCTTCGCCTGCAACTTCAATCGCGTGCGCTCGGCGATGGCCGAGAGCCTGATGAAGCTGATGTACGGCACGCGGGTCTATGTCGACAGCTGCGGCCTGCGCCAGGACGAGGAGGCCGAGCCCGACCCGTTCGCCGTCGCGGTGATGGAGGAGGTGGGCGCCGACATGAGCCGCCACCGGCCGAAGACCTTCGACGACCTGGAGGACGACTCGTTCGACCTGGTCGTCTCGCTGACGCCGGAAGCGCAGCACCGCGCGGTGGAGATCGCCCGCGGCCACGCGGTCGACCTGGCCTACTGGCCGATCCAGGACCCCACGCTGGTGATGGGCTCGCGCGAGGCGGTGATGGAGGCCTACCGGGAGGCGCGCGACACGCTGGCCGCCCGCATCCGCGAGCGGTTCGGCAAGCCGCTGAGCTTCGGGGGATGAAGCAGGGCGCGCTCAGGCTTATGTTCATGCGCTGCAACGCGGACGACTTGAGTCTCGAGCCGAACCGCGTCCGCGCTGCAGCGTGGGCGGGCGCGCCGTCCAATGCGCGAGGCAAATGGCGCGAGAGGCCGCATGGCGAAGGAAGAGCTCCGCGAGGTCTCCGGCACGGTCTGCGAGTTGCTGCCGAACGCGACCTTTCGGGTGCGGCTGGACAACGAGCACGAGATCATCGCCCGCACCGCCGGCAAGATGCGCAAGAACCGCATCCGCGTGCTGGCGGGCGACAAGGTTCTGGTGGAAATGACGCCCTATGATCTCACCAAGGGCTGCATCACCTACCGGTTCGAGTAGCGCTTTCCCGGCGCGATGGCCGTGAGCGAGCCTGCGCGGCCCGAGCCTCTCCCCAGACTGGTTCTCGCCAGCGCCAGCCCGCGCCGGCTGGAGCTGCTGCGCCAGATCGGCCTCACGCCCGATGTGGTCGACCCCGCCGAGATCGACGAGACGCCGCTGCCCGGCGAGACCGCGCGGCTGCTCGCCCTGCGGCTGGCGCGCGCCAAGGCGGCGATGAGCGCCGCCCGTCACCCGGACGCCTTCGTGCTTGCCGCCGACACCGTGGTGGCGGTCGGCCGCCGGCTGCTCGGCAAGCCGGCGGACGCGGCCGAGGCGGGCCGCATGCTCGGTCTGCTTTCCGGCCGTGCGCACCGGGTGCTGACCGCGGTGGCGGCGCATGCGCCCGGGGCTGGGCGCGCCGGCGCGCGCCTGTCCGAGACCCGTGTGAAGTTCAAGCGCCTGACCCGGCAGGAGCTGGCCGCCTTCCTCGCCAGCGGCGAATGGGATGGCAAGGCCGGCGCCTACGCGGTGCAGGGCCGCGCCGGCGCCTTCGTCACGGATCTCTTCGGCTCCTACACCGGCGTCGTCGGCCTGCCACTCTACGAGACCCGCGCGCTGCTGGTCGGGCTGGGGTTCCCGGAATGAGCGAGCGGCGAGCCTACCTCGATATCGGCGTCGGCGAGACGCGGGGCGTGGTGACGCTCGACGGGCGGCCCGAGCGGTTGCTGATCCAGCGCGACGGCGATGCGGCCTGCCAGGCGCTGGGCGCGGTGGTCGTCGGCCGGGTGCGCAAGCTGGAGCGGCAGCTGGCGCTGGCGTTCGTCGAGCTCGGCGAGGGGCCGGACGGCGTCCTCGTGCTCAGGCCGGACATGCCGCGCGTCGGCGAGGGGCAGTGGATCGAGGTCGAGATCCGCGCCGAGGCGCGCGGCGACAAGGGCGCGCAGCTGCGGCTGGCTGGCGAGGCGGCCAGCCCCGCCCGCGTGCTGAAGCCGGCGCCCGACGTGGCGGCCGAGCTGGCCAGCCTCACGAAGCATCCCGTCAAGACCGGCGCCGAGGCGCGCGCCATGGCCGACGCGGCCGCAGCCGAGGCGCTGGAGCAGGTGTTCGCGCTGCCGGGCGGTGGGTCGATCGCGGTGGAGCGCACCCGGGCGCTGACCGCCGTCGACGTCGACGTCGGCCAAGGTGCTGGGGGCGAGCGCGCCGGCGGGGAGGCCAAGCGCACGACCCGCGCCGCCAACCTCGCCGCGCTGGCCGCGGCCGCGCGGGTGCTGCGGCTGAAAGGCGAGGGCGGCCTCGTGGTGATCGACCTGGCCGGCCGCGGCCACGACGGCCCGGCGCTGCTGGCCGCGGCGCGCACGGCGTTCGGCCCCGACAACCCGGGCGTCGCATTCGGTCCGATCAGCCGCTTCGGCACGCTGGAGCTGACCGTGCCGCGGCGCCGCCGCTCGGTGGCCGCGCGTCTGCTGGACGCGGCCGGCCGGCCGACGCCGCTAACGACGGCGCTGCGCCTGCTGCGCGCCATCGAGCGCGAGGCGCTGGCTGACCCGGGCGCGCAACTGCGCGCAACCGCCGCCCCGGATGTGGCCGCCGCCGCGGCTCCCTATCTAAAGGCGCTGACGGACCGGTTCGGCGCGCGGCTCAGCGTCGCCGCCGATCCAGGCCGCCAGGCCCAGGCCGCCGGCGAGGCGTTCGAGGTGAAGGCAGGGTGAGCGCCAGCAAGTGTCCGATCTGCGGCCGGCCGACCACGGCCGAGGCGCGGCCGTTCTGCTCGCGCCGCTGCGCCGACCTCGACCTGCAGCGCTGGCTCTCCGGCCGCTACGCGATCCCGGCGACCGACGACGAGGCCGAGGGCGACGCCGAGGCGGGTCCCTACCGCGATGACGACTGACGCCCTGGCGCTGCACGTGGGCGCGCCTGGGGCGCCGCGCCCTGGCGCCACACCCTCGCGGTCCGCGTTGGGCCGCGACCGCCCGCCGCTGGACAGCGGCCGCCCCGCTCCTTATAGACGCTCCTCCTTCGGCCGCCGGCCCCTCGGGCCCTCTGGTCGAACATCGGGCCGAGCCCTCAGGCCTGGGTAGCTCAGTTGGTAGAGCAGCGGATTGAAAATCCGCGTGTCGGTGGTTCGAATCCGCCCCCAGGCACCATTCTTCAGGCGCCACGCTTCAGGCGCCACGCCCGCTTCCCATTTTCAAAGGCGCAGCTCCGCGTCCGAGCGGTGCAGCCTAGTTTGGCGGCGCCCAGCCGGCTTCGACCTTGGCGAGGGCGCGGCCGAGGTCGGGCTGGAGGCCGCGCAGGCAGTCGGCGACCGACTGCAGCTCGGCGCGCACGGTCTGCAGCTGGCGCGCGTAGGTGAGATCGTGGTCGGCGCCGTCGGCGGGCGCGGCGTGCAGCGACAGCATCGCCTGGCGGCCCTGGCCGAGCTGTTGCTCGGCGGCGGCGGCGAGCGGGATCAGCTCGTGCAGCGGGATGCGACGGCCGAGATAGAGGCGCAGTCGCCGGCGCGAGAGATCGAGCGACTCGATCGCGGCCTCGACCGTGGCGTCGGAGACCGCCTCGCCCGCATGGATCGCCGAGCGGACGCTCTCGCAGAGCTGGATCGACTTCGACAGCGTCACCGCCACGTCGATGGCGAAGGCGCGCGCATCCTCGCGCCGCCGGCCCGCTTCCCAGCGGTCCACGCCGAGTTTCACGGCCAGCACGCCGAGCGGTAGAAGGAGGATCGCGCCGAAGGTGGCGAGGTCCTGCGGGGCGCCGCTTATCCGCAAGCCGCCGATGTTCAGGCCGCGCCCGGCCTTGAGGGCCAAGACGAGCAGTCCCTGAAGTTGAGCAATCGCGTGCAGCGACATTGCCCCGTGCGCCCCGATAACGCCGCAGATCCAGTAGTGGACTGGGGCGTAACCGTCGCACAGTTTCGCTCGTCAGCAGAGTCGAGAAAGTTGCAGGCTCAGGTTGCTGTATCGGCGCGGGCTCGCCGGAGCGGCGAGGCGAAGCCGACCAGCGGCGTGGCGGCGACGCCTGCGGCGGCCAGCAGCAGCGTCTCGCGCGGCCCGATCAGGCCGCCGAGCGCCCCGCCGATGAGCGCGCCGGCGAAGCCCGCCATGCCGCGGCCGGTGGCGAAGGCGCCGGCCGCCCGGCCGAGCTCGGCCGCCGGCAGCACGCTCTGGCGCAGGCTGGTCTGGGCGATCTCGCCCACCGTGCGCAGCGCATCGCCGGTCAGCTGCCCGGCGATCAGCAGCGACATCGCAGCCAGCGGCGCGCCGCCGGCGAGCGGGATCAGGAAGCTGGAGAGCCCCATGGCGAAGGCGGTCGCGACGATGGCCGCGCCGGCGCCCAGGCGCCTGGCGACGAGCGGCGCGGCCGCCGCCCCGACCAGCGCGCCGACGCCGCCCGCTGCGATGGTGAAGCCCAGCTCGGTGGTGGTCAGGCGCAGCACGGCCAGCGCATAGAGAATATAGAGAGCGCCGAAGAACCATCCGAAGAAGTCGCCCAGCACCGCCATCAGCCAGATCGGTCGCAGCAGCGGATGGGCGAGCACGACCCGGAAGCCGGCGAGCGGCGAGAGGGATCCGGGCGCGGCGGCAGCGCCGGCGTCGCGCGGTTGCGGCGGCAGGCCGGCGAGGCAGAGCGCCGAGGCCAGGTAGGTGAGGGCGCTGGCGCCCACGGCCACCGGCGCCGAAAGCAGCTGGAAGAGCAGGCCGGCGGCGGCGGGGCCGGCGATCTCCGCCGCCGCGTCGGTGGAGGCCAGCCTGGCGTTGCCGTCGACCAGTTGCGAGGGCCCCACGACGCTGGGCAGGAAGGCGTGGTCGGCGACGTCGAAGATGACGGAGAGGGCGCTGGACAGCGCCAGCGCGACGGCGACGCCGGCGATCGAGAGCGCATGCGCCAGCGCAGCGGCCGGCACGGCGACCATCACCGCCACGCGCCCGAGATCGGCGCCGATCATCAGCGCGCGGCGCGGGGCCCGGTCGGCGAGCACGCCGGCCCCGACGCCGACCAGCGCATAGGCAGCCAGGCCCACCGCCGCCAGCGCGCCCATCGCGGCCGGCGACGCCTTCAGCACCAGCACCGCGGTCATCGGCAGACCCTCGCGGGCGATCCGCGCCCCGAAGCTGGAGATGGTCTGCGCCGCCCAGAGCTTGAGGAAGGCCGGGTGGCGCCACAGGCGGTCGGCAGGCGCGGTCATGTATACCCCCTGGCGCGGCATGACGCCGACGCCGGGACGCCAGTCAATCGGGCATGCGCCTGGATCAGTTGAATATTGAGCGCGCGGCTTGCCCGTCTTGCGTCGAATGAGGCGCTGCGCTCAACCGGCCATCTGCGCCGACCGCCGCCGGCGCACTTGACTAGCCGGTCCATTCTTCCTCAGCCCCTGCGACCGAAAGTCTTGCCTGGACGAACGCAAATTCCTTTTCGTCCCGGGGCGTCGGCGAATGCTGCGTTGCAACGTGAGTGACGCGACTGCGGCGTGCGAACCGTTCAAGCGTCAGTAAATATGCGATGTTGCATTGCAAAACGGCGCTCGCCGTCGCGGTTTTGTCGCGAAACAGCGGTCGGCTGCGCCCTCTTGACGGTGAGATTTGAGGTTGCCAAAGGACCCGGACCGCAAGTCTAACAAAGCGGTAAGGACTTGCCTCGGCTGGCGCCGAAGGCAGGTCGTTTGAGCGCCTCGAAACGTGAGCTTCAAAGGCCGACGAATGAGATTGGATCGAAGCGTGGCGGGACGGGCGTGGCGACTAGGGCTTTGGATCTGCGAGGTCGCCGACGGCGAGTTCGCACCGGGCCTCCACCAGCAAGGGCGGACAGGCGCCCCGCGCGACGATCCCTTCGGGTCCTAGGGCGAGCAGACCAAAGCAGGAACTGGCGAAACGATGCTTCACACGAAAAGAACCACCCCCATTCTCGCTATCGTCGGCGCGCTCGCGCTGATGACGGCGGCGCCTGCCTTCGCGCAGAACGCAGCCGCTCCGGCCGCTGCGACCGCGCCGGCGGCCGCTGCCCCGGCCGCGCCGGCGGCTGACGCCGGCGCCGCTCCCTCCTCCGATCAATCCACGCCCACCCGCGTCGGCGGCGCGCACGCCGGCCACCTCGGTCCGTTCGAGATGTTCCTCGACGCCGAGCCGCTGGTGAAGGTGGTGATGATCGGCCTGGCCCTGGCCTCGCTGTTCTCGTGGACGATCCTCATCCTGAAGATCTTCCAGTTCAACAACGAGAACCGGATCACCAACCGGTTCCTCGAGGCCTGGCGCGGCGCCAAGTCGATCGCCGACATGGGCAAGATCGCCGAGTCCGAAGAGTTCGCCGGCAACGCGATGGCCGACATGGCCGCGGCGGCCGCCGCGGAAGTGGAGCTGTCGCGCCAGGCTGGCCTGCAGGTCGCCGGCGAGCACCGCGACAACACCATCGACCGCGCCCAGAACGCGGTGAACGCGGTGCAGGCCTCGCTGGCCCGTCGCCTGTCGAGCGGCATGCAGTTCCTGGCGACCGTCGGTTCGACCGGTCCGTTCATCGGCCTGTTCGGCACGGTCTACGGGATCATGCACTCGTTCATCGGCATCGCGAACTCGAACACCACGAACCTGGCGGTCGTGGCGCCCGGTATCGCCGAAGCGCTGCTGGCCACCGGCCTCGGCCTCTTCGCGGCCATCCCGTCGGTGGTGTTCTACAACTACTTCCAGACCCTGATCACGGCGTATGGCTCGCGTACGGAAGGCTTCGTGGCCGAGCTCATGAACGCGATCTCGCGTCAGCTCGACAAGGGGGCGTAACCCCCTATGGCCGCCAAACTAGCAGGGCCTGGCGGTGGCAAATTCCAGGTCGAGATGAACCACGAGATCAACGTCACGCCCTTCGTGGACGTGATGCTGGTTCTCCTGATCATCTTCATGGTGGCCGCGCCGCTCGCTTCGGTGAACGTCAAGGTCAGCTTGCCGCCCGCCAATGCGAAGCCTCAAACCAAGCCGCCGCAGATCATCTACGTGTCGATCAAGCAGGACGGTTCGTACTACGTCGGCGACAACCCAACCGATCTCAGCGAGCTTCCGGACGCCCTGAAGCTCGCCGCGGGACCGAACCACGTGGGTCTGCGGATCTTCATCCGCGCCGACGAGAACGTGGAGTACGGCAAGTTCCTGGATGCGATGAACACCATGCAGGACAACGGGTTCTACAGCGTGGCGCTGGTGGGCGAAGATCGGTCGGGAGTTAAGAAATGACCGACGTCGATATCGCCCACCCGGCTCACAACCCGTTCGACATCCCGCGGCGGAACAAGAACGCCACCCGGACCTTCATCATCGCGTCCGGCGTTGCGATCCTGTTCCACGTGCTGGTGGGCTACTACGTCTACAAGGCGAAGTTCCAGCCGCACTACAAGAACTACGCGGAGGAGAAGGAGGAGGTGAATATCCTTCACCCGCCGCCGCCGCCTCCGCCCCCGCCGCCACCGCCGCCGCCGCCGAAGATGGAGAAGCCACCGCCGATCCAGCCGCGGCCGCCGGCCAACGTGCCGGTCAACATCCCGACCCCGCCGGCGCTGAACATCGCGCCCGTGGCCCACCCCGCGCCGCCGCCGCCGGCTCCGCCGGTGGTGACGCCGGAGAAGCCGCCGCCGCCGCGGGCGACGGTGATCACCCGGCCGGACTGGGTGCGCACCCCGAACGGCGACGACTTCGCCCGCTACTACCCCGACCGCGCCTCGCGCATGAACATCGGGGGGCACGTGATGCTCCACTGCACGGTGTCCATCAACGGCACGCTCGACTGTTCGGTGGCCTCCGAGGAGCCCGCGGACCAGGACTTCGGCTCCGCCGCCTTGAAGATCTCCAAGCTCTTCAAGATGCGCCCGATGGCCAAGGACGGCGTGCCGACCGCGGGCGGCGAGATCAACGTGCCGATCAAGTTCCAGCCGCCGCCGTCGTAAGGCGCGGCGCCGGAACTACGGATCAAGAACGACGTATCAGGGACGCCAGACCTGAACGCGAAGGCCCCGGCGGAGACGCCGGGGCCTCTTTATTCGCCGCGAGGATGTCGCAGCGCGACGCGGGGCGCAGCGGCTTGATCGAACTGGGCTTCACGCCTAAACGATGCGCCTTCGCGATAAGCCGCCTTAGCTCAGTTGGTTAGAGCGCCAGATTGTGGCTCTGGAGGTCCCCCGTTCGATCCGGGGAGGCGGTACCATCGCTGACGGCGCCAGGTCGGCGCCGAACCCCTAGGTTTGGCCGCCGCGTTCACGATCAGATCGCCGCGCGCGTCGGCATGGCGAAGAACCGGCCGCGCATCGGCGCGCAGGCCTCGTCGGCCACTGGGTGACGACGCTGGAGGACACCAAGGACGCCTTGGTTCCCCAGCCCGGACGATCCGCCGCCGCCGAGGAAGAGACGATACGGCTCGGCGCGGCGAATAACGAAAGCCTCATGCGGCATCTCGCGCTACACGGCGTTCAGGCCGAGCTCGTGCGCGCCGCCGAGACCGTCGGGCCGGTTTGGCGAGGATCTGATCGCGCAATGCGAAACACTCCGGGCCGATCTCCTGGTCATGGGCGAGACGATCCGGGGCAGCGCCCCGCAGACCATCCTGCGGCCCCCGCCGTGCGCCGTGCTGATGTCGCACTAGGACGCGTGGGCCGCGCGGCCACGAGGGGCGAGCGGCCTTTCTGGACGCACACGGCCGAGCAAGCCGTCCAGGCGCTCGGTTGCGGGACAGGCGGCCTCACATCGGCCGAGGCGGCGCGGCAGCTGGAGAGGTGGGGCCCGAACAGCGACGCGAAAGCGCGCGCAGCGGGCTGGCTGCCGGCGCTGGCGCGGCGGCTGCTGGACCCGATGTGCCTGTTGCTCATCGTCGCCGCCGCGATCTCGGCGGCGACCCGTGACAACCCCAGCGCGGTGGTGATCCTCGTCATCCTGGCGTCCTCGGTGTTGCTCGACACCATCCAGGAACAGGGCGCTCAGCGCGCCGCCGAGGCGCTAGAGCGATCGGTCGCGGTGAAGGCGGACGTCAAACGGGACGGGGCTTTCGTTTCGCTGGACCCGGCGGCGATCGTGCCCGGCGACGTCTTCCGCGTTGGCGTCGGCGATATCGTTCCCGCCGACGGTCTCGTGCTGGCCTCGGACGCCTGCACCGCGAACGAGGCGGCGCTCACCGGCGAGCCCTACGGCGTGCCCAAGGCGCCGGGCGTCAGCGACTCGGAGACCCCGGCGGAAGCCGGGAACGCACTTTTCCGCGGCGCCGTCATCCAGACCGGCTCGGCGTTCGCGCTTGCGGTGCGCACCGGATCGGACACGGTGTTCGGCGCGGCGGCGGCGGCGCTGAACACCCAGGCGGCGATCTCGCCATTCCAGCGCGACCTTCGACGCCTGAGCCTTCTGGTGGCGCGGGCGGCGGCGGTGCTCGTCATGGGCGTGCTCGCGGTGAACGTCCTCTTCGGGCGTCCCGTCGTCGAGTCGCTGATGTTCTCGGTGGCGCTGGCGGTCGGGCTCACGCCCGAGCTGCTGCCGATGATCACCACGGTCACCCTTTCGCGCGGCGCTGTGCAGCTGTCGAAGAAGAAGGTCGTCGTGAAGCGGCTGGCCGCGATCCACGATCTCGGCGCGATGAACGTGCTTTGCACCGACAAGACCGGAACGCTCACCTCGGCCAAGATCGAGCTGGCCGGCTCGATCTCCCCCGACGGGCTGCCCAATGAGCGCGCCGCCACCCTGGCGGCCCTGGCGGCGCAACTCGGCGGCGACAAGGGCTCGCTCGACCAGGCCCTGATCCAGGCCAAGCCCGCAGCGGCTCAGGGATGGATCTGCCGCGGGCAGGCGCCGTTCGACTACCAGCGGCGCCTCGGCGCGGTTGTGGCGCATGGGCCGGATGGGCTGCGGCTGCTGGTCAAGGGCGCGCCGCAGGAAGTGCTCGCCGCCTGTGTCACGGCGGTCGGCGCGCCACTCGGCGAGGACGAACGACGGGCCGTGCTGGCGAAGGTGCAGGCCCTGGCGTCCCAGGGCCTGCGCGCCATCGCGATCGCCTCGCGCGCCTGGAACGACGAGGCGCGCAACCCAACCGCGGCTGATGAGGCCGGTCTCGACTTCGAGGGGCTATGCACCTTCGCCGACCCGCCCAAGGCGACCGCCCCCGCCGCGGTCGCGCGGCTCGCCGCGGCCGGCATTCGGGTGGTGATCCTCTCGGGCGACGATCCGGTGGTGGTCGGCCGGCTCTCCGCGCTCGTCGGCCTGCGAGCCGACCGCGTGCTCGCCGGTCCGGACGTCGACCGGCTCGGCGCCGACGCGCTGCGCCGGCGCGTGCTCGAGACCGACTCGTTCGGCCGCCTCTCGCCCGAGCAGAAGGTGCGGATCGTGCACGCGCTGCAGGCGGCGGGCGCGGTGGTGGGTTTCCTCGGCGACGGCGTCAACGACGCGCCGGCGATCAAGGTCGCCGACATCGGCCTCTCGGTGGATGGCGCGACAGGGGTGGCGCGCGCGGCAGCCGACATGATCCTGCTCGACACCGACCTCGGCGTCGTCGCCGACGGCGTCGTCGAAGGCCGGCGCACCTACGCCAACATATTGAAATACATCCGGATGGCGACAAGCTCGAACTTCGGCAACATGCTGTCGATGGCCGCGGCGTCGCTGTTCCTTCCGTTCCTGCCGATGCTGGCCATCCAGATCCTGCTGAACAACCTGCTCTACGACTTCTCCGAGGTCGGCATCCCGCTGGACAGGGTCAGCGCCGTCGACGTGGCGCGCCCGCAGCGGTGGCGAACCCGCGACGTGGTGCGGTTCGCCGCGGTCATGGGGCCGCTGTCGTCGGTGTTCGACCTGGCGACGTTCGCACTGCTCTACCTCGGCTTTCGCGCCTCGCCGGAAACCTTCCGGACCGGATGGTTCGTCGAATCGATCGCGACGCAGACGCTGGTCGTGTTCCTGATCCGGACGCAGCGCCGCGCCTGGCAAGACCGGCCGAGCCTGGCGCTCACCGCCTCGACGCTCGGCGCCTTGGGCCTGGCCCTGGCCGTCCCGTTCTTACCGCTTGGCCACTGGTTCCGGTTCGTCGGACTGCCGCTGCAGATGGCGGCCGCGCTGGCGGGCGTCGTGCTGGTCTACCTGGCCTGCGCCGAGCTGCTGAAGCCACACGCGATGTCGAGGACCGGCGGCGGTCGCCGCACGCTTCTCACCCGAACCGCCCGGTGACGGCCGATCCGGGCTCGAACCCGGCGGCCCCGCCACCCGGCGCAATTGACCGGCCCGCGCCGCGCCCGATAGGCATGGCGGCGTGACGCCGGCGCGGGACAAATCGGACGAGTTGCTGATCGTCGGGCCGAGCTGGCTGGGCGATGCGGTGATGATGGGCGCGCTCGTCCTGCGTCTGAAAGCCGCCGGGCCGGCGCGGCGCATCACCGTGCTGACGCCGCCGCATCTGGAGCAACTGGTGCGCCGGTTGCCGGGGGTCGACGCGACGCTGGGCAACCCGTTCGCGCACGGCGCCTTGAAACTGGGCGAGCGCAGGCGGTTCGGCCGGTCGCTGCGCGGCTGGTTCGATTGGGCGATCGTGCTGCCGCATTCGTGGAAGTCGGCGCTGGTCCCGCTGTTCGCGAGGATTCCGCGGCGGACCGGCTTCGTCGGCGAGGCGCGCTATGGCGTGCTGAACGACGCGCGGCCGCTGGACGAGGCGGCGCTGCCGCGCATGGTGGACCGCTTCAGCCTGCTGGCCGATCCGCGCGGCGCGAAGCTGCCGGCTGAGACGCCGGTCCCCCGGCTGGAGGCCGACGCGGACGCGGTCGCCGCCACGCTGGCGCGCCTTGGACTGAGCGCAGGCGGCGCCGCGCTCTGCGTCGGCGCCGAGTACGGGCCCGCCAAGCGCTGGCCGGCGGCGCACTTCGCGGCGCTGGCGCGCGATCTGATGGCGGCGGGGCGCGGCGTCTGGCTGGTCGGCGGACCAGGCGATGCGCCGATCGGCGCCGAGGTGGCGGCGCTGGCGCCCGGCGCGGTCGACCTGACCGGTAAGACCACGCTCGGCGAGGCGATCGACCTGATTGCGGCGGCCGCGGCGGTGGTGACCAACGACTCCGGCCTGATGCATGTGGCCGCCGCGCTCGGCCGGCCGATCGTGGCGCTCTACGGCTCCACGTCGCCGGCCTTCACGCCGCCGCTCAGCGAGCGGGCGGTGATCCTCAAGGACGACCTCGAGTGCAGCCCGTGCTTCGAGCGGGTCTGCCCGCTCGGCCACTTCCGCTGCCTCAACGAGCTGGCTCCGTCGCGCGTGCTGGCGGCGGTCGAGTCGCAGCTGGCGGCGTAGCGGCGCGGCCGCTTGCCGCAGGGGCCGCCGCAGGGTCTAAGGTCGGCATGGCCCGCGCCCCGACCCCCGCCATGCTGCTGCGCGCCGACGTGCGCCTGTTCGGCGACATCCTCGGCCGCGTGCTGGCCGCCGAGGAGGGCGAGGACGTGTTCCGCGCCATCGAGGCGATCCGGCAGGCCTCGGTCGCCTACCACCGCGAGGGCACGCCTGAGCGGGGCGCAAAGCTTGACGCGCTGTTGCGGGCGCTCAGCCTGCCCGACGCGCTGCGCTTCGCCCACAGCTTCGTCGTCTTCTCGCAGCTGATCAACATCGCCGAGGACCAGGGCGCGCGCCGGCGCCTGCGGACCGGGGAGGGGGCCGAGCGCTCGCTGGCCGGGGCGATCGGCCGGCTGGCGGACGAGGGCGTGGGCGCGGCCGAGGTGCGCGCGCTGCTGGACCACGCCCTGGTCATGCCGGTGATCACCGCCCATCCGAGCGAAGTGCGGCGCAAGAGCGTGATCGACCGGGTCAGCCGCATCGCGGAAACGTTCGACGCCTACGACCGCGCCGGCGAGGACGCGCGCGAGCCGATCCGCGCGGACCTCGGCCGCCAGATCCTGATCCTCTGGGCGACGCGGCAGCTCAGGCCCGTCAGCCTCGGCGTCGCCGACGAGATCGACAACGCCGTCTCGTTCTTCGCGCGCACCTTCCTGACCCAGCTGCCACGGGTCTACGCGGATCTGGAGGCCGCGCTCGCTACCGGGCCGGGCGAGACGGATGGCGCCAGCGCCGCGGACATCCCGAGCTTCCTGCGCATCGGCTCCTGGGTGGGCGGCGACCGCGACGGCAATCCGAACGTGGGCGCCGAGACGCTGCGCCTGGCGTTCCTCACCCAGGCGCGGCTGGTGGTCGGCCATTACCTCGAGGAGGTGCATGCGCTGGGCGCCGCGCTGGCGCTCTCCACCGAGCACGTGCATGTGACGCCGGCGCTGGCGGCGCTGGCCGAGGGCTCTGGCGATGCCTCGCCGCAGCGGGCCGACGAGCCCTATCGCCGCGCGCTGTCGGGTGTCTACGCGCGCCTGGCGGCGGCGACGCCGGCGCTGACCGGCGCGGCGCCGGCGCGGCCCTCGCCGATCGACGGTGCGGCCTACGCCTCGGCCGAGCAGCTGCGGGCCGACCTGCAGACCATCCGGGACTCGCTGGTCACCCACCACGGCCCGGCGTTCCGGCATGGGCGACTCGCCGACCTGATCCGTGCCGTCGACTGCTTCGGCTTCCACCTGGCCACGCTCGACCTGCGCCAGAACTCCGAGGTGCACGAGCGGGTGGTGGCCGAGCTGTTGAAGGTGGCCGGCGCGTGCGACGACTACCTGGCGCTCACCGAGCCCCAGCGCGTGCGGCTGCTGGAGGGCGAGCTGTCGACGCTGCGCCCGCTCGCCTCGCCGCTGGCGGTGTACTCGGAGGAGACGCTGAGCGAGCTGGCGGTGCTGCGCGCCGCGGCCGCCGCCAGCGCGCTCTATGGGCCGGGGGCGATCGACACCTACGTGATCTCCAAGACCACCGGCGTCTCCGACCTGTTGGAGGCCTACGTGCTGATGAAGGAGGTCGGCCTTTTCGCGCCCGGCGATCCTTCCCGCTCGCCGGTGCTGGTGGCGCCGCTGTTCGAGACCATCGCCGACCTGGAGGCCTCGCCCGCGACGATGCGGGCCCTGCTGACGTCCGCGCCGATCCGCGCGCACCTGGCCGCGCGCGGCGTCCAGGAGATCATGATCGGCTACTCGGACTCGAACAAGGACGGCTCGTACCTGACCTCGATCTGGTCGCTGCACGAGGCGCAGCACGAGCTGAAGGGGGTGGTCGAGGGCGCGGGGCTCGGCCTGCAGTTCTTCCACGGCCGCGGCGGCGCGGTGGGGCGCGGCGGCGGCTCCAGCTTCGAGGCGATCCTGGCGCAGCCGCAAGGCACGGTCGCCGGCCGCATCCGCATCACCGAACAGGGCGAGGTGGTCGCCAACAAGTACGCCGACCCGGCGATCGGGCGCGAGAACCTGGAGAGCACCACGGCGGCGATGCTGCTCGCCAGCCTCGGGCGGCAAGCGAACGAAGCTCATTGGGGCGGCGAGCACGCGGCCGGCGCGGTTGCGATGGCGGCGCTCTCCGCGGCCTCGATGCGCGCCTACCGGGCGCTGGTCTACGACACGCCGGGGTTTGCGCGCTTCTTCCGCGAGTCGACGCCGATCAGCGAGATCTCCTCCCTGAACATCGGCAGCCGGCCGGCCTCGCGCACCCGCTCGGAGCGCATCGAGGACCTGCGCGCGATCCCGTGGGTGTTCTCGTGGTCGCAGGCGCGGGTGATGCTGCCCGGCTGGTACGGCTTCGGCTCGGCCGCGGCCGGCCACGACCTGGCGGCGCTGGCCGACCTCGCCGAGGCCTGGCCGTTCTTCGCCTCGGCGCTCGCCAACATGGAGATGGTGATGGCCAAGGCCGACATGCGGATCGCGCGCCGCTACGCCGGCCTCGTCGAGGACGCCACGCTCCGCGGCCAGGTTTCGGCGGCGATCGAGGCGGAGTTCGAGCGCACCACCGAGGCGCTGCTCACCATCAAGCGCCGCTCGGCCCTCCTGGACGACAACCCCGAGCTCGCCGCCCACATCCGCTATCGCCGCCCCTACATCGAAGCGCTGAACCACCTGCAGATCGAGCTGATCGCCCGCCACCGCGCGGGCGACGACGACGCGCAGGTGCGCGAGGGGATCCTGCTGACGATGAACGGCATCGCCACGGGCCTCAGGAACAGCGGGTAGGGGGCGAACAACCCGTCGCCCCCAACTTTGTCATCCAGGAAGCAAGCGGCGCGAGCAGTCCGGGATCTGCTTTCCTACAGCGGCGCTAAGTAGATCCGGGACAGGCGCTGCGCGCTTTCCGGGATGACACTGAATACTGGAAGGCGAGCATGGCGGCCGCCGATCGTGGCTAACGGCAATTCACCGCAATTCTTAACAGAGCGCTAACGCGGGGCGGCGAAGCTTCGCGCATGCCTCGCATGTCGATCAATTTGCCCGCGGAACCGGACACCAGACGTCCGCCGCTGAAGCCGTTCCTGCTCCTGGCGCTCACGCTCTCGGTGCTGGCGTTCTGTACGGTCCTGCTTGCTCGATAGGTCCGTAGACCGCCGAAGCTCCCCCGCTCCTCCCCACCGAGGACGTGAGCCCAGGTCTTTCGGCAGGCCGGGCGCGGGCCGCTGACCCTTGCGTCAGCGGCCCGCCCCGGGGCCGGCGGGCACGTTGTCTTCGAGCTCAGCCAGCCAGGCGGCGGCGTTGCCGTCGGACGGCGCGCGCCAGTCACCGCGCGGCGAGAGCGAGCCACCGGAGCTGATCTTAGGACCGTTCGGCATGGCCGAGCGCTTGAACTGGCTGAACGCGAAGAAGCGCTTCAGGAACACCTCCAGCCAGCGCCGGATCTCGGGAAGATCGTAGGCGCGGCGCGCCGCGTCCGGGATGTTGCGCGGCCACGCGCCGACGGCCGCGTCGGCCCAGGCGTGCTCGGCGAGGTAGGCGATCTTGGAAGGCGGGAAGCCGTAGCGGGTCGTGTAGTAGAGGTTGAAGTCCTGCAGCGCGTAGGGGCCGACGATGGCCTCGGTGGACTGGATCGCGCCCTTGTCGTCGGCCGGCACCAGCTCGGGCGAGATCTCGGTGGCGAGGATGGCGTGCAACAGCGCGGCGGTCTCGTCGGTGACGTCGCCGCTCGCCGCCACGAAGCGGATCAGGTGCTGGATCAGC
>DATNEH010000238.1:0-11905 GCA_035553015.1 Caulobacteraceae bacterium | reverse complement strand
TGCCGCCGCCTGCGCGGCACCCCCGCCGCCGTCGAACGGCTGCTCGCCAACACCGCCGCGGAGGATGGACCCGACGTGGAAATCGCCCTGCCGCAAGACCCCGGCCAGGCGGGCAAGGCCCAGGCCGCCGCCCTGGTCCGCGCCCTCGAAGGCTTCACCGTCCGCGTCAGCCCCGAGAGCGGCGACAAGGTCACCCGCTTCGGCCCGTTTTCGGCGCAGGCCGAAGCCGGCAACGTCTACGTCCTCCGCGCCCCCTGGAACGAGACCTGGTTCGCCGCCCTCGAAGCCTTCCCCACCGCCGCCCACGACGACGACGCCGACGCGACGAGCCGAGCGTTCGGCGCGCACCAGTCGCGCCTGGCGAGCGCGGGGTTCCTGGAGCTGGCCCGCGCCGAACTCGCCGCCAGCGCCGCCGACAAAGCCTGATCGCCGAAGGAATTGCCCCATGCCCCCCACCGGCGGTATCCGCTCGTCGCTTGCCTGGCAGGCGCGCTATCCGCTGGGCCAGGCGGTCAGCGATGCGGTGTTCTCGCCCGGCCAGCCGCTCAGCCCCATCGACCAGGAGCCGGTGCGGGTCTGGGACTTCCCGGTCGGGATCAACGCCTTCATCACGCCGCGCTCGGTCGAGCCGTTCGGCTTCGCGCACCTGCGCGCCTTCGCCAACGTCGAGCTCGTCCGCCTCGCCATCGAGACCCGCAAGGACCAGCTCGAGAGCCTGCACTGGCGCTTCAATCCGCGCGCCAGCGTCGCCCGCGCCTTCGACATCGACGCGCGCGCCGCCCGGCTCACCCAGTTCTGGCGCCGCCCCGACGGCGCGCGCTCGTTCGCCGCCTGGCTGCGGCTCGCCGTCGAGGACCTGCTCGCCATCGACGCGCCGGCGTTCGAGAAGCGCCGCGACCGGCTGGGCCGTCTGATCGGCCTCGACGTCGTGCCCGGCGACACCATCAAGGTGCTGGTCGACGAGACCGGCCGCACGCCCGTCCCGCCGCATCCGGCCTACCAGCAGATCATCAAGGGCCGCGTCTGGGCCGACCTCACCACCGACGACCTCGTCTACGCCCCGCGCAACCGGCGCCCCAACCACGTGCTGGGCTTCTCGCCGGTCGAGCAGATCGTCGTCACCATCCAGACCGTCATCGCCCGCCAGGCCGCCCAGCTCGCCTACTTCACCGAAGGCAACGCGCCGCTCGGCTTCCTCACCGCGCCGGAAGGCTGGGGGCCTGGCCAGATCCGCGAGCTGCAGCTCTGGCTGAACGCGCAGCTCTCGGGCCAGCCCGCCGAGCGCGCCAAGCTGATCTGGACGCCGGCCGGCGCCGCCTACACCGCGCTGAAGGACCCGCCGCTGAAGGACGACTTCGACGAGTGGCTGGCCCGCATCGTCGCCTTCGCCTTCTCGCTGCCGCCCACCCCCTTCGTGCGCCAGATGAACCGCGCCACCGCCGGCGAGGACCAGGACCGCAGCCTGGAGGAGGGCCTCAGCCCCCTGAAGCTCTGGGTCAAGCGCCTGGTCGACGAGGTCAACGAGGCCGAGTTCGGCGAGACCGACCTGGAGTTCGCCTGGATCGACGCGCCGGAGATCGACGCGACCGCCCAGTCCGACATCGACGACAAGGCGCTGCGCAACGGCTCGGCCACCATCAACGAAGTCCGCGCCCACCGCGGCCTGGTTCCGGTGAATGGCGGCGACGAGCCCCGAGTCTACAGCGCCAGCGGCGCGACGCCGCTCGCGGGTTCTGCCGAGACGCCGCCCGCGGCCTGATCGGCGCCCCGACCATCCGCAACATCTTCGATCCACACTTCCGGGAGCCTGCCCGCATGCGCCTCTTCGGCGAACTGACCAAGATCGAAGACCAGCCCGACGGCACGCTGAAGGTCTATGGCGTGGCGTCCACCGGCGCGCGCGACGACGCCGGCGAGATCGTGCTGCCTGCGGCGATGAAGGCGGCGCTGCCCGACTACGCCCGCTACCCGGCGTTGCGCGAGATGCACCAGCCTACCGCCGCCGGCCGCACGCTGGAGGCGTCCGTCGACGGCGACGGCGCGACCCGCATCGTCGCCCACGTGGTCGATCCGGTCGCCATCGCCAAGGTGAGGTCGCGCACCTATTCCGGCTTCTCGATTGGTGGCCGGGTGCTCGCCCGCGATCCCGGCGACGCCAGCGTGATCACGAAGATCAAACTCAGCGAGATCAGCCTCGTCGACCGCCCCGCCAACCCCGAGGCGGTCATCGACCTCTGGAAGGCCGACGCGGCCGAGCCGGCCGCCGCGCCGCCCAGCAACGAGGCGGTCAAGGCGCTCGCCGCCGAGCTGGCCGCCTCCGCCGGTCGGCCGCGCGCGTGGAAGGACTATGTCGCCAAGGCCCGCGCCGCGCTGACCTCCGCGTCCGAGGCGAGCGGTCTCGTAGACGACGAGGCTCCGGATGGCGCCGACGACGCCTCAGACAATCTCGACGCGCCGGACGCCGCGATGGACGCCGCCCCGGACGCCGACGAGCCCGATGACAGCGCCGACGCCGACGATGGCCTGAGCCCGGCCGACCTGATCGCCCGCCTCGCCGAGCTCGCCGCCGCCGACCCCGATGCCCTGCAGGCCGCCCACGACGCACTGGCCGCGCTCGGCGTCGCCTGCGACCCGGACAACTGCCCGGACAACCAATCTGGCGACCAATCTGGCGACCAAGCCGACGACCAGCCGGCCGCCGATCCCGACGACGACCTCTCGCGCCTCGCCGGCGCCGCGCTCGCCGACCTCGCCAAGGCGCTGCCGCGTGTCGAGGCGCTCGAGCGCCGGCTGGAGACGCATGGCGCGCTGCTCGAGCGCCTGGCCGCGACGCCGCTACCGCCGCGCACCGCCGCCAGCCCGCACGCCCAGGCGATCGGCAAGGCCGAGGACGCCGATCCGTCCGCCGCCGCGTCCGACCTCTCGGCTGCCGACGCCCAAGCCGCGTTCGCCGCTCTCACGCCCGACGAGCGCGCCTTCCTGCTGATGAAGGCCTCGCTTCGCCGCCCGATCCCGCTTCCGTAGCCTCTCGAACCGCCCCATCCGTCTCCGGGATGGGGCAGGGGGTGGGGGCGCGCGCCCACCGCCGGCTTGCCTCGCCGCGCTCCTCGGGCCGGCGCCCTCCAGCTCGCACCCTCACCCCCACCCAATTCCACGCGACCACGCCCCGCCAAGGAGCATCGCCCATGCCCGCCACGCTCTCGCCCGACGATCTCAAGAAGTCGTTCGTCAGCGCCATGTCCCATCCCTCAGAGGACATCGCGCGCACCATCCTCGCCCAGGCCGGCGTCGACCCGGACCGGCTGGAGAAGTCGATCTCCACCGCCACCGGCCTCGTCGCCTTCGACCTGCAGGCCCCGGCCAAGAACCTCTATCCAGCCGCCACGCCGCTGCGGAACCGTGTGCCCCGCGTCGCCGGCGGCACAGGCACCGCCACCAACTGGCGCCAGGTCTCCGCCCTGACCGGCTCCGGCTACGACGCCATCGGCTGGGTGGCCGAGGGCCAGCGCGCCGGCCAGATGAGCTACACCACCGCCACCAAGTCGGCCGCCTACGTCACCCTCGGCGAAGAGGACCAGGTCACCTTCGAGGCGATCAACGCCGCCATCGGCTTCGAGGACATCCAGGCCACCATGGCCATGCGGCTCCTGCAGAAGACCATGCTGAAGGAGGAGATGGCGATCCTTGCCGGCAACACCTCGCTGGCGCTCGGAACGCCGGCGACGCCGACGCTGGCCGCCGCCGGGTCGGGCGCCACGCTGCCCGCCGCCACCTACTCGGTGATCGTCGTCGCGCTGACGCTCGAAGGCTACCGCAACTCCTCGCTCGCCGGCGGCGTCGCCACCTCGAAGAGCGTCACCGGCGCCGATGGCAAGACCTTCACCATCAACGGCGGCTCGTCCAACAAGTCGGCGGGCGCCACCCAGGCGGTCACCCTCGGCCAGACGCTCGCGGCCACGGTCGCTGCGGTCGGCGGTGCGGTCGCCTACGCCTGGTACGTCGGCACGGTCGGCAACGAGACCCTGCAGGCGATCACGACCATCAACTCCGCCACCTTCGCCGCAGCGCTGCTCGGGAGTCAGCAGGCCGCCACCGCCGTCACGGCCGACAACTCCACCAACAGCCTCGGCTTCGACGGCCTGCTGACCACGGCGCTGAAGTCTGGCAGCAACGCCTACGTGAAGACGCTGGCCAGCGGGGTCGCCGGGACCGGCACGGCGCTCACCGCGTCAGGGCGCGGCTCGGTCGCCGAGATCGACGCGATGCTGGAGGGCATGTGGGATAGCTACCAGGTCTCGCCCACCGTGCTCTTCGTCAACAGCCAGGAGCTGAAGAACATCACCAACAAGGTGCTGTCGTCCGGCTCCGGCCCGCTCCTGCAGTATCGTCAGGACACGGAAGGCGGCGGCTACCAGCTCGACGCCGGCGGCACGATCGCCACCTACTACAACCCGTTCCTGCTCGACGGCGGCCTGCGCATACCGGTGAAGATCCACCCGTTCGTGCCGCCCGGCACCATCCTCGCCTACGCCGAGACGCTGCCGACGCAGTACCAGTCGAGCGAGGTGCCGAACGTCGCCGAGGTGAAGTGCCGGCAGGACTACTACGCCATCGACTGGCCGCCGGTGACCCGCCAGCGCCAGAAGGGCGTCTACGTCGAGGAGGTCCTCGCCGTTTACGCCCCCTTCGCCATGGGCGTTCTCACCAACATCGCCAACGGTTGATCGTCCATTCTCCTCCCTCGCCGCAGACGGCGGGGGAGGGGGACCACGAAGTGGCGGAGGGGGCGCGCCGCGTCCCGGATCCTGGTCAGTGAAGGAGCCTCACGCATGGCCGCCGGCGACCTCACCGACCTGCCCAGCGTCAAGGCCTGGCTCGGCGTCACCACCACCTCGTTTGACACCCAGCTCTCCGGCCTGATCACCGCGGTCTCGGCGTTCATCGTGAACTACCTGGGTCGCCAGCTGCTCTCCGCCAGCTACGCCGAGACCTACCGCGGCAACGGCCAGCGCTCGATGGTGCTGCGCAACTTCCCGATCACCGCGGTCGCCAGCGTCGCCTTCGCCGGCCAGACCATCACCACCGCCGCCGATCCAGTCGCGCTCACCAGCGGCCTACTGTTCGACGACCGCACGCTGACCTTGGTCGGCTATCGGTTCCCGGTCGGCCTGCCGGTGGTGGTCAGCTATACGGCCGGTTACGTTGCGCCGCCGCCAGACGTCGGCCAGGCCGCCGTCGAACTGGTCGGGGAAGCGTTCCGGCGCCGCGACCGCATCGGCCTTTCCTCCAAGTCGCTCGGCGGCCAGGAGGTCATCGCGTTCAACCTGAAGGACATGAACGACACCGTCCGCGCACTGCTCGCGCCCTACCAGGTACTGGCCCCGTTCTGACGTTCCCGTTCTGATGCTGTCCGTCACCCTCGCCGGCGCCGACCAGGTCGACGCCAAGCTCGACGGCCTGCCCGCCGCGATCCTCGCCGCCGTGGCCGCCAGGTCTGCCGCGCTGGCCGACCAGCTGCTCACGCTGGTCCACGCCAAGCTCACCGGCGCCGTCCTGCAGCCGCGCACCGGCGCGCTGGCCGCCTCGATCGGGATCGACGCCCCGAAGATCGAGGGCGACCGCGTCGTCACCAGGCTCTTCTCCGGCGGCGACCTGAAATACGCGGCCATCCAGGAGTACGGCGGCGTCACCTCGCCGCACGACATCCTGCCCGTGCGCGCCAAGGCGCTCGCCTTCATGGCCGGCGGCGAGCAGGTGTTCGCCAGGATCGTCCATCACCCCGGCTCGCACATTCCCGAGCGTTCCTACCTGCGCTCGTCGCTGGCCGAGATGACCGCCGAGATCGACGCCCAGATGAAAGCCGCGGTGGTGGACGCCGTCCGCGCCCAGACGGGAGCCTGACCCCGATGGACGCCGAGCCTGTCTACGCCGCGCTGTTCGAGCTCGCCGCGACCTTGAGCTGGAGCGGCGGCGCCGTCGCCTTCGCCTCGCGCCGCGTGAAGACCCTAGACGATCTCCCGGCCCAGCCGGCGCTCTGCCAGGCCGAGACCGACGAGACGATGACCCAGGTCACCAGCCAGCAGGCGACCACGACGCTGGGCGCCAGCTGGCTGATCTGTCACCAGGCCGGCAAGGACGACTCCGCGATCCCAGCGCAGACCACGAACGAGATCCTCGCCGCGGTTCGCGCCGTCTTCGTCGATCCCGCCGACCCCAGCTTCGCCCAGACGCTCGGCGGCCTCGTCCACAAGTGCTGGATCGAGGGCCGCATCCAGAAGTTCCAGGGCGATCTCGACGGCCAGACCCTGATCGTCGTCCCGATCAAGATCCTCGTCCCCTAGCGCCTCCACCTTCGCACAGACGGTGCGGGGAGGTGGATAGGCGCGCTGCCGGCGCGCCGAAACGGCAGGGGCGCAAGGCGACCGCACAGACCCCGAGGAACTCATCATGCCCGACTCGCCCGACTCGCCCGCCGAGCCAGCGTCCGCGCCCGCATCGCCCGACGACCGCGCCGAGCGCGTCGCCGCGCTGATCCGCAACGGCCTCTCCAACGGCCCCATCGCCCAGTCCCAAGCAACATGGGACTGCCTGCAAACCCGGCTCGGCGAGATCGCCCGCGCCATCGTCAAGGAGCTATGAGCCATGGCTCAATCCGTCTTCGGCGTCGGCTTCCTGTTCGCCACGCCATCGGGCGCCAATCCTACGCCGACCCGCTTCGGCCGCCTGCAGGACGTCGGCGTCGACTTCTCCTACGACAACAAGCTGCTCTACGGGTCCAACCAGTACGCGCTGGAGCAGGCGCGCGGTAAGGCCAAGATCGAGCTGAAGGCGGCGGTCGGCGTCGTCGACCCGATCCTCTTCAACAACATCTTCTTCGGCCTCACCACGACCACTGGCGAGACGCTGAACAGCGTCGACGAGTCGGCGACGCCCTCGACCGGCACGTTCACCGTCGCCAACGGCGCGACCTTCAGCCAGGACCTGGGCGTCTACAACACGGTCACCGGCCTCTGGATGACACGCGTGGCCTCCGCGCCCGCCGCCGGCCAGTACGCGGTCAACACCGTGACCGGCGTCTACACCACCAACACTGCGCAGAACGGCCAGCTGCTGAAGGCGAGCTACACCTACGCGTCGGCCTCGAGCGGCTCCAGCCTCGCCTTCACCAACCAACTGATGGGCGCCAGCGTCACCTTCTCGGTGCAGCTGGTGAACAAGTTCAAGGGCTCCGACGGCGTCGTCCGCTCGCTCTACCTGAACTTCCCGGCCGTGCAGTGTCCGAAGCTCTCGATGCCGCTGAAGCTCGACGACTTCACCCTGCCGCAGCTGGACATGAGCGCCCAGGACAACGGCGCCGGCGCGATCTTCAACTATTCGATGACGGGTTGATCCCAAGGAGCGACACAGATGGCGGATGTCACCATCGGCGGGCAGGTCTGGTCGGTCGCCCTGCCCAACTTCAAGAAGCTGAAGGCCGCCTGGCGCTACATCGCCGCCGTGCAGGCCTCGACCGACCCGATGGACAGCGTCGAGGCGATCCTCGGCATCGTGACGGTCGGCGCTTCGGCCCCGACCACGCTCGACGAGCTCGAGGAGGCGTTGGCGCCCGCCGAAATGCCGGGCCTGCGGCCCTTCATCAACGACCTGATGATCGAGATCGGCCTGGCGGCGGACGAGAGTGAGGCCGACCCTTTGGACGCGGCGCCGAGCCCTTCGACGGTGACTTCGACGCCATCATCTGCGCCATCCTCGCCGGCCTCGGCAGCGCCGACTGGGACGGCGTAGAGGCGCGCTGGAACCTCCACCGCTACGCCGCTCTGATGCGCCACTGGAACCGCGAAGGGCCGCCAGCCTACATCGCGGTGGCGGCCTATCTCGGATTGCGGCGACAAGCCGGATCGGCGGGGCAAGACCTGGCGGGCGAGGACCTGCTGAACTTCCTCACCGTCTTTCCCGGCGGAGCGAACATGTCGCCTGGCTAGGTCGACAGCACCTGCGCCCGCCGCGCCGCCGCCTTGGCTTCGCGGCTCCCCCGCACGCCTCGAGCGATCAGCAGGACGACGCGGACCGGAACACCGACGAATATCGCGGTCGTGCGAGCCATATCGACGGTGATGGGCGCCGCCAGGTCAGCCCATGCGGCAGACAGAGTCGCCGCTGGAACCGTCGCAATACCCCGGACCATGCTCCACCATAGGCTGCGGGCCCGATTCTCACCAAGCGGTCGACCGCGCACGGGTTCGTGATTTGTTCTGGTGCGCTGCAGCCGCCTAAAGGTGGCGGAGCCTTAGGGGAAGGGTTGGCGGGGGTGAGCAGTCAGGTTTCCAGGAGGATGCGCGCCATCGGCGGCGCGATCGGGGTGGGTCTACTGTTCTTCGGCTTGGCCGAACTGGTCAACGCGGCGCCCGCGGTGAAGGACGGCCCCTTCGGCATCTACATGGGTGAGCCGTTGTCCGCCCTTCGGCCGGTGGCGCCGGATGATCCATCCAACCCCAACGGGAATTACCGGGTCCTGCACCCGCCCAAGCCGAACCCCAGCTTCCCGATCGTGGCTGTCGCAGCGGCCGCGCCGACCGGCGTCTGCAGGATCGTGGGCGTCGGAAGCAGGATCGACGACGACCCATCTGGCGCCAAGGTGCGTGCGGAAGTCGACCGGTTGGCCGAGGTGCTGAAGGTGAAATACGGTCCGTACGAGAAGATCGACGACTGCGCCGACGCCGATGACGAGGCATGCGGTGAGGGGTGGGCCCAGAGCAAGCTCGAGGGGTCGGTGCGGTATGGCTACATCTGGCGGAAACCGGTGGGCGGCCCTGTGCTGGGAATCCTGAGCATAGGCCTCGTCGCCAGCAGCTACAGCGCCGACAGCACCCACATCGGCATCGGATACGACAGCGCCGATCCGGCCTGTACCAGCGCCGAGGGCGCCGGCCTCTAGGATTCGCCGGGCGCGTCTTTCGACCACCCGATGATCTTCCGCGCAGCAGAAGGAGGTCGTCCATGTCGGACAGCGACCTTCAGGTCGGCGTCACCGTCGATGCAAGCGGCGCCCGCAGGGGCGCAGACGAGGCCAAGTCGGCCGTGGCCGGCATCGGTCCGCCGATCGAGGCGCTCGCCAAGACCTTCAGCGAGCTCGGCAAGAGCCTGAAGGAAGGGTTCGATGGCCTCGGCAAGATCGGCAAGGCGATCGCGGGCATCGGCAAGGATGGCGGCGGCGAGCTCCAGGGCGTCGCGACATCGCTGAAGAGCATCGGCGAGGCCGCCAGCGGCCTGGGCGGCGTCGCCTCCGCTCTCGGCGAGGTGGCGCTCGGCGCCGCCAAGGCAACGGCCGAGTGGGCGCAGCGCACCCAGGATTCCGCGACGGCGAGCGCCGAGGCCAGGCAGAACGCCGCCAATCTCAATGAGGCGATCGGCGAAGCCCGCACGAGTTTCTCGGCGGTGGGCGACACGCTCGCGAACGCGTTCGCGCCGGTCCTCACCACGGTGATCGACGCACTGACCGGCCTGGCCAACGGGTTCAGGGAGTCCTACGACAAAGGCGGCGCGGCCAGAGCGATCGTCGATACGCTGATCCTCGCGTTCAAGCTGCTGACGGCCGGCGTGGAGATCGCCATCGGCGCGATCATCGCAGTGATCGAGTCGGTCCGCAGCCAGATCCAGCAGTGGGGGGATCGGTTCCAGGCCGTGTCGGCGGCGGTCGAAGACGCGGTCGACGTCCAGGCGCTCCGGTTCAAGACGCTCGCCCAGGTCGTCAAGGACGTCTTCTCCGGTGACTTCGGCAAGGCGTTCGGCGACTACCAGGCCGGCCTCGCACAGATCGAGAAGCGCACCCAGCAGGCGGTCGCCAGTATCCAGCAACAGCTGGCCAAGTTGCGGGCCGACCAGATTGCCGGCGGCGAGGCCGAGCTCCGCGTCGTCACTGTCGCCGCGGCGGACCTGGCCGGTCTGTCCTCCGGGTCATCCCACGCTGCGCGCGCCGGCTCCCCGGGCAAGCGCAGCGGCCACGGCGCGGCCGGCGCGCACGGCGGCGGCGCGTCCGCGCCGCCAAAGGAGGCATGTGCCTGCGATCCCGCCGCCGCGGCGGCGTGCGAGCAACAGGCGCAAACCGGCCGCACCGAAGCGGCCGCCCAGGGCGCTGCGCAGCGATCGGACGACCACGCCCAGGCAAACGCGACGATGGCCGCGAGCGACAGCGGCGCAACCGTCGCCGCCGCCAGCAATCAGGCTCAGCAGGTCGCCACGGCCGAGGGCGCAGATCGCGCGAGGGTCGCCTCGAACGCCGCCGCCAATCGCCAGATGGCCGCTGCGAACGACAAGACGCTGAAGCAGTTCGAGGCGTCGATGAAGAGGCTCGTCGACATGTTCGCCGACGGCCTCGCCAAGATGGCCGAGGGTTCCGAGACGTTCGGGCAGGTGGTGCGCAAGATCGGCCAGCAGATCCTGCAGGACGTCTTCCGAGTCGTCGTCAGCGCGGTAGAGAAGTGGGTCTGGGGCGAGACTGAGAAGGTGCTCGCCAGCCAGCAGGCTCAGGCGCTGCTCAATGCGCTCGGTTTGCGTGACCTCGCAGTTTCGATCATGCGCGACCGGGCCAAAGCGGCATCCGCCGTGGCCGCCGAAAAGGTCAAGACCGCAGCGACGCAGGCGGGGACGACGCAGGGCCTCGCCATCACCGGCCAAGCCGCGCTGAAGGACATCGTCAACGACGCCGCGAAGGCCGCGTCCGGCGCCTACAGCGCGACCGTCAAGGCAATCCCCGCGCCGCTTGGGCCGATCCTGGGCGCAGGCGCGGCTGCGGCTGCCTTCGCGGCGGTGATTGCTTTCAAAGGCCTCGTCTCGTCGGCCGCCGGCGGCTACGACATCCCGGCCGGCGTCAACCCGCTGACCCAGTTGCACGCGCAGGAGATGGTGCTGCCTGCCAGGCTCGCGAACCCGATGCGCGACATGCTGACCAGCTTCGGGTCGAGCGGCGCGCCAACCATGGCCGGTCACAGCTTCAGCTTCGGCGATACGCACATCCACGGCGCGCCGAACATGTCGCCGTCGGACTTCAAGCAGGCGCTCGCCGAGCACCGCGCCAACGTCGCCGAGGCGGTCGCCAACGCGCTGCACGGCGGCTGGCGGCCGAGCTATCGGCAGCCGGTCGGCGCCCTTTAGGCGCCGGCGAGCGCGGCGCTCCGGCGAGCCGCGCATCCCAACCAGCCGCTGCGGGCAGGGCAGGAGGGTCGATGTCCATCACACCCTTCGTTCCACCATCGTTCCTGACTGGCCTGCCAACTGGCATCTGGTCGGGCGCGGACGGCCTGCCCGTGCTGCCCTTCCTGCCGGGCCAGGACATCGCCGTCTCCAAGGCCCCGCTCTGGTCGACGAAGGTCATCCGCGCCGCCTCGGGCCGCGAGCGCCGCACGCCCTACTGGTCGTATCCGCTCTGGAAGTTCGAGCTCAGCCACGGCGTCATCCGCCACCGGCCAACCCAGGCCGAGCTCGCGGCGATGTGGGAGTTCTTCAACGTCCTGCGGGGGCAGTATGGCGCCTGGCTGTTCGTCGACCCAACCGACTGCCAGCTGCCGACCAATCTGCTGCTCGACAGCGCCGGCCAGCCGCTCACCGACTCGTCAGGCGCCTTCATCACTGACGGCTCATCCACGCCGACCAGCTACCCGTTCGCTACTGGCGACGGCGTCACCACCACGTTCCAGCTGACCCGTGCGCTGGGCAACTTCGTCGAGCCGATCTACGCGGCCTTCGCGCCGGCGATCCTCGACAACGGTGCGCTGGCCGGTTCGCACACCATCGCCAACGGCAAGGTCACGTTCGCCGCCGCGCCAGCCGCCGGCCAAGTGCTGTCCTGGTTCGGCTACTTCTACTTCGGCTGCCGCTTCGCGCAGGACGACCTCACGTTCGAGCAGAT
>DATNEH010000237.1:0-9249 GCA_035553015.1 Caulobacteraceae bacterium | reverse complement strand
GAGCCGGCGCCGATGCCGCGGATGCGGAAATAGACGCCCGCCGACTGCGCGGTGGTCGAGAAGCTGAGGTTGGGCGCCAGCTTCTGCAGGTCGGTCACGTTGGTGACGCCTTTGGCCTGCATCTGCGCGCCGGAGACCGCCACGATCGACAGCGGCACGTCCTGGACGTTCTCGGCGCGCTTCTGGGCGGTGACCACGACGACGTCCGACGTGGCCGCCGCCGAGACGTCGGCTTGCGCCGTGCTGGTGGCGTCGGCGGCGAAGGCAAGCCCTGGCGCGCCGGCCAGCACGGTCATGGAAAGCAGGGCGAGCTTGCGGCTCGCGCGGCCGCGGGCGCCCGGAACCGGGCGCAGGATCGAAGAAGGCAAGGCGTTCCCCCAAAGCAGCGCGGCTCTAAGCATCGGCGGCGCTTTCGGGCGGGAAGCTAGGGAGTGAGCCTGTCCCGCGCTTTTCATTTGACGACAGAGCCTTGCCATTTCATGACAAGGCCGCCGCCACGGAAGGCGTGCGCCTTGAGAGGCAGCGTCGGATGGTCGCAATCGTGCGCGCCGCCGCGCTTTCGAACTTCGTCGAGGTCGCCCGCGAGCTCGGCCTCGATCCGATCGCTGCGGTTCGCGCCGCCGGCATCGATCCGCGCGCGCTGACCGAACCGGAGATGCGCCTGCCGACCGCCGACGTCGCGCGGCTGCTCGAGCGGTCGGCGGAGGCGTCGGGCTGCCCGACCTTCGCGCTGCGCATGGCGCGCTCGCGCCAGCTCTCGCAATTCGGCGCGATCAGCCTCCTGATCACCCATCAGGCGACGTTGCGCGAGGGGCTGGCGACCATCATCGAGTACCGCAACCTGCTCAACGAGTCGCTCGCCCTGTCTCTGGAGGAGCACGGCGACCTGGTGATCCTGCGCGAGGAGCTGGTGGTGGCAGAGGGCGGGCCGATGCCGCAGGCCTACGAGCTGGCGATCGGGGCGATCTTCCGGGTCTGCCACGCGCTCCTGGGCGGGCGCTGGCGGCCCTACAGCGTGCACTTCACCCACGCGGCGCCGGCCGATTTGTCGGTGCACCGCAGCGTGTTCGGCGCCGACGTCGAGTTCGGCAGCGAGTTCAACGGCATCGTGTTCAGCGCGGCCGACCTCGACCGGCCGAACCCCACGGCTGACCCGGCGCTGGCCGAGTACGCCCGCACCTTCGTCGAGAGCCTGCCGAAGGCCCCAAGCAGTGCAGGGGGAAGCTCGGTGGCGCGCGAGGTCTCCAAGGCGGTCTACCTGTTGCTGCCGGTGGGGCGCGCCTCGATCGTGCAGGTGGCGCAGGGGGTGGGCCTGAACCCGCGCACGCTGCAGCGGCGTCTGGCGGCCGAGGGCGAGGAGTTCTCGCTGCTGGTGGACCGCGTGCGCCGCGACCTCGCCATCCGCTACATCGCCAACCCGGCCTATTCGCTCGCGCAGATCGCCCGGATGCTGGGCTACGGCCAACACTCGTCGTTCACCCGCTGGTTCGCGACCGCGTTCGGCGCGCCGCCGGCCGCCTGGCGCGCCGGACATGGGCCGCCGCGGCTGACCGACACCGCCGCGGAGGCGAGGCCGTAACCGCGGGCGGCGGATGGACGTATAAACCGTGTCGGCGCTCCGTGCCGATATCAGGAGGAGGCCATGGCCTCTCGCTTTTCAGATCTCGTCCGCCGTGCGTGGCAGCCGCTGTTGATCGGCGCGGCGGCGGGCGCGCTCTTCATCGGCTTTGCGCCGTGGCGTGCGGCCACCGGCGCGACCTTCCTGGCGCCGCCGAGCCAGCTGCCGGCGGCCGCCTACGACGCACCGGCCGGCGATGTGGCGGTGCTGTCAGGCGGCTGCTTCTGGGGCATGCAGGGCGTCTTCCAGCACGTGAAGGGCGTCAGGCAGGTGCTGGCGGGCTACGCCGGCGGCAAGGCGGGGACGGCGAACTACGAGCTGGTCTCGACCGGGACCACCGGCCACGCCGAATCGATCAAGATCAGCTTCGACCCGGCCCAGATCTCCTACGCCGAGATCCTGCGCATCTATTTCTCGGTCGCCACCGACCCGACCCAGGTCGGCGGCCAGTTCCCGGACGAGGGGACGCAGTATCGTGGCGAGATCTGGTACCAGAACGCGGCGCAAAAGCTCATCGCCGAGCGCTACATCGCCCAGCTGAACGCGGCCAAGCGGTTCCACCACCCGATCACCACACGGGTCGACGCCTATTCGGGGTTCTACCCGGCCGAGGCCTATCACCAGGACTACCTCGTGCATAACCCGGGCTCGCCGTACATCGCGACCTACGACATGCCGAAGGTGGAGGCGCTGAAGAAGTACTTTCCGACCGAGTGGCGCCCGGCGCCCGTGCTGGCGCTCGCCTCGCGCTAGGGCCTCATTCCGTGGGGGGCGTGCGGAAATCGGTCGGGTGTTAGCCGCCGTAGAGCCTGAGGGCCGCGAGCACCGCGCCGATCAGGACCACGTAGGCGGCGGTGCAGCCGCCGACGAACAGGTTGTCCAGCAGCTTGCGGCGGGGGGCGGCGCGGTTGGCGTTCCAGGTCGACATCTTACGCACACTCCTCGGCGCCTCGCCCGAATCGCGTCTGGCGCGAAGCCTCCCTGCCATCGGCCGGCGGCTTTGCCAGACTATGGCGGTGTGGTGGCGAGACCGTTACGAAGCGGTATTGGTTCGTTCCCTCACGCGAATGTGCAACCCTGGCCCAGAGCCGATCTCGGGCCCATCGGGAGAAACCCTGATGTCTGACGAGGACAGCCTCGCCGCGTTCCAGCGATTCGACTTCACCGATCCCGAGGGTCGCTGGACCCGGCCGGTCTACCGGCGCGGATCGGGGCCGGCGGTGATCGTCATCCACGAGATGCCCGGCCTGCACCCGCTGGTGCTGCGCTTCGCCTCGCGGGTCGCCGAGGCCGGCATGACGGTGTTCTGCCCGCACCTGTTCGGCCGCGCCGGCGAGCCGGTGCAGCCGCTGAACGCCGCTCTGACGATGGTCAGCGGCATGTGCATCCGCCGCGAGTTCGCGGCCTGGGCGACCGACCGCTCCAGCCCGATCGTCGACTGGCTGCGGGCGCTGGCCAGGCAGGTGCACGGCGAGTGCGGCGGGCGCGGCGTCGGCGCGGTGGGCATGTGTTTCACCGGCAACTTCGCGCTGGCGATGATGACCGAGCCGTCGGTGGTCGCGCCGGTGCTCTCGCAGCCGTCGCTGCCGCTGCCGATGGGGCCGGGCGGCAAGAAGCGCGGCGCGGCGATCGGCGCTTCGCCGGCCGAGATCGCCTGCGCGCGCAAGCGCCTGGAGGACGAGGACCTGACGATGCTGGGCCTGCGCTTCCATGGCGACACCTACGTGCCGGACGCGCGCTTCCGCGCCTACGAGGCGGCGCTCGGGCCGCGGTTCATCCCGGTCGAGCTCGACCCGAAGGACGCGGCGCAAAACCCGCTGATGGCGATGCCGCACTCGGTGCTGACCATGCACCTGAAGGACGGGGATCCGACCGGCCCGACCAAGCTGACCGAACAGCGGGTGATCGCCTTCTTCAAGCAGATGACCGCCGCCCCGGCTGCGCCGACGACCGCGCCTGCGCCAGACGCCGCACCCGCCGCGCCTTGAGCTTGCCACGCCGGGAAGGCACAAGGCGCGCATGTCGACGGCGCGCGCCAACCTGAAGCGGACGATTTCAGCCTTGGGACTTGCAGCCCTGGCCGGACTGGCGGCCTGCGCCACCACCCAGCGGATCACCGCCGCCAACGACGTGCATGCGCTGCTGGTCGCCATCCGCGACGACGACGAGGCCGCCTTCGCCGCGCGCATCGACAAGCCCGCGCTCGAGCACGAGGTGGAAGGGCGCATCCTGGAGCAGACCCAGACCAACAATTCCAACGACGCGGTGCGCGCGCTGGGCGCGATGTTCGCCCATCCGATGGCGCAGCTGGCCGGCGAGTCGCTGCTGCATCCGTCCGTCTTCCGCGCCGTCGCCGAGTACTACGGCTACAAGCCGGGCAGGCCGATCCCGAACCAGCTGGAGATCGCCGGGGCGCTGCGGGCGCTGCCGGACGGCCGCGTCTGCGCCGCGAAAAGCCACGATGGTCCGTGCCTGATCACCTTCGCCAACGAGGGCGGAACCTGGAAGCTGGTGAGTTTCGACGGCGACATCAAACAGTTGCGCCTGCGGGGGTAGAAGGCCGCATGTTCCGCTTCAGCTTGGCGCCTCGCGCGTCCCTTATGCTGGCTGTCACGTTCGGCGCCGGCCTGACGCTTGGCGCGCTGGCGCTCGGCGCGGGCCCCGCCGCCGCCGCGGTCCGCATCTTTTCCTACGATCCGGCCAACGATTCGACCCGCAGCATCGCCGGCGACCTCACCTTCGAGTTCAAGCAGCGGCTGATCTTCACCACGGTGCTGAACATCCACTCCACCGAGGGCCAGGCCAGCGCCGATCTGAAGCCGGCCGACGAGCACCTGCTGGGGCCTGGCGGCCTGACACGGCTGATCGGCGCCAACGCCCAGGAGCGCGACCTCTACGAGGTCGAGCCGAGCGACGAAGGGGCCGAGCTGATCCGCGCCTTCTGCCCGGGCTCGCACCGCGCCTGGCTGGCGTTCGGGCGGCTCGTCGAGGCGCGGCCGCTGCGCGTCCAGGTGATCGGCGACAACCCCTCCGGCGGCCCGTCCCGGCTCTGCCACACCTTCGACTTCGCCTACCGCGGCGAGTGGAAGCTGCCCGGCGCCAACGGCGTGCCTATGCGCGACCTGCACATCCCGGACGAAGGGCCGCAGCGCTAGCGGCGCAAAGCCCTACTTCGTCAGCGCGACCTTGCCGCTGTGGTAGTTGTTCCCGGCGCCGGCGGGGACCGGGACGTTGGAGCCGGCGTAGTTGGCGTTGATCACCAGGTCGGGGCTGCCCTCCAGCTCCAGGCTCTTGGCCACCACCACGGTCCAGGCAGACTGGTCGGCCACCCGGTTACCGGTTCCGGTCACCTGCAGCGTCGCGTTCGGGATGTAGACCGCGCCCTCGAGTCGGCGCGCGCTGTCGGACGAGATGGTGAAGGTGTTGGTGTTGTCCCGCGTGGTGGCGATGACAAAGCCCGCGTACGATCCGCTCTGGGCGCCAGAGAGATCGATCGACGAGGTGTCCGTGAAATTGAAGGACGCGTCCTGATCGAAGATCAGCACGACGTTCGACCCTTTCAGCACCGCGTTGTCCTTGATCGTCAGGGTCCCGCCTTTGAAATAGTGGACGCCTGGCAGCAGCTCCATGGTCTGCCCCTGGCCGACCGTGATCGTGCCGCAGTGGACGCCGGGGAGGACGGTCAGCACGATCTGCGTCAGGTCCAGCACGCTGCCGAGGCATGCCAGCGGCGAGGGCGCCGGGATGCTGAGCGAGGCGAACGGGTCGTCGATCGAAGGCGCGCCGGATTGCGGCGCGGGCGTGATCGGGCCGGTCGCCGTTCCGGCCGCCTGGGCCAGCCCGGCTGTCACCGTGGTCCCGTTGTCGGCGGTGATGTTCTGGTTCGACTGCACCAGGCAGTTGCCGGCGGTCAGCAGCGAGGTGTCCTGCACCAGCAGATTGTCCGCGCCGCTGGTTCCCGAGCTCAGCACGCACAGCGGCAGCTCGCCGACGCTGGAGGCAGTGGCCTGCGCCGAGAGGCTCCAGCCGCCGGGCGGGAACAGGTTGCCGAAGAACGAGGGTCGCTTGCCGCTGATCGCCACGGTCACGCTGGACTGGGCGACGCTCGTCGTCACCGTCACCTGGTCGGCCCTGGAGATCTGGCCGAGCTGGGCGGTCGCATAGTCCTGCGCCCGCGCGGTGATGCCGGCGGTGCTGGCGACGCCGAGCTGCTTGGCCATGGCGAGCGCGGTGGCGTCGGCGGCGTCCTGCAGGGCGTGCTGGTCGGCGTTGACCGCGGCCAGGTCGATCGCGCCGCAAGTCAGCAGCGCCAGCACCGGGATGACCAGCGCGATGATCACCGCCATGCCGCCGCGCGCGTCGGCCCAGAACGACGTCCGGCGGCGGCTCGCGCCCCCACCCGTGCGGCTAGGCGGCCTTGACCTGGTCATCGCTTCTGAGCGCCGCGTCGACCGTCCGGGCGAAGGCGACTGCGGCCGGCTTCAGGGCGGGGTCGCGGGCGAGCGCGGTGGCGACGAAGCGCGTCCCGTGGGCCGCGAGCCGCGCGACCATGGCGGTGGCGTTGGCGCGCTCGGCGGCCAGCGTCCTCTCGTTCATGGCGCTGCGGTGCACGTAGCGCAGCTGGTGGCTGAGCAGGCGCCAGTTCAGCGGCTTGACCACGAACGAGGTGGCGCCGACAGCGAAGGCGCGGTCGACCGCCTCGACGTCCTCGCGCCCGGTGACCACGATCACCGGCAGGTCGCGGAACTTCGGATCGGCGCGCAGCGATTCCAGCACCTGGAAGCCGTCCATCTCCGGCATGTCGAGGTCGAGCAGCACGAGATCCGGAGGCTCGCCGGAGATCGCGGCGAGCGCGGCGCGCCCGTCGGCGGCCGTCTCCACGCTGGCGCGGTCGGTCGCCAGATTGACCACCGCAAACTCCCGCAGGATCGGGTCGTCGTCGACGTAGAGGATGCGGACGGCCTCGCGGAGCACGTAGAAGAACGCCCCGGCGTCATCCGGATTTACCGACATGGCAGACCGCTGATTTGGGGCCCCAGGAGAAGGCGGCCAGTTAAGCCGCGAGTCATTAATCCCGCGTAACCCCAAGAGGTTGGCCGGTTGGGGGGCGGTTTAACGGCGTGGGCGAAGCGGCGGCTAAATCGAAGGGGGGACGGCGCCGCTCCATCCGGGGCAAGCTGACTCTGCTGGTGCTCACCTCGGTGGGCGCCGCCGTCGCGCTGGTCACGGCGATGCTGGCCTGGAGCGAGAGTGACAGCGCCACGCACGCGGCCTACGACCGGCTCACCAGCATCGCGCAGCTGACCGCCGCCACCAGCGAGGAGGCGACCGCGCAGGGCGACCGCGCACGCGCCTACGCGGCGCTGCGGGTGATCGCGGTGCTGCCCGACGTCACCTACGCTCGCATCGAGCGCCCGGACGGGACGCTGCTGGCCGAGACCGGCGCCGGCGTGCGGCTCACCCACGACGTGACCGCCCGCGCCGGCGCGCACGAATCGATCGCCGCGTTGGTCGGCTCGCACACCGCGCAAGTGACCGCGCCGATCCTCTACGGCCGCCAGACCGTCGGCCGCGTGATCATGCTGGGCAAGCTCGGCGACACCGGCGCCGTCCTCTTCTCCAGCCTGCTGCTGAGCCTCGGCGCGGGCCTGACCGCCGCGCTCGCCGGCCTGGCCGTCGCCAGGCGCATGCAGCGCCGGATCGCCGGGCCGGTGGTGGCGCTCACCGAGGCGATGCAGGCCGTGCGCGAGAACCGCGACTACGAGGGCAGCGCGGATGTGCAGGCCGACGACGAGGTCGGCGATCTGGTGGCCGGCTTCAACGACATGCTGGCCGAGATCCGCAGCCGCGACAAAGCCATCGCCGAGCACATGGCGGGCCTGGAGGAAACGGTCACCGAGCGCACCGCCGACCTCCAGGTGGCCAAGGAGGCCGCCGAGGCCGCCAACGTCGCCAAGAGCGACTTCCTGGCCACCATGAGCCACGAGATCCGCACGCCGATGAACGGCGTCATGGTCATGGCCGAGATGCTGGCCGCCGGCGAGCTGCCGCCCAAGCAGCGCCGCTTCGCCGAGGTGATCGCCAAGTCCGGCGCGTCCCTGCTCGCCATCATCAACGACATCCTCGACTTCTCGAAGATCGAGGCAGGCAAGCTGGAGCTGGAAGCGGCGCCGTCCGATCCGGCCGAGATCGTCGAGGACGTGCTGGCCCTCTTCTGGGAGCGGGCGCGCGCCAAGGGGCTCGACCTCGCCGCCCACATCGACCCGGCGACGCCGGCGCTGATCGAGGCCGACCCCACGCGCCTGCGCCAGGTGATCGGCAACCTCGTCAACAACGCGATCAAGTTCACCGAGACCGGCGCGGTCATGGTGCAGGTCGCGCCGCTCGATGGGAAGGACGGCCCGACGCTGCGGGTCGCGGTGCGCGACACCGGCATCGGCATTCCAAAGGACAAGATCCCGGGCCTGTTCGAGGCCTTCACCCAGGCCGACCAGTCGACCACGCGCCGCTTCGGCGGCACCGGCCTCGGCCTTGCCATCTGCCGGCGGCTGGCCGAGGCGATGGGCGGCAAGCTGGGCGCGGACAGCCAGGTGGGCAAGGGCTCGGTGTTCGCGCTCGACCTTCCGATGAAGGCGCTGGCGCCGGCCCCCGCGTGGCCGCAGCTGGACGGCGAGACCGCCTGGCTTGGCCTCGCCGGCCCCGCCACCCGCGCCGCGGTGCAGCGCTACCTGAAGGCCGCCGGCATCAACGCCGGCCCGCTCGCCGAGGACGAGATCCCCGGGCTGCTGGTCGCCGAGCCGTCGGCCCTGAAGGGCAGGGCCCGCAACCGCGCGCCGGTGATCTGCGTCGGCGAGTACGGCGAGACGCAAGGCCAGGCGCTGGTCGCCGCCGGCCAGGCCGACCTCGTGCTGGTGCAGCCGCTGCGCCGCCGGGAGCTGGCCGCCGCGCTCGCCCAGATCGCCGCCGGCGCGCCGCTCAGCGAGACCCAGCTCGACGTCGGCCGCGCGGGGGCCGACAGCCTGCCCAGCTTCGCCGGCCGCAAGATCCTGGTCGCCGACGACAGCGCGGTGAACCGCGAGGTGGCGCTGGAGGCGCTCTCGCAGCTGGGCTGCGCGGTGACGCTGGTCGACGATGGAAGGGAGGCAGTGGAGGCGGCGATCGCCGCGCCGTTCGACCTCGTGCTGATGGACGCCAGCATGCCACAGATGGACGGCTACGAGGCGACCGCCGAGATCCGCCGCCAGGAGGCCGAAGCCGGCGAGCGCAAGACACCCATCGTGGCGCTCACCGCGCATGTGGTCGGGTCCTCGGCCGACCGCTGGCGCGAGGCCGGCATGGACGGCATGCTCCCCAAGCCGTTCACGCTGGCGGCGCTGGCCGCCAAGTTGGCTGAGTTCCTGGAGCCGGCCGCGCCCGCCGCCCCGGCGCCGGTTGCCGCGCCGGCGCCGGGCGTCGCCAGCGCGTTCGAGAAAGCCGCAGCCGCGCCGAAGTCGGATCGCGCCTCGACCGCGTCGACCGTCACCGCGGCGGCCGATCTCCTCGATCCGCAGGTCACCACCGAGCTCGCCCGGCTGGCGGCGGCCGGCAAGACCGACTTCGTCGACCGCATCCGCCGGCTCTACCGCGAGAAC
>DATNEH010000236.1:0-15490 GCA_035553015.1 Caulobacteraceae bacterium | reverse complement strand
GCTCGCCATCTCCAGCGTCCACGGGGCGCCGGGCGTCTTGCGCACGAACAGCTCGTAGTGGACCTGCAGTTGATCCATGCGCCCCGATCCTCATCCCCCAATCGCGGCAGGCAACCTCGCCGATTAGCCTTAAGGGCGTCTTGCTTTTCGCAGCGCCGCGCCCAATTGACGCCACGAAACATCGCGAATGCGACTTGGCGTGGCTTGTTCTTCAGCGACGCCATCCTGGAACGCCGGCCTCGCGTCGCCGCCCGGCGTGCGCTAGTCAGCCCTCAGGCGTTTGATGCGCGAGGGACATCTGAAGAAGACCAATCGATGGCGAAGATCACTCTGGTGGACGACGACGAGAACATCGTGGCTTCGGTGTCCCTGGCCCTGGAGAGCCACGGGCACCAGGTGAAGGCCTGCTATGACGGGGCCTCGGGGCTGGCGTCGCTGGAGAGCGACCCGCCGGACCTGGCGATCCTCGACGTGAAGATGCCGCGCATGGACGGCATGGAGGTGCTGCGGCGGCTGCGCCAGACCTCGCCGCTGCCAGTGATCATGCTGACCTCGAAAGACGAGGAGATCGACGAGATCCTCGGCTTCAACCTCGGCGCCGACGACTACATCCACAAGCCGTTCAGCCAGCGCCTGCTGCTGGAGCGGGTGAAGGCGGTGCTGCGCCGCGCGCGCTCGGGCGACATCGAGGAGGAAGGCCAGGCGCCGGGCGTCGCGATCGGCGGCGGCACCAAGGCGATCAAGCGTGGCCGGCTCACCCTCGACCCCGCCCGCCACGACTGCCTGTGGGACGGCCGCCCGGTGCGCCTGACGGTGACCGAGTTCCTGCTGCTGCAGTCGCTGGCCCAGCGCCCCGGCTTCGTCAAAAGCCGCGACAACCTGATGGACGCGGCCTACGACGATCAGGTCTACGTCGACGACCGCACGATCGACAGCCACATCAAACGGATGCGCAAGAAGTTCCGCCAGGTAGACCCGGACTTCGACGCCATCGAAACGCTTTATGGCGTCGGCTACCGCTACCGCGAAGCCTGAGGCCCGGCGCACCGCCCGATCGCGCCCCAGGATCCTGGCGCCGCCGTCCCGGATCGGGCGGCTGATCGTCATCCTGAACCTGATCGGGCTCGCCCTGCTGGTCGGCGGCGCGCTGCTGCTGAACCAGCTCGGCCAGCGGCTGGTGCAGGCGCGCATCGAGTCGCTGCAGACCGAGGGCCAGCTGATCGCCAACGTGATCGACCAGGCCGCCACCTCGGGCGACAATCCCGGCCCGGCGCTGGAGGCCGACATCGCCAGTCAGATCCTGCAGTCGCTGGACGTGCCGCACTCGGAGCGGGTGCGGCTGTTCGCGGCCAACGGCCAGACGATCGCCGACTCCTACATCTCCACCGACCGGGTAGAGTCGCATGATCTGCCGCGTGCGCTCAAGCCGGGGGAAAAGCTCTTCGGTCTCCCCGGTTTCTCGACGCCGGCGCCCAGCCACAGCGCCCAAGCCGCCGAGAAGGCCCTGAAGCAGGAGATCGCCGTCGCCTTCACCGGCCAGACGCGAGCCTGGGTGCGGCCGGGCGAGGGCGGCGGCCACGTGGCGTCGGTGTCGATCCCGATCGAGCGCGTGCGCGACGTGGTCGGCGTGCTGACGGTCGAGTCGGGCGACATCGACCGCATCGTCGGCGCCGAGTGGGTGGCGCTGATCCCGTTCCTGGTCGTCGCCGTGCTGGTCAACATGATCTCGTCGTTCGCGCTGACCCAGCTCATCGCGCAGCCGGTGCGGCGGCTCTCCGACGCGGCAGACAGCGTGCGGCTGTCGCGCGCGCGGGCGATCGCCCTGCCCGACATCGCCGAGCGCCGCGACGAGCTCGGCGACCTCGCCCGCTCGCTCGAGGACATGACCCACACGCTGTCGGACCGCATGGAGGCGATCGAGCGCTTCGCAGCCGACGTGGCGCACGAGATCCGCAACCCGCTGACCTCGGTGCGCTCGGCGGTGGAGACGCTGGAGTTTGTCGAGGAGCCGAAGGCGCGCACCCGGCTGCTGGGCATCCTGAAGCAGGACGTCGGGCGTCTGGATCGGCTGATCACCGACATCTCCAACGCCTCGCGGCTCGACGCCGAGCTGTCGCGCGAGCCGACCCGGCCGATCGCCATGCCGAGGCTGCTGCGCGAGATCGTCGGCCTCTACGAGACCGTGCGGCGCGAGAGCGATCCGCACGTGCGCCTCAGCGTCGACGCCGACCCGGTGACCGTGGTCGGCCGCGAAGGCCCGCTCAGCCAGGTGTTCCGCAACGTGATCGACAACGCGCGCTCGTTCTCCGCCCGCGGCGGCGAGGTGCGGGTCAGCCTGAGCCGCGAGCGTGGGCAGGCCGTGGTGCGCGTGGACGACGATGGCCCCGGCATGCCGCCGGAGAACGTCGAGACCGTGTTCGAGCGCTTCTACACCTCGCGTCCGCCGGGTACGGCGTTCGGCGGCAACTCCGGCCTCGGGCTCTCGATCGCCCGCCAGATCGTCGATGCGCACGGCGGCACGATCCGCGCCGAGAACCGCGACGATGGGCGCGGCGGCGTCGCCGGCGCCCGCTTCACCGTGACCTTACCGGCGCGCGACGAGCCCGGCGCAAGGCGCGGCGCGTGATCCTGCACGCCGGGCTGGTGGCGCTGCGGCTGCGCGGCTTCTGGCGCGGCGCGCTGATCCTCGGCCCCTCCGGCGCCGGCAAAAGCGACCTGGCGCTGCGCGCGCTCGAGGCCGGCTTCCGGCTGGTGGCTGACGACCGCGTGACGGCCTGGACATCCGGCGGCAAGCTCTACGGCCGCGCGCCCGACCCGCTCGGCGGCCTGATCGAGGCGCGCGGCCACGGGATCAGCGCCGAGCCGTCGCTGGGGTTTGCGCAGATCGTGCTGGCGGTGCGCTGCGTGCCGCCCGGCGAGGCGATCGAGCGCATGCCGGACGCTGCGACCGAGTGCATCGCGCAAACCGCCATTCCGCTCGCGCGGCTGGACCCGCGCGAGGCTTCCGCGCCCGCGAAACTACGCCGCGCTCTGCTGCATCTTGGACACGGACCCTAACAGGCGTATCTAGGCGCCCTTCGCGGCGGAGGGGGCCGCGCAAGGACTGGGGATGCCCTTGAGGCCTCGTCTATGATCGGGCTCGTGATCGTGACTCACGGACGCCTGGCGGAAGAATTCATCCATGCGATGGAACACGTCGTCGGTCCGCAGGCCGCCGTCAGCGCCATCTGCATCGGGCCGGACGACGACATGGAAAGGCGCCGCCGCGACATCCTGGCGGCCTGCCAGAAGGTCAACGACGGCGGCGGGGTGATCCTGCTCACCGACATGTTCGGCGGCACGCCCTCCAACCTGGCGATCTCGGTGATGGAGCAGACCAAGGCCGAGGTGATCGCCGGGCTGAACCTGCCGATGCTGATCAAACTGGCCAGCGTGCGCCTGCGCGAGGATCTGCCGACCTGCGTCGCCCAGGCGCAGGAAGCCGGCCGCAAGTACATCTCGGTCGCCTCCTACGTACTTTCCGGCGAGAAATAGCGCGCATGAGCGCTGAAGCGTCGGTGGAGATCACCAACGAACGCGGCCTGCACGCCAGGGCCTCCGCCAAGTTCGTGAAGCTCGCCGCGACCTTCGACGCCGAGGTGACCGTCTCCAAGGATGGCGCGACCGTCGACGCCCGCTCGATCATGGGCCTGATGATGCTGGCCGCTGGGCCTGGCAGCGAGATCATCATCCGCGCCGAGGGCGCCGAGGCCGACGCCGCCGTCGAGGCGCTGACCGAACTGGTGACCAATCGCTTCGAGGAAGACCGCTAGCAGCAACGGCATGCGACGCTGGGAGTTTCGGCGCCGCCGTTCCGGCCACCGCCGCGTTCGGTGCTGTGCCGCGTCCGTGCTAGGACATCAAGCGCAGCCGACAGTCGACCCAGCGATGCCCAAGCCACCGCCCCAGCCGCCGACCAACCCGCCGCCGCAGGAGATCGAGCTGAAGTTCGCAGCGCCGGCCGCCCGCGCAGGCGATGCGGCCGCGGCGATCGCGGCGCTGGCGGGGGCCGAGCCGCACGAGCTGGTCTCGATCTACTACGACACGCCGAAGGGCTCGCTGCGCCGCGCCGGCATGGCCCTGCGCGTGCGCCGCAGCGGCGATGCGTTCACCCAGACGCTGAAGGACGGCGGCGACGGCGCGTTCTCGCGCGGCGAGTGGGAGACGAGGCTCGACGGCCCCGACCCCGACCTGGCGGTGCTCAAGCATACGCCGGCGGCGCGGGTGCTCGCCAAGGCCGGGCGGCTGGCGCCGGTCTACGTGGTCGACGTGCGCCGCCGCACCGCCGACGTCACCGAGGGCGACAGCCACATCGAGATCGCCTTCGACGAGGGCATCGCCAAGGCGCGCGGCGAGGAGGCGCCGTTCGCCGAGCTGGAGCTGGAGCTGAAGCGCGGCCCGCAGTGGGGCCTCTTCGCGCTCGCCCGCCGGCTGGCGACGGCGGGCGACTTCACCCTCAGCTTCACCACCAAGGCCGAGCGCGGCCACGCACTGGCCCACCCGCCGCGCTCCTTCGCGCGCAAGTTCGAGCCGCCGCCGCTGCTGCCCGGGATGGACGCCGGCCAGGCCTTCCAGCGCATCGCGATCGCCTGCCTCAGGCAGATCGCCGCCAACGCCGAGCGGCTGCGGCATCGGGCCAGTCCCGAGGTGATCCACCAACTGCGGGTGGCCCTGCGGCGCCTGCGCAGCCTGATCACCAGCTTCAAGCAGGTGGTCACCGACGCGCGGCTGCCGGCGATCAAGGCCGAGCTGAAGTGGCTGACCGGCGAGCTGGATGCGGCGCGCAACCTCGATGTGCTGCTGCATGGCGATTACCGGGCCGCGGTGGTCGAGAAGGCCGACGCCGAGGGTCTGAAGGGACTAGGCGCCCGCCTGCGCGGCGCGCGGCGGCTGGCCTACGCGCGGGCCGCCGCTGCGGTGGAGAGCGAGCGCTTCCGGCGCCTGCTGATCGACCTGCTGATCTGGATCGAGACCGGGCCTTGGACCGCCGCGGAAGCCGTCGCGCAGGAGCGCGAGCGGTCGATCGACCGCTTCGCCGCCCGCGAGCTCTCCAAGCGGCAGGGCAAGATCGCCCGGCGCGGCAAGGCCCTGCGCGAACTCGATCCGCCCGCCCGCCACAAGCTGCGCATCGAGGCCAAGAAGCTGCGCTACGCCGCCGACGTGTTCGGTGCGCTGTTCGGGCATGCCAGGCGCGCGCAAGCGTTCGTCCAGGCGCTGAAGGACGTGCAGGACACGCTGGGCGAGCTCAACGACATCGTGGTCGGCGAGCGGCTGGCGCACGAGGCCGCCGCCAGCCCCGGCCGCGCCGAGACCGACTCCGCCTTCGTCGCCGGCCGCATCACCGGCGCCCAGCAGGCCCGGGTCGGGCCGCTGACGGATCGTGCGGAGGCCGCGTTGAAGGCCTTCCGCGACGCGAAGGTGTTCTGGAAGTAGCGCCGCCCCGCTTCAATCTCACATAAAGAAAACCTTATATCCTGGTTGCCGCCACTCCTGCCGGCGGCTATAGAGCGCCACGGTTCAGAAGGAGACCTCCGCCCGTGGCCGACTACATCATCAAGGACGCCGCCTTGGCCGATTGGGGCCGCAAGGAGATCGAGATCGCCGAGGGCGAAATGCCCGGCCTGATGGCGGTGCGCGCGGAGTTCGCCAAGGACCAGCCGCTGAAGGGCGCCCGGATCGCCGGCTCGCTGCACATGACGATCCAGACCGCGGTGCTGATCGAGACGCTGCAGGCGCTGGGCGCCGAGGTGCGCTGGGCCAGCTGCAATATCTTCTCGACGCAGGACCATGCGGCCGCAGCCATCGCGGTGAAGGGAACGCCGGTGTTCGCCGTGAAGGGCGAGACGCTGCCCGAATACTGGGACTACGCGCACAAGATCTTCGAGTGGGGCGACGGCGGCTATCCGAACCTGATCCTCGATGACGGCGGCGACGCCACCCTGCTCTGCGTGCTGGGCCCGAAGGCCGAGAAGGATCCGCCCTCCTCGATCACCCCAACAACGAGGAGGAAGAGGCGCTCTACGCGGTGATGAAGCGCTACCTGAAAGAGAAGCCCGGCTTCTATTCAGCGATCCGCGAAGCGATCAAGGGCGTCTCCGAGGAGACCACCACCGGCGTCCACCGCCTCTACCAGATGGCCGAGAAGGGCGAGCTGCCGTTCCCGGCGATCAACGTCAACGACAGCGTCACCAAGTCGAAGTTCGACAACCTCTACGGCTGCCGCGAAAGCCTGGTCGACGCCATCCGCCGCGGCACCGACGTGATGCTGGCCGGCAAGGTGGCGGTGGTCTGCGGCTACGGCGACGTCGGCAAGGGCTCGGCCGCCAGCCTGCGCAACGGCGGCGCGCGGGTGATCGTCACCGAGATCGACCCGATCTGCGCGCTGCAGGCCTCGATGGAAGGCTACGAGGTGCAGACGCTGGAGGACGTCGCCGGCGCCGCCGACATCTTCGTCACCGCCACCGGCAACAAGGACGTCATCCGTCTCGAGCACATGCGCGAGATGAAGAACAACGCCATCGTCTGCAACATCGGCCACTTCGATTCCGAGATTCAGATCAGCGCGCTGCGCAACTACCGCTGGGACGAGATCAAGCCGCAGGTGCACCACGTCGAGTTCCCGGACGGCAAGAAGATCATCGTGCTGTCGGAGGGTCGCCTGGTGAACCTCGGCAACGCCACCGGCCACCCGAGCTTCGTGATGAGCGCCAGCTTCACCAACCAGACGCTGGCCCAGATCGAGCTGTGGTCGAACGGCAAGGCCTACGGAACCAGCGTGCACACGCTGCCCAAGCACCTCGATGAGAAGGTCGCCTTCCTGCACCTGGCCAAGCTCGGCGCGAAGCTGACCACGCTCAACAAGGACCAGGCCGACTACATCGGGGTGAAGCAGCAAGGCCCGTTCAAGCCGGACCACTATCGGTACTAGGCGCGACGCGCGTATCCCTCCCCTTCATGGGGAGGGTGGTCGAGCGCAACGAGGCCGGGTGGGGATGTCCGAAGCGACAACGCTAACCGGCAGACTAACGGACGGCCTTGACTCCCCCACCCGACCGCTTCGCGGTCACCCTCGCCATGAAGGGGAGGGACAAGGCGCTAGTACCCCACCGCCACGCCTTCGCGCCTGTCGTCCGCGCCGCCTTCGTAGCCGCCCTTCACCTTCATGATGCCGTGCAGGCCGGAGCCTTCGGCGCCGCGGGCGGCCTGGAAGACCACGCCCTTCGCCGCAAGCTCCTTGACCACGGCGGGCGGGAAGCGGTCGGCCTCGCCGTAGAAGGCAGGCCCGCGCGCCACCAGGTTCGGCAGGTCGAGCGCCTGCTGCATCGGCAGCTTCCAGTCGATGAAGCCGACGATCGCCTTCAGCACGAAGGCGGGGATGGCGTTGCCGCCCGGCGAGCCGACCGCAGCGAAGAAGTCGCGATGCGCATCCAGGATGATGTTGGGCGCCATCGACGAGCGCGGCCGCTTGCCGGGACCGACGGCGTTGGCGGCCGGCGCGCCGTCAGGGTCCTTCGGCGCGAACGAGAAGTCGGTCAGCTGGTTGTTGAGGAAGAAGCCGTCGACCATGCGCCCGTCGCCGAAGATGCTCTCCACCGTGGTGGTCATCGAGACCACGTTCCCGTCGGCGTCGACGATCACGAAGTGCGAGGTGCCGCCGGGCTCTCGCGTGTGGTCGGGGCCGTAGGCGACGCTGACGCCGGCCGGATGGCCCGGGGTCGGCGCGGGGCCAGCGGTGTCGCCGATCAGCTTGGCGCGCTGGGCGAGGTAGCGCCGGTCGAGCAGGCCCTCGAGCGGATAGCTGACGAACGCCGGGTCGCCCTCGTACTTGTCGCGGTCGGCGTACATCAGCCGCTCCGCCTCGGCGATCTGCAGCCAGCCTTGCGCGTCCGCCGGCCCACGCGAGGCGATGTCGGTGTGCTCGATGAGGCCGAGCGCTTCCAGCAGCGCCGGGCCGCCGGAGGGCGCCTGCGTCGTGCAGACCAGGTAGACGCGGTAGGGGCGGCAGAGCGCCTCGGACTCGTGCGGCCTGTAGGCGGCGAGGTCGGCCAGCGTCATCGAGCCGGGCAACGGGCCTTCGGAGAGGCGCTTGACGATATCCTGGGCGATGCGGCCGGTGAGGATGGCGTTCGGGCCTTCCTTCGCCACGAGCCGGAGTGTCTCGGCGTAGGCGGGGTTCTTCAGGACGTCGCCGGCCTTCAGCTCGGTCCCGTCCGGCTTGCTGAAATAGCGCACGGCGTCGGGCGCGGAGGGCTGCGGCGCCTGCTTCAGGTGGATCATGAAGTCGAGCCGGGGGCTGACCACGAAGCCGTCGTCGGCCAGCTTCTCGGCCTGATCGAAGAGGCCGCTCCAGGCGAGGCGACCGTGCTCCTTGTGGGCCAGGTAGAGCATGGCGACCGCGCCCGGCACGCCGGCCGAGCGGCCCGAGAGGATCGCCTGGAAGAACGGCAGCGGCTTGCCGTCGGGGCCGAGGAACATGTCCGGGCCCGCGCCCTTCGGGGCGACCTCGCGGCCGTCGTAGGCGGTGACCTTCCTGGTCTTGGCGTCGTAGTAGACCATGAAGGCGCCGCCGCCGAGGCCGGAGCTCTGCGGCTCGACCAGGCCCAGCACCGCCTGCACCGCCACCGCCGCGTCCATCGCCGAGCCGCCGCGCTTCAGCACCGCCAGCCCCGCGCTGGCGGCCAGCGGGTTGGCGGCGGTCACCATCGCGTGCGGCGTGATGACCGGGACCGAGGCCTCGCGCGCCGGCGCGGCGGCGACGGACGCGGCTGGCGACGATGACGGCGGCGGGGGTTGCGCGAACGCCGGGGCCGCGGCGGCGGCGAGCACAGTAAGGGCGGCGATCCAACGCTTCATGAGAGAGACTCTTCCCCGGCGGTCTGGCTGCAACATAGGCGCGCTGCCGCCACGGACAAAAACATCGGGACAACAAAGCGCACGGCCTCTAGCAAGCGCTGATGCCGCAGCCGGGGCCGGGACCGCTCAATCTGATCACCGACGTGGCGGGCCTGACGGTCGGCCAGGCCGAGGATGCGGCGGTGCGCAGCGGCGTCACGGTGATCCTGGCGCCGGACCGGGCGGTCTGCGCGGTCGACGTGCGCGGCGGCGCGCCCGGCACCCGCGAGACCGATGCGCTGGCGCCGGAGAACCTGGTCGACGAGGCCGACGCGGTGGTGCTGTCGGGCGGCTCGGTCTACGGGCTGGCGGCGGCGGACGGGGTGACCGCGGTGCTGGGCGCGGCGTCGCGCGGGTTCACCATGTCCCGGGCGGCCGGCGCGCCGCGACCGGCCGGCGTGCCGGTCGCGCCGATCGTGCCGGCGGCGATCCTCTACGACCTCGCCAACGGCGGCGACAAAGGCTGGGGCGAGGCGCCGCCCTACCGCGAGCTCGGCATGGCGGCGGCGCGGACCGCCGGGCGCGTGTTCGCGCTCGGCACCGCCGGCGCGGGTTACGGCGCGACCGCCGGGCGGCTGAAGGGCGGGCTGGGCTCGGCCTCGGTGGTCGGCGAGCAGGGCTTCACGGTGGGGGCGATCGTCGCGGTGAACAGCTATGGCGCAGCGGTGGCGCCGGGCGGACGCAGCTTCTGGGCGGCGCCCTACGAGATCGGCGGCGAGTTCGGCGGCCTGGGCGCGGCCGGCCTCGCCGCTGCGCCGGACGACTGGGGCCTCGCCAAGGGCCCGGCCGCCAACGGGCGGGTCAACACCACCATCGCCTGCGTGGCGACCGACGCGGCGCTGACGCCGGCCGAGGCCAAGCGGCTCGCCATCATGGCGCAGGATGGCCTCGCGCGGGCGCTCCGGCCCGCCCACACGCCGTTCGACGGCGACGTGGTGTTCGCGCTGGCGACCGGCATGCGGCCGCTGGAGGGCCCGCGGCTCGGCGTGGTGGCGCGGCTGGGCGCGCTGGCCGCCGACTGCCTGGCGAGGGCGATCGCGCGTGGTGTCTACGAGGCGACGGCCTGGCCGGGGACCGCGGTGACCTGCTGGAGCGACCTGGAGTAGCGGCGGCGGCCGCTAAGGCGCGCCGACCGCGCGGGCGATGCGGCGCGACGACGGGCGGCCGAAGACGCCCTCCTTGGCGACGATGGTCACTGTCAGCTTGTGGTTCTGCAGCGCCGCGTTGGCGTGCGAGCCCTGGGTGATCACCACGTCGTTGAACTTGGTCAGCAGCAGCCGGCCGTTCGGCAGCGAGGCGATGTCGACGATGGCCTCGCTGGTGACCTGGGCGGCGTCGGCGTAGGCGGCGCTGCTGCCGGCCTCGGCGTCCTTGCCGGTCTCGAACGCCACATCGTGGCGCGCGTAGCGGCTGGCGCGGATGCTGGCCTGGTAGAAGTCGCTGCTGAGCTGGACGGGGCTGATCGGGCCAATGTGCAGCGGCTGGGTGGCGCCGTCGTAGGCGGCCGCCGACCCCGCCGGACGCCGCGGCGTGAACACCGTCAGCCCGCCGAGGCTGGTCGCGCGCAGCATCTCCTCGCCGAGGTCGTTGCGGTAGATGACGTCGTTGTGCGGGCCCTGCGACGGTTGCAGCACCCAGATCTCGGGATCGTCGCTGAACTTCAGCAGCGGCTTCGGCGCCGAGCGGTCGAGGATGAAGACGCCGCCCTCGTCGGTCTGATAGCGGGCGGTCGGCGGGCCGGTGGGCTTGTCGGCCAGACGGCTGCCCATGAACGCCTCATGCAGCGACATCGGCCCCGCGACGGCGGCGACAGCCATCGCCGCCGCCGATAGACCGACGACGCCTATCAGAACCGAACGGATTGCCGACAAAGGCGCCGCCATTCGTCTTCGATGCCCCGTGAGTAGGGCGGATTTTGGACGGCTTACTACCCGGTTATATATTGCCCGCCGTTAACGGTGAGCGTGGAGCCGGTAATGTAGCCGGCTTCCTCGGCGGCGAGGAAAGCAACGCAGCGGGCGATCTCATCGGCCATTCCCAGCCGGCCGACCGGAATGCTTGCGACAATCTGTTCGAGCACGTTCTGTGGCACGGCGGCCACCATCTCGGTGTCGACGTAACCGGGCGCGATGGCGTTGACCGTGATGCCCTTGCGCGCGTTCTCCTGGGCGAGCGCCTTGGTGAAGCCGATCATGCCGGCCTTGGCCGCCGAGTAGTTCGACTGGCCGATCTGCCCCTTCTGGCCGTTGATCGAGGAGATGTTGACGATGCGCCCGAAGTTGCGCTCGCGCATACCCTCGATGACGTTGCGGGTCATATTGAAGATCGAGGCGAGGTTGACGCGGATCACCTCGCTCCACTGTTCCTCGGTCATCCGGTGCAGCACGGCGTCGCGGGTGATGCCGGCGTTGTTGACCAGGGTGTCGATCGGGCCGAGCTCGGCCTCGACCTTCTTCACCGCCTCGGCGCAGTCGACGAAGCTGGAGACGTTGCCCTTCACCGCCATCACGCCGAGCTCATCGGCGCAGGCGGTGGCCGCCACCTCGTTGGAGGCATAGCCCGCAGCCACCTTGTAGCCCGCGGCCCTCAGCCGCGCGCTGATCGCCCGCCCGATGCCGCGCGTGCCGCCCGTGACGAAAGCCACCCTGGTCATATGCCCGTTCCTCCCGTTCTTCGTCCTTCTCCCCTTGCAGGAGAAGGTGGCCGCGCAGCGGCCGCATGAGGGGTCGACGGGACGGCGAGGCTGGCGTGGGGCTCGCTAGCCTTCGCAGGCAGCGCGACCCCTCATCCGTCGGCTTCGCCGACACCTGCTCCCGCAAGGGGAGAAGGAACCGTCAGTTTCAAACCTGCTCCACCGTCAGCGCGACGCCCATGCCGCCGCCGACGCAGAGCGTGGCGAGGCCCTTTTGGGCCCCGGACCGCTTCATCTCGTGCAGCAGGGTGGTCAGGATGCGCGCGCCAGAGGCGCCGATCGGGTGGCCGATGGCGATCGCGCCGCCGTTGACGTTGACCTTGGCCGGATCCAGCCCCAGCTCGCGAACGACGCTGAGCGACTGCGCGGCGAACGCCTCGTTGGACTCGATGAGGTCGAGGTCGCCGACCTTCCAGCCGGCCTTCTCGAGCGCCTTCTGGGTGGCCGGGATCGGGCCGGTTCCCATGATCTCCGGCGGCACGCCGGCGTGCGCCCAGGAAGCGATGCGGGCGAGCGGCTTCAGGCCGCGCCGCTTGGCCTCGCCGGCGCTCATCACCACAAGCGCCGCGGCGCCGTCGTTGATGCCCGAGGCGTTGGCCGCGGTGACGGTGCCGTCCTTGGCGAACGCGGGGCGCAGGCCGGAGATGCTGTCCAGCGTGACGCCGGCGCGGATGTACTCGTCATCGGCGACCACCGTGTCACCCTTGCGGCCCTTGATGGTGACCGGGGCGATCTCGTCCTTGAACTTGCCGGCCTTCTGCGCCGCCTCGGCGCGGTTCTGCGAGGCGACGGCGAAGCGGTCCTGGTCCTCGCGGGTGATCTGCCAGCGCGCGGCGATGTTCTCGGCGGTCTGGCCCATGTGGTAGCCGTGGAAGGCGTCCCAGAGCCCGTCCTTGATCATCGTGTCGACGAAGGCGAGGTCGCCCATCTTCGTGCCGTTGCGCAGGTTCTGCGCGTGCGGCGACTGGCTCATGCTCTCCTGGCCGCCGGCGACGACGATCTTGGCATCGCCCTGGCTCACCTGCTGGGCGGCGAGCGCGACGGCGCGCAGGCCCGAGCCGCAGAGCTGGTTGAGGCTCCAGGCGGGGCTCTCGACCGGGATGCCGGCGTTCACCGCGGCCTGCCGGGCGGGGCCCTGGCCGGCGCCGGCCTGCAGGACCTGGCCGAGGATCACCTCGTCGACGTCGCCGAGCTGGATGCCGGCCCGCTCGACCGCGGCCAGGATGGCCACCCTGCCGAGCTCGTGTGCGGGCAGGCTGGAAAGCGCGCCGTTGAACGAGCCAACCGGCGTGCGCTGGGCGGAAACGATGACGATGTCGGCGTCGCTCATGGCGGAGCTCCAGTAACCATTGCGAGGGCTCCTGCGACCATATGCCGAAACCAGCGCGGCGCGTCACCTCCCGCGTCGCAGCAAAGCGGATTTGACTTCATGCAACGGCTGCGTTTGCATGCGCGGCGCCGCAGTGCAAAACTGTTCATGCTGCGCACAAAAAAGGGCTCAGATGACCGACCAGGGCCAGCCGCCCGGCAATCCGGGGCACTCGAAGAAGACCGCCGGCGAGAAGGTGGTGATCCAGAAGTACGCCAACCGGCGGCTCTACAACAAAGCCACCAGCACCTACATCACGCTGGACGACCTGGCCGGGATGGTGCGCGAGGGCGTCGACTTCGTCGTCTACGACGCCAAGACCGGCGAGGACATCACCCGCAAGGTGCTGACCCAGATCATCTTCGAGGAAGAGAGCCGCGGGCAGAACCTCTTGCCGATCCAGTTCCTGCGGCAACTGATCCGCTTCTACGGCGACCAGATGCAGGCCTTCCTGCCGAGCTACCTGGAGCTGTCGCTGGACTCGTTCATCCGCCAGCAGGAGCGGCTGCGCACCCAGTTCGCGGCGATGAACCCGGCCGGCATCGGCGCCTACGAGGACCAGATCCGCCAGAACCTGGCGCTGTTCGACCGGGCGATGAAGATGTTCTCGCCGTTCGCCTACCGCGCCGACGAGGCGGCCCCAGCCACGCCGACGCCGACACCGCAAGCGGCCGAACCGGCCCGCGACGACCGCGCCCGGGACGAGCTCGCCGAGCTCCGCGCCCAGATGGCCGCCATCCAGGAACAGCTCGCGGCGCTGGCGAAGAAGTAGCTGTCCGAGACTACTGGGTGGAAATGCCGGCCGCCCTCAGCGCCGCCAGTCGCCCGAACGCTATGGTCAGCGCCTTGCGCCTGGCGGCGACCAGCGGGGCGGTCGGGGGCTCGCGCAGGACGGCGCCGCCGAAGCCGTCGGCGACGATCAGGCCGGGCGCCTCGGGCAGAATCTCGCGCGGAAACTCCGGGGCGACGGCGAAATAGAAGGCGTCGCAGTAGGGCAGATACTCGCCCCACTTGCGGTCGGTGCGGAAGTCCTCCAGCCCCGACTTCACCTCGCAGATGGCGATCTCGCCGCGTGGGCCCAGCGCCATGATGTCGGCGCGGCGACCGTTCGGCAGCGTCACTTCCAGGAGCGGCGCGTAGCCCAGCGCCGCCATCAGCCGCCCTGCCCCACGCGTCACCGCGCTGGTGGTCTCGGGCCGCGAAATCTCCAGGACGAGGGTCTCCACGCCCCATCCTGTTCCATCTTCGTTCCACCCGCAAGCCGCCCGCACTTAGCCGCGCCGCCTTGGCGGCGCCCGCGCGGCGCCACAATTCGTGCGTCAGGTGACCACAGTTGAGTGCGAGATCACATGTGCGAGGGTGACTTCGCTTGAGATAATCGCTCTGGGCCACGCCCGGGGGATCGACAGACCTCTAAGCCCCGGTAGCCGCAACCCGCCGGGGCTTTTTCTTGTGCGGCTAGCCGGGTCCGGTCAGCGGGCGGCGATCTGCTGCGGGAAGGCCATGCGCGCGAGGCTGAAGCCGAGTTGCTGCAGGCGCGCCATCGCCTGGGCCTTCTCGCCGGCGCTCAGCACCGGCACGCGCGAGAGCAGCCAGACGTAGTGCTGGTTGGCCGTGGACATGATCAGCCAGTCGTTGTTGTCAGCGTGATCGAGGACCCAGTACTCCTGGCTGATCAGGCCGCCCAGCATGCCCAGCTGGATCTTGGCGTTCTGGCTGGCCGGCAGCACCTTGCCGTCGAGCTTCATCACCTTGGCCGGTCCGCTTGGCGCGCCCTGGTGGCAGGTCTGCACGGCCTTGAAGGCGCCGGAGACCCAGCCCGCGAAATCAAAGGTCGAAGCCTGGCAGTCGGCCTGCATGCTGTTCGGCGTGCGGGCGATCTCGTACCAGCGCCCCGAGTAGAAGCTGGTCGGCGCCGGCTTGGGCTGCACCTTGACGGTGGGCGCCGGCATCGGCGCGGCGAAGGCCGCGAAGCCCGGGCCGGTGAGGCAGATCACGATCGTCAGGGCGGCGGCGCCCTGGCCCAGCCTTGGGATAAGCTTCATTCTCATCCTACGTGATTTTCGCCCCGAAAGAGGCAAACGGCAAGGGCCCTAAGCGCCCGTTAGACGGGCGCTTAGGGCCAGATCACGCCAGAAATGAGAACTAAGCCTTACTCCGCGGCGGCAAGTCGCAGGCCGGGCGTCCGATCGCGGAAGTTGATCGCCTTCAGATAAGCGATGCCTTCCTCGGCGATGTCGTCGCCGACCATGCGGTCGCCCTCGCCCTTCAGCTCGTCCATGTCGACATACATTCCGTAGAAGGCGCGGGTGCGGTCGGTGATGATGCCGGCGTTGAGCAGGGTCTTGATCAACACCCGGAAGATGTTGGTCGCTTCCTTCATGTCCTCGCGGCGGTTCTCGTCGGTGGCGATCTCGGCGAACTCGGCGATTACCCGGTCCGGGTCCATGCCGAACTCTTCATAGAGGTCGCGCTGCTCGGAGGGCGCCACGAGGTTG